>NZ_CP040244.1:562500-862500 GCF_005517195.1 Streptomyces vilmorinianum | reverse complement strand
CCAACCGAATTACGGGAGCCGCTGGTCCGGGCAGCCGCCGAGGACCTTCTTCATCGCGTCGCGCTCGCCCCGGGTGACCCACACCCCGTACTTCTTCTTCACCGCGACCTGCGCGGCGACATACGTGCAGCGGTACGCCTTGTTGGGCGGCAGCCAGGTCGCGGCGTCCCCGTCGGACTTGCGGCGGTTGGCGGTCGAGTCGACGGCGAGCAGGTTGAGCGGATCGTTGGCGAAGCGGCGCCGCTTCTCCGCGTCCCACTGCTGGGCACCCTTCTGCCAGGCGTCGGAAAGTGCGACGAGATGGTCTATGTCGACCTTGCTGCGGCCGCGCACGAAGTCGATACGGTCCCCGGTGTACGGGTCGTCGGCGAGGACGCCGGAGGCGACCTTGCAGTCACGGTCCTTGAAGCGGACCTCGGCGAGGTCGCGCTTGAGGATGTCGTCGCGGGTCCCGCAGCCGTTGCCGTCGACGTCGGCCCAGGCGCGGCCGAACTTCTCCCGGTCGTAGCCGGTCTTGGGGGCGCGCCCCTTGACGGTGAGGGTGTCCACGGCGGCGAGCGCGGAGCCGCCGCGGCCCGCGCCGGGGGCGCCCTCGGCCGTGGAGCCGTCAGGGGGCGCCGTACAGCCGGAGGTTATGAGGACGGCGGCGGCAAGTGCGGCGAGGGGGAGGGTCCTGCGGTAGCTGGGCACGTCCGGATCCTAGCCACAGGCCCTCGTGGTCCAGACCATTGCGTCGTTCGGCGCGCGGAATCGACGGGGGGCGCGTAGCGTCGAATGCGCTGTATGTCCCCTTCCGAAGGAGTCAACACCCATGGGGATCATGGACAAGCTCAAGGGCATGGTGCGCGGGCACGAGGACCAGGCCCGCCAGGCGTCCGACGCCGCAGAGCGCACGATCAACGAGAAGACCGGGAACAAGTACACGGGCCAGGTCGACCAGGCCCAGCAGAAGATCGAGGGCACCCTCGGCATGCCGGACAGGCCGGAGCAGCCGCCGAGCTGACAACCCCCACACGCCTCCGGCCGCGGGGCGCCCCCAGGGCGCCCCGCGGCCTCGGTGTGTCCAGGCCGGTTCGGTCAGATCTTCCCGATCCCCAGCGTGTTCTCGCCCGGCAGCAGCCCGGAGCCGATGACGGTCAGCCAGGGCCCGCCGAGGAGTTCGGCGAGGCGGGCGGTGGCCTCGGGACCGAGGGCGGCCCAGGGGCCGGCGGCCAGGACGTCCGTACGCAGTTCCACCTCCGCGCGCAGGGCGCGGCCGGCCTCGGTGGCCGCGCCGTCGGCGGCGAGCAGGCCGCGGGCGGCCAGGCGTTCGCGGGCGGCGGCCCACTCGGCCTCGCTCCAGCCGCGGCTCGTGAAGGTCTGCTCGGAGGCCGCCCCGACCCCCGCGAAGGAGACCAGCGACTCGGCAGGGTCCAGTCCGGCGGCGAGGAGCGCGGCCAGGTGCCCGTCGCCGCGGTGCTCGCGCAGGATCGTCGCGGCCTGCCAGAGGACCAGGTGCGGGGCGTCGGGCCAGGGCAGCTCGGCGTTGGCGGCGGCGAGCGGGCGCCCGGCCGTCACGGCGGCCTCGGCGGCCCGCCGGGCGAGCGCGGCGGCCTCGGCGAGCTCGGGCCCGTCGACGGTCTCGGCGCCGAGCAGGGAGCGATAGGCGAGGTCGACGGCGCGCAGCCGGGCGTCGAGCACGTCGGCGGGCGCGGCCGTCCGCCAGACCTCCGGCACGTACCGGGCCACCATCTGCGGGCTGAAGCTGTAGAAGGCGGAGCCGATCCGCTCGGCCCCGGCCGGGCCGAGGGGCGCGGCGCGCCAGGCGAAGTAGCCGGGCCAGCGCTCCTTGACGTCGTAGCCCAGCGCCAGGGCCTCGTCGAAGGCCTCGGGGGCGTAGTAGAGAACCGCGTGCAGCGGTTCGAGCAGGTGCCACATCTGCCGTACGCGTCCGGGCTCCATGTCCGTCTCCTCCGTCGCTCCGTCACTCACTCATCTTGACACCGACTAGATTGCCCTCGCGGCCTCGAACTTGTCAATGCCTAGATTCGGCGTAGGCTGCTGTTCATGAGCAGCCGGCGCACCTACCACCACGGCGACCTGCGGCAGGCGGTGCTGACCGCCGCCCTGGACGTCATCGCCACCGAGGGCCCCTCCGCCCTGAGCCTGCGCGACCTGGCCCGCCGCGCGGGCGTCTCGCACGCGGCCCCGGCCCACCACTTCAAGGACCGGGCGGGCCTGCTGACGGCCGTCGCGACCGAGGGCTTCGACCTGCTGGCGCAGGCGCTCGGCGAGGCGAAGGACCTGAAGGACGCGGGGGTGCGGTACGTACGGTTCGCCACCGAGCACCCGGCGCACTTCCAGGTGATGTTCCAGCCGGACCTGCACCGGCCCGACGACCCGGAGCTGCTCGCCGCCAAGGAACGCGCCGGCGACCGGCTCCGGGCGGGCGTCGCGGGCGTGTCCGCCGACGGCCGCGGTCCCGATCCGCGCCTCGCGGGCGTCGCGGCCTGGTCCCTGGCCCACGGCTTCGCGACGCTGCTGCTCAGCCACAACCTCGCGGGCCCGGTCGGCGACCGGGACCCCGAGGAGGTCTTCCGCACGCTCGCGGGGCTGCTGTTCGCGGCCGGCGGTCCCCAAGCGCCCGGGGAATAGCCGGAGTCGGTCCGCGCTTGACCACGTGCATGGCTCCTATGACTCCCATGACCCCCCTGGCCCCCGTGACCTCCACGACGCCCATACGACGCACGCGACGCACGCGACACACGGCTGTCGCACTCTTAGGCGCGGCCGCCCTGACGGCGCTCCCGCTCGCGGACGGCGCGATGGCGTCGGAGCAGCACGGCGGCGGCGCGTGGCGCGGCGCCTGGGCCACCTCGGTCCAGCACCCGACGGCGCCCTTCGGGCCCAACTGGTCCCAGCAGGGCTTCTCGAACCACACGGTCCGCCAGGTCGTCCGCGTCACCACCGGCGGCACCAAGGCCCGTATCGAGCTCTCCAACCGGTACGGCACGGGCCCGCTGGTCATCACCGGCGCGACCGTCGCCCGCACGGACAAGGGCGCCTCCGTGAAGCCCGGTTCGGTCCGGCAGCTGTCCTTCGGCAAGGGCGGCCGGTCCGTGACGATCCCGGCCGGCGGGACGGCGTACAGCGACGGCGTCCCGATCAGGGTCGAGGCCCTGGAATCGCTGACCGTCACCCTCTACCTGGCCGCCCCCACCGGGCCGGCCACCTTCCACACCTTCTCCGCCGCCACCAGCTACCGGGCGGACGGCGACCACCGTTCCGACCAGGACGGGACGGCGTTCAAGGAGTCCAGCCACTCCTGGTACTTCCTGTCCGGCGTCGAGGTGAGCGGCGGCGCGCCCGCGCGCCGGGACGGCGTCGTGGCCTTCGGCGACTCCATCACCGACGGCGTCGGCTCGGGCCTCGGCGCCGACAACCGCTACCCCGACGAGCTGGCCGAACGCTTCGCCGCCGCCGGCAGGCCGCGCAGCGTCCTCAACCACGGCATCGGCGGCAACCAGGTCACCAACGACACGACCTGGGCGGGCGAGAAGGGGGTGGAGCGCTTCAAGAAGGACGTGCTCACCGAGCCGGGCGTGCGCACGGTCATCGTCCTCGAAGGCATCAACGACATCGGAGGCAGCGGCCCGTCCTTCCCGGGCGGACCGACCCCCGAGGTCTCGGTCGAGCAGCTCATCGAGGGCCACCGCTCACTGATCCGCCAGGCCCACGCCAAGGGCCTCAAGATCGTCGGCGCGACGCTGACCCCGATCAAGGGCTCGTTCTACGACACCCCGGCCAACGAGGCCAAGCGGGACGCGGTCAACGAGTGGATCCGCGACTCCGGCGCGTACGACGCCGTCGTCGACTTCGACCGCGCGGTCTCCGACCCGACGGACCGCGACGCGCTGCTCCCCGCGTACGACTCGGGCGACCGTCTCCACCCGAACGACGCGGGCTTCCGCGCCATGGCCGAGGCACTCGACCTCGACGCGCTCTGACGGGACCTCCGGGGGCCGGCCGAGCGCGGCCGGCCCCCGGAACTCGGCCCCCGGACCCCGGACCCGTACCCGGACCCGGACCCGTACTCGGACCCGTACTCGGACCCGGACCCCGGACCCCAGCCCCCGGCCCCCGGAACCCTGGCAACCCTCGTCTACGAGCCCAGGATCGTGGTCAGGAACTCCCCCGTCCACGCCAGCAGTTCGCGCCCCACCACCGGCTTCCCGCCGATCTTCCCGCTCGTCGGGCGCGGCACCAGGATCTGGTGGACGGCCGGCTTGACGACCGTGCGCGGGTACAGGCGCTTCAGGCGCAGCTCCTGCGACTCGCGCAACTCCACCGGCGCGAAGCGGATGTTCGGGCCCTGGAGGACGATCTCGCCGACGCCGCAGGCGCGGGCCAGCATCCGCAGACCGGCGACCAGGAGCAGGTTCTCGACCGGCTCGGGGAGCTTGCCGTAGCGGTCGGTGAGCTCCTCCCGTACCGCCTTGATGTCCTCCTCCGTGTTCGCCGAGGCGATCGCGCGGTACGCCTGGAGACGCAGCCGCTCGCCCGGCGCGTAGTCGTGGGGGACATGGGCGTCGACCGGGAGCTCGATCTTGACCTCCAGGGGCGGCTCCTCCTCGACACCGCCCTCCAGGGAGGCGCGGTAGTCGGCGACCGCCTCGCCCACCATCCGTACGTACAGGTCGAACCCGACGCCCGCGATGTGGCCGGACTGCTCGCCGCCGAGCAGGTTGCCCGCGCCGCGGATCTCCAGGTCCTTCATGGCCACGTACATGCCCGCGCCCATCTCGGTGTGCTGGGCGATCGTCGCGAGCCGCTCGTGGGCGGTCTCGGTGAGCGGCTTCTCCGGCGGGTAGAGGAAGTAGGCGTAGCCCCTCTCCCGCCCCCGGCCGACGCGGCCGCGCAGCTGGTGCAGCTGCGACAGGCCGAAGTTGTCGCCACGCTCCACGATCAGCGTGTTGGCGTTGGAGATGTCGATGCCGGACTCGACGATCGTCGTCGAGACGAGCACGTCGAACTTCTTCTCCCAGAAGTCGACGACGACCTGCTCCAGGGCGCTCTCGCCCATCTGACCGTGAGCGGTCGCGATCCGCGCCTCCGGGACGATCTCCCGCAGCCGGGCCGCCGCCCGGTCGATCGACTCGACGCGGTTGTGGATGTAGAAGACCTGGCCCTCGCGCAGGAGTTCACGGCGTACGGCCGCGCCGATCTGCTTCTCCTCGTACGGGCCGACGAAGGTGAGGACGGGGTGCCGCTCCTCCGGCGGGGTGGTGATCGTCGACATCTCGCGGATGCCGGTGACCGCCATCTCGAGCGTACGGGGGATGGGGGTCGCGGACATCGTCAGGACGTCGACGTCGGCCCGCAGCTTCTTCAGCTGCTCCTTGTGCTCGACACCGAAGCGCTGCTCCTCGTCGACGATGACCAGACCGAGGTCCTTGAACTTCGTCTCGGACGAGAACAGGCGGTGCGTGCCGATGACGATGTCGACCGAGCCGTCCCGCAGGCCCTCCATCGTCGCCTTCGACTCGCTCTCCGTCTGGAAACGGGAGAGCGCGCGGGTGACGACGGGGAACTGCGAGTACCGCTCCGAGAACGTCCCGAAGTGCTGCTGCACGAGGAGCGTCGTCGGTACGAGAACGGCGACCTGCTTGCCGTCCTGGACCGCCTTGAACGCGGCGCGGACCGCGATCTCCGTCTTGCCGTAGCCGACGTCGCCGCAGATCAGGCGGTCCATGGGGACCGTCTTCTCCATGTCCTCCTTCACCTCGGCGATGGTGGACAGCTGGTCGGGCGTCTCCGCGTACGGGAAGGCGTCCTCCAGCTCCCGCTGCCAGGGGGTGTCGGGGCCGAAGGCGTGGCCGGGCGCCGCCATCCGGGCGGAGTACAGCTTGATCAGGTCGGCGGCGATCTCCTTGACCGCCTTCTTCGCGCGCGCCTTGGTCTTCGTCCAGTCCGCGCCGCCGAGCCGGTGCAGGGTCGGCGCCTCGCCGCCCACGTACTTGGTGACCTGCTCCAGCTGGTCGGTGGGGATGTACAGCCGGTCGCCGGGCTGGCCGCGCTTGGCGGGGGCGTACTCGACGAGGAGGTACTCGCGGGTGGCGCCCTGGACGGTCCGCTGGACCATCTCGATGTAGCGGCCGACACCGTGCTGCTCGTGCACGATGTAGTCGCCGACCTCCAGGGTCAGCGGGTCGATGGTCTTGCGGCGCTTGGCCGGCATCCGCCGGCCGTCCTTGCCGGCCGCCTTCTGGCCGGACAGGTCGGTCTCGGTGAGGACGGCGAGCTTGAGGGCCGGGTCGACGAAGCCGTAGTCGATCGAGCCCGTCGCCACATGGACGACGGACGGGGAGATCTCGGCCAGGTCGGCGTCGAGGCGGGCCGCGATGCCCTCGCCACCGAGGACCTCGACCGTGCGGGCCGCCGGGCCGTGCGCCTCGGTGACGTAGACCGTGCGCCAGCCGTCGGCGAGCCAGCCCTTGGTGTCGGCGAGCGCGCGGGCGGTGTCGCCGCGGTACGTCTCCGGGGCGTGCATCCCGAGCTTCATCGTGTCCGCGTCGGAGTCGTCCGCGCTCTCGTCCGCGGCGAACGGCGAGACCGACCACCACATCATGCCGAGCTCGCGCGCCCGGTCCCGTACGTCCGCGATCCCCCACAGGGAGGCCGCGCCGACGTCGATCGGGGCCTCGCCGCCACCCGCGGTGGCCGCCCAGGACGCCTGCAGGAACTCGTGACTCGTCGCGACGAGGTCCGCCGCCCTCGTCCGGACCCGCTCGGGGTCGCAGACCATCGTCATGGAGCCCTTGGGCAGCACGTCGAGCAGCAGCTCCATGTCGTCGACGAGGACCGGGGCGAGGGACTCCATGCCCTCGACCGCGATCCCCTCGGCGATCTTGCCGAGAAGCTCGCCCAGCTCGGGGTGGAGCTCCGCGAGGGCGGCGGCCCGCTGCTTCACGTCCTCGGTGAGGAGCAGCTCACGGCAGGGCGGGGCCCACAGGCCGTGCTCGGCGACCTCCAGGGAGCGCTGGTCGGCGACCTTGAAGTAACGGATCTCCTCGACGTCGTCGCCCCAGAACTCGATCCGGAGCGGGTGCTCCTCGGTCGGCGGGAAGACGTCCAGGATGCCGCCGCGCACGGCGAACTCGCCGCGCTTCTCGACCAGCTCCACCCGGGAGTACGCGGCGGCCGCGAGGCCCTCCACGATCTCGTTCAGGTCCGCCGTCTGCCCGGTGCGCAGGGCGACGGGCTCCAGGTCTCCGAGCCCCTTGACCTGCGGCTGGAGCACCGACCGTACGGGCGCGACGACGACGGACACCGGGCCGGCGGACGGGTCGTCGGCGGAGGGGTGCGCGAGGCGGCGCAGCACGGCGAGGCGGCGGCCGACGGTGTCGGAGCGGGGCGAGAGCCGCTCGTGCGGCAGGGTCTCCCAGGAGGGGTAGTCGACGACCGTGTCCGGGTCGAGGAGGCTGCGCAGCGCGGCGGCCAGGTCCTCGGCCTCCCGCCCGGTCGCGGTGACGGCGAGCACGGGCCGCCCGGCCTCCCGCGCGAGCCCGGCGATGGCGAAGGGGCGCGCGGCCGGGGGCCCGACCAGGTCCACATGCATGCGGTTGCCGTCCGCCGCGGCCTTCACCGCCTCGGCGAGGGCCGCGTCCTTGACGACTACATCAAGCAGACCGTGCAAACTCATGGACTTCCATCCCGGGGGTTACGGGGGGTGGGCAACGCGAACAGCCCGACACGTCTCACGGGCCGGGGGTAGTCCCACCCTACGACGCCCCGCCGGGAGCCGCGCCCGAAAACCCGCGGCGGCGGGTGGGACGCGCGCGACACCGGTTGACAGACGCACGCGCGGCGGCCCCGGTCCGGCATCGGGCGATGCCGGACCGGGGCCGTACCCCCGTGACTCCGCGCCGCTACTCGGTCGCGATCGCGTTCAGGACGTTCATCCGGCCCGCGCGGAACGCCGGGATCAGGGCCGCGAACAGGCCCACGAACGCCGAGCCGACGAAGACCGTCAGGATCGTCGGCCACGGGATCTCCAGGACCCCCAGGCCCTCCAGGGCCAGGAGCTTCTGGGCCGCCGTGCCCCAGCCCATGCCCAGGGCGAGGCCCAGGAGGGCGCCGAAGAGGGCGATGACCACCGACTCCAGGCGGATCATGCGGCGCAGCTGGCGGCGCGAGAGGCCGATGGCGCGCATCAGGCCGATCTCCCGGGTCCGCTCGACCACCGACAGCGCGAGCGTGTTCACCACGCCGAGCACGGCGACGATGATCGCCAGGGCGAGGAGCCCGTACACGATGTTCAGGAGCTGGCCGACCTGGTCCTTCAGGTCCTGCTTGTAGTCGGCCTGGTTGCTCACCTTGTACTGCGGGTAGGCGGCGAGCGACGACTTCAGGGCCGCGTACGCCTCCGCCTCCTTGCCGTCCTCGGCGGTCGCGAACATGATCACGCTCTTGGGCATCTTCTCGGCAGGGAGGTAGCGCTCCGCGGTGGTGATGTTGGTGTACATCACCCCCTTGTCGACGTTGTTCTCGTCCGAGGTGATCGCCGCGATCCTGAGCTTCGCGCTCTCGCCGCCCTTGAAGGCGACGGTCAGCTCGTCGCCGACCTTCACTCCGTGCTCGCTCGCGTAGTCGCTGCCCACCGACATCGCGTTCGTGCCGTACGCGTCCAGGAGCGTGCCGGCGGTCGTGTCGCGGCGCAGGTCCTTCGCGTAGGTCGGGTCGGCGGCGACCACGCCCTTGTCCACGGTCTTGCCCCGTGGGTCGGTGATCTTCGCCTCGACCCACTTGTACTCGGTGACGTGGTCCAGGCCCGGGGTCTTCTCCAGGGCCGCCTGGGCCTGCGGCATGACCGGCTGCCCGTTGGTGGACCGGACGATGAAGTCCGCGCCGACCGAGCGGTCCAGCTCCTCGGTGGCCGAGGCGACCATCGACGAGCCGACCACCGAGAGGCAGGCGACGAGCGCGAGGCCGATCATCAGGGCGGCGCCGGTGGCGCCCGTACGGCGCGGGTTGCGCAGCGCGTTGCGCTCGGCCATCCGCCCGACCGGGCCGAAGATCCGCAGGACGACGGCGCCGAGGACCCGGACGACCCCGCCCGCGAGCAGCGGTCCGACGACGATGAAGCCGATGAGGGAGAGGACGACGCCGAGGCCGAGCCAGAGGGACCCGGTGCCTGCCTTCTCCGCCTGGGTCGCCGTCCACAGCGCGGCGGCGCCGCCCGCCGTGAGGGCCAGGCCGAGCCCGGCCCGTACCAGGCCCGCCTTGCCGTCGGCCGGGGTCCCGGCGTCGCGCAGGGCGGCCATCGGGGAGACCTTGCCGGCCCGGCGGGCCGGGATGTAGGCGGCGAGGACGGTGACGACGATGCCGAGGAGGAGGCCGACGGCCGGGGTCGTCCACTTGACGGTCAGGTCCTCGGTGGACAGTTCCATGCCCATGGAGCCCATGAGCTCCATCAGGCCGATCGCGAGTCCGACGCCCGCCGCGACACCGGCGATCGAGCCGACGACGCCGAGGAGCAGCGCCTCGACGAGGACGGAGCGGTTGACCTGCTTGCGGCTGGAGCCGATGGCCCGCATGAGGCCGATCTCGCGGGTGCGCTGGGCGACCAGCATGGAGAAGGTGTTGACGATGAGGAAGATGCCGACGAGGAAGGCGATTCCGGCGAAGCCGAGCATCGCGTACTTCATGACGTCGAGGAAGCCCGCGACGTCCTCGCGGCCCGCGTCGGCGACCTCGGCCGCGGTCTGCAGCGTGTAGCCGCCGCCGACCGTCGCGGCGATGTTGCTCTTGAGCGTCTCGTCGCTGACCCCGGGGGCGGCGTCGGCCGTGATCTGGGTGAACAGGCCTTCCTTGCCGAGGAGTTCACGCTGCGCCGTGGCGAGGTCGAAGTAGACGACGGTGGCACCGGGGTTGGTGACCTTGAACTCGACGATGCCGGAGATCCGGGCCGTGAAGTCACCGGTGACGGCGATGGTGCGCAGCTCGTCGCCGATCTTCAGCTTGTGCTTCTCGGCGGTGCCGGCGTCGACCATCATCTCGGTGGGCCCGCGCGGCTCGTGGCCGGAGGTGATGTCCACCGAACGCAGCTCGTTGGGGCCCCAGTTGACGGCGATCGTCGGGGCGCCGCTGGTGGGCCCGACGTTCTTGTCGCCGGAGTCGACGACGGTGACGCTCAGCGAGATGACCGAGCCCTGGGCGTCCTTGACGCCCTCGGCCTTGCGGACCTGGTCGACGAGGGAGGCGGGCAGGGTCTCGGGGCGGCCGCTCTGCGGCGTCTCGTCGTCGACCGCCGCGTCCTTGGGGCTGAGGGTGACGTCGGAGGCCGTCGACGCGAAGAGCTTGTCGAAGGTGGTGTTCATGGTGTCCGTGAACACGAGCGTGCCGCTCACGAACGCCACGGAGAGCAGGACGGCGACGGCGGAGAGCGCCATGCGGCCCTTGTGCGCGAAGAAGTTGCGCAGCGAGGTCTTGAGGACGGTCATGACGTCCGCCCGCGCGCGTCGAAGTCCTTCATCCGGTCCAGTACGGCGTCGGCGGTGGGCCGGAACATCTCGTCGACGATCCGGCCGTCCGCGAGGTAGAGGACGCGGTCGGCGTACGACGCGGCCACCGGGTCGTGGGTGACCATGACGATCGTCTGGCCGAGCTCGTCGACCGACTGCCGCAGGAAGCCGAGGACTTCGGCCCCGGCGCGGGAGTCGAGGTTTCCGGTCGGCTCGTCACCGAAGATGATCTCGGGCCGGGCGGCGAGCGCGCGGGCCACGGCGACGCGCTGCTGCTGGCCGCCGGAGAGCTGGTTGGGCCGGTGCCCCAGCCGCTCGGCCAGGCCGACGGTGGACACGACCCGGTCGAGCCAGGCCGCGTCCGCCCTGCGGCCGGCGATGTCCATCGGCAGCGTGATGTTCTCCAGCGCGTTGAGGGTCGGCAGCAGGTTGAACGCCTGGAAGATGAAGCCGATCCGGTCCCGGCGCAGCTGGGTGAGCTTCTTGTCCTTCAGACCGGTGATCTCGGTCTCGTCGAGGAAGATCTGGCCGCTGGTGACGGTGTCGAGACCGGCGAGGCAGTGCATCAGGGTCGACTTGCCGGAGCCGGAAGGGCCCATGATCGCGGTGAACTGGCCGCGGGCGATGTCCACATCGACATGGTCGAGCGCGACGACCCGGGTCTCGCCCACGCCGTACGCCTTGACGACCTGCCGCGCCCGCGCGGCGACGGCCGTAAGCCCTCCAGTGCCCCCGTGCCTGGGGATGGTCACAGCCGAAGTCACGGTATGTCTCCTATGTCTGTGTCGGATCCGACTCGTGTCCGAGTCTGCGAGAGGGCGGGGCGTCGGGTCACTGGGGCCTGTCGCACTCTTCGCCCTGGGGTTTTCCGTAAGACCAAGCTAAAGACCGAGGACGATCGTTCTCGTCCTCCGCCGGGACGAAGGACCCCTGCCCTCTATGGGGGAGGGACCCCTAGGGGTTCTCCACCCATGGTTCGAGTGAGAGGCTGTCCCGACGAAATTAGATGTACGACCCATCAGGTGGCGTCGGCGGGCGGGGAGGGGAATCCGGGGTGTCCGAGACGACGGCGGAGCAGGCCGCGGCACCGGTCGCCACTCCGCGCGGCCGCGGACCGGTCGTCGCGGCGCTCATGCTGGGGATGGCCCTGGCCGCGCTGGACGGCACGGTCGTCTCGACCGCCGTGCCGCAGATCGTCGGCGACCTCGGCGGTCTCTCGGTCTTCTCCTGGCTGTTCTCCGGCTATCTGCTCGCCGTGACGGTGACACTGCCGGTGTACGGGAAGCTCTGCGACACCTTCGGCCGCAAGCCGGTCCTGATCGCCGGGACCGTCCTCTTCCTCATCGGCTCCCTGCTGTGCGCGGCGGCGTGGAGCATGGGCTCGCTGATCGCGTTCCGGATCGTCCAGGGCCTGGGCGGCGGCGCGCTCCAGGGCACGATCCAGACGATCGCGGCGGACCTGTACCCGCTGAAGGAACGCCCGAAGATCCAGGCGAAGCTCTCCTCGGTCTGGGCCACGGCCTCGGTCGCGGGCCCGGCGGCGGGCGGACTGCTGGCGGGGTACGCGGACTGGCGCTGGATCTTCCTGATCAACCTGCCGGTGGGCCTGGTGGCGCTGTGGCTGGTCGCGCGGTATCTCGTGGAGCCGGGGAGGGCGGGGGCGGGGCGGACGCGGGCAGGCCGGACCGGCGCGGGGCGGACGCGGGCACGGACGGCGCAGGCGGGGAAGGCACAGGCAGGGAAGACGGAGGCCGGAGCGACGCGGCCCCCCGTCGACTGGGCCGGGGCGGTCGCCGTCTTCGCCACCGGGGCCCTGCTGCTGACCGCCCTCGTCCAGGGCGGCATCGCCTGGCCCTGGCTGTCCGCGCCCTCCCTCGGCCTGTTCGGGGGCGCGCTCGCCCTCGCCGGGGTGACGGTCCTCGTGGAGCGCCGGGCCGCCGAGCCGATCATCCCCGGCTGGATCTGGCGCCGCCGCACGATCGCCGCGGTCAATCTGGCCCTCGGCGCGCTCGGCCTGCTGATGGTCGCCCCGACCGTCTTCCTGCCCACCTACGCCCAGGCCGTCCTCGGCCTCGGCCCGATAGCCGCCGGCTTCGTGCTCTCCGCGATGACCCTCAGCTGGCCGGTCACCGCGGCCCTCTCCAACCGGATCTACACCCGCATCGGCTTCCGGCTCACCGCGGTCGTCGGCATCACCCTCGCGCTCCTCGTCCTGCTCGCCTTCCCCTTCCTCCCCTTCCCCGGAGAGCCCTGGCAGCCGGCGCTGCTCATGCTGCTGCTCGGCGGCGCGCTCGGCCTCTTCCAGCTCCCGCTCATCGTCGGGGTCCAGTCGACCGTCCCGTACGGGGAGCGCGGCACGACGACCGCGTCCGTCCTCTTCTGCCGCCAGGTCGGCCAGAGCGTCGGCGCGGCCCTCTTCGGCGCGATCGCCAACGGCGTCCTCGCCTCCCGCCTCGGCGGCGCCACCGACCTGGACAGCCTGGCGTACGCCCTGGACCACGCCGACGACAGCCTGCGCCGCGCGGTCGACGCGGCCGTCGACTACGTGTACCTGGGCGCGGCGGGAGCGGCGGCGCTGGCGCTCCTGGTCCTCCTCACGCTGGCCCCGCGCCGCTTCCCCGTCCTCAAGGAGCATCAGGACGAGGGTTCCTCGGCCTGAAGCTCACGGACGCCCCGTAGCGCGAGGAGCAGTGGAGCCCGGAAGAACGGCAGCGCGAGCAGATCGCGGCGGTGACGGCGCCGCGATCCGCCGTGGGCAGGCCGTTCAGCCGTCTCCGTCTCCATCTCCCCCTCCCCCTCCCCCTCCCTCGTCACCGTCCTCCAGAGCCAGAGCCGTACGCCCCGTCAGAGACGCCAGCGACGTCCGGATGTGGTCCACATGGGCCAGGATCTCCTCCCGCGCCTCCTCGTGCTCCCGCAGGACCCGCTCCGTCGCCCGCTCGATCCGTTCCTGCTGCGACCGCGCCTCCGCAAGGAGCTCCGCCGCGCGAGCCTCCGCGTCCTCCTGGCCGTGGCGGATCTGCTCGCGCGTCCTCGCGAGAGCCCGTTCGGCCTCCGCCAGGCCGGCCCGCGCGTCGGCGAGGAGCTCCTGGTGGCGGGCGTCCAGCTCCGCCGCCTGCGCCGTACGCTCGCGCTCGGCCTCCTCCCGGAGCGCCGCCTGCTCCGCGCGCCGGGTCTTCAGCAGCCCCGCCGCGCGGCGGGCGGCCTCCTCGAACTCCTCCCGCGCCTCCGCCCGCTGCTCCTCCGCCGCGCGGCGGGCCGCCGCCCGGGTCGCCTTGGCCTCCTCGTCGGCCCGTACGAGGATCGCGCCGGCCGCCGCCTCCGCCTCCGCCCGCACCTCGTTCGCGTACACCCGCGCCGCCTCGGCCGCCGCGCGGCCCTCCTCCTCCGCGGCCTCGGCGAGGGTCTGCGCCCGGGCCTCCGCGGCGCGTACGAGGTTGTCCTCCTCCGCCTCCGCGAGCTCGAGGATCGTCCGCGCCCGCTCCCCCAGGGACTCGTACCGCTGCGGGGCGAGCGCCGCCACCACCTCCCGCAGCCCGGCCGCCTCCGCCTCCATCTCCTTCGCGAGGACGGTCAGCCGGGCCGCCCGCTCCCAGGCGGCGTCCCGTTCGCCGGAGAGCGCGGCGAGGTGGCGGTCGACCTGCTCGGGGCGGTAGCCGCGGCCCCGCCCGACGGAGAAACCCATCTCTGACGCCCCTTCCGTAATGGCCCGAATGACCAGGATGCGACACCAGACTCCCTCAGACACGACAAAAGGCGCCCGACGTGACATACACGTCGGGCGCCTTCGGTCACCAATGGGCTAGAGCAGACCGTCCCACATCTGCTCCAGGAGCACCGACCACCAGTTCTCGGGCGACGCGAGCGCCGCCGGGTCCAGCATCGCCAGCTGCGCCTGGAAGTCGACCGTCCAGCGACCCGCCTGCTCCGGGTTGAGCCCGAACCGCAGCCGCCACATCCGGCCGAGCAGCGCCATGGAGCGCGTGAACTCCGGCAGCCCGCTGTTCACGAACTGCGGCGGCACCGGCTGCCCGCCCGGACCGGCCTCGACCGGTACGGCGACGATGTGCGCGGTCCCGTACTGGACGCAGATCGCCCGCCCGAAGTCCGAGCCGATCACGAGGTACGAGCCCGCGTCCGAGGCCGGCTGGACCTGCCGCTGCGCCGCGAGTTCGGCCAGCGTCGGAACGACCGGCTGAGCCGGCTGCGCCCAGAAGAACGGCCCGAAGTCGGCCGGCAGACCCGCCCATACGAGAGTCAGCGCGACGACCTCCGGCACGCCCTGCCGGGAGACGGCCCGCTGGTCGAACCGGCAGATACCCGGGCCGAAGGCACCGGCCAGCTCCTGCGCCACACCCTCCGGAGGGATCGGCGGAGCCGGCTGCACCGGCGGCAGCGGGGCGCGGACCGGCGCCGGGCGGGCCGGACCGTCCGCGACCTGATGCAACTCGCCCTGGTGGGTGAGGAGTTGCCGCATGCCCTGCTGACGCCCCGCGTGATCCCTGCCGTACGGCGCGATGTTGGTGATCCGCGCCTGCGGCCAGGTCTCCCGGATCATCCGGGCACAGTAACCGCCCGGCAGCTCACAGGACTCCAACTCCGTGTGCAGTTCGAGGACTTGCTGCGGCGGCACGTTCATGGCGCGCAGCTCGTGCAGGATCTGCCACTCGGGGTGCGGCGTACCGGGCGCGGACCGCCGGATGATCTGCGCCTCGGAGCCGTCGGGCGCGCGGTAACGCAGCACGGCCTGGTAGCCGGGGCCGACCGTGGGCTGACCGGTGGGCTGCTGCGGGTACCCGTACGCCGGGGGCGGCGTGCCCTGGGCGCCGAGCGGGGCGCCGGGAGCGGACGGCGGAGGCACCGGCGGTCCGGGCGGACCACCCGGACCGGGGTGCGCCAGCATCGTCGCCGCGTGGTGCACCCCACCGGGCGGAGTGCCCGGCGCACCGGGCGGCCCGGGCGGTCCCGGCGGACCGCCGGGACCGGGGTGGGCCAGCATCGTCGCCGCGTGCGCGACACCGGCACCGGCGCCGTCGGAACCACCGGGCATCCCCGGCGGCGCGGGCGGAGGCGGCGGCGTACCGGGCCCGCCCTGGCTCGGGTTCGCGAGCATGGTCGCGGCCTGGTGCACGGGCCTGGGCGGCGTGGGCGGACCGGGCGGCGTGGGTGGCCCGGGCGGACCGGGCGGCTGGGGCCCGTCGGGCCCGAGCTGCGCCACCAGCTGCGTCGGTACGTAACCGCCGGCGGGCGCACCGGGAACTCCGGGCGCCTGAGGCGGCGGCGGAGTGTTCCCGCCACCCCCACGTGCGGCCCGCGGCGGCAGCACGGCCTTACTGGTGGCCGCATCCGCGATGTCCCCCGCCCGGGAACCCCCGGGGGCGGGGGGAGGAGTGGCCGTCGAGCTGGGAGCGCCGGGGGCGCCGGGAGCGCCAGGCGCCGCAGGGACACCCGGGGCTCCGGGCACACCAGGACCACCGGCCGACGCCGAGCCTCCCGAGGCCCAAGGCGCACCGGAACCACCGGTGGACGCCGGACCGCCGGGACCACTGGCAGTACCGGGACCGCCCGAAGCGCCAGGCGCACCGGCAGCACCCGGCGCCGGAGGAACATCGGGGCCACCGGACGGTGACGGGCCACCGGAACCCACGGGCGCGCCGGGAGCACCCGGCGTCGCAGGCATAGCGGGTCCGCCGGCCGAGCCCGGGCCGCCCTGCGGCAACGGACCACCCGCGCCCCCGGGCAAACCAGGCGCACCAGGCGCACCCGGGTCGGCGGGAGCACCCGGCGTACTACCCGGGCCCGCGCCAGGCGCCGAAGGCGCCCCCGGCGGCGGGGCGTTCGGGTCGAGCCTCGGGGCCACCGCCGTCGGCGGCAGTGCGCTGCCGCCCGACATCAGGGCAGTCGGGGCGTCCGCGCCCACCACCGGGGGCGGGGTGTCGTCGTCGTCCGCGCCCGAGAGCGGCGGTGCGAACACCGTCGCCGGCAGCGGCACGGAGCCGTCCGCACCGCCCAAGCTCGCGTTCGCGTCCACCCACGGGCTGCCGCCCGGCGGCGTCTCCGCCGGCACACCGTCCGACGCCGTCGGCTCGTAGTCGACCGGACGCCCCGCCGAGGCAGCACCCACGGAAACGCCCTCCGAGGCGTCCGCCGACGCACCGACCGACGCATCGGCCACCGCCCCCGCCCCCGCCGACTCCCCCGCCGACTCCGCGGACGACGAACTCCCGCCCGCCTGCGACGCGTTCGGCCCCTTCGGCGGCAGACCCAGCTTGTCCGCCGCGTCCTGCAGCCACTCCGGCGGGCTCAGCAGGAACGACGTCGCGTTCAGATCGATCCGCTCCGGCGGCGCCGGCGCCGCCGACCCCGTACCGGCGTCCTCCGGAGCCCCGTACTCCTCCTCGTACCGACGGATCACCTCGCCCACCGGCAGCCCGGGCCACAGCGTCGCCTCGCCGCTGTCCCGCGCGATGACCAGCCGCTGCCGGCCGCCGACCGAGGTCGGGCCCTCCTCGCGGTCCTCCGCCCACACGACGAAGCCCAGCTCGAACTCCCGTACCCGCACCTCGCGGTGCTGGTACGCCGGCACATCACCGTTGATCCATTCCTCGGCGCGCTCCTGCGCCTGCGCGAACGTCACCACAGCCAGTTCACTCCCCCACCGGGACCACGGGCACGGCGCGCGCGAAGCCGCCGTCCACCATCAGGTTCGCCACCGTCTCCAGCTCCGGCGGATTGCCGGCGAGACGCTGCAGGAACACGTCGAAGTCCTCGCCGCACGGAAGCAACAGCCGCTCCACGCGCTCGTTCACCGTCCACCCGTCCTGGTCACGTGCGTCGTCGTACGCGCAGAACCACACCGAACCGATCCTGTCGCCCTTCACCTTCACCGCCAGGATCCCGCCCTGCACGAACGCGACGCCCAGGTAGTCCTTGGTCAGATGGTCACGCAGACACTTGTTGACGTAGACGAGGTCGTTGACCCCCGCCTCCTCGCGCACCGTGAAGAACGGCTGGTCCACCAGAAGACCGAGCTCCGCGTCGAGACCCGCGCCCACCGGCGCGCAACCGCCCGCCGCCTTCAGGAAGGAGCGGTACGCGTCCGGCAGCCGGTAGCCCAGGTCCTCCTCCACACCGAGGAGTTGCTGCTCCGTCACCGACACCAGGCCCTTGGGCAGCCCGAAATGGACCGGCCGGGTCTCCTGCAGCGGACGCGTGCCCCGCTTGGCCTGGTCGACGGCCGCGGTCGCGACCCCGCCGTGGTGACGCAACAAGGCCTTCACCTCGACCGGTACGAGCTCCATCCGCCGGCCGCCCGCCACGTGGTGCCAGGTCCAGCCGTGCGGAGTGGCCACGGCGGGGATGGTGTCCCACAGTTCGTGGCCGGTCGCGGCCAGCGCCGCGTTCGCCGACACGTAGTCCGTCAGACGCAGCTCGTCGACGCCGAAGCCCTCGGGTGGATCGGCGATCTCCGCCGCCGCACGGGCGTACGGCGAGAAGTCCGGATAGCCCCGTTCGTCCACCCTCACCCCTCTGGGGTGCCGGGAGGCGCGGACCGGGTCCGGGAAGTGCACGACCTGCCCGGCGTAAGCCGCGTTCGGTGGCGCGGCGTGCTGCCCGAGCCGACCTGTCGTCATGGCGGTTGCCCCCTGCGCTGGCTGCTGGCTGATTCCGCACAGCCTATGCGCTGCCACAAGCCCGCGACCCGGCCCGATCCGCCCACGGCCACAGACCGTGACCAAGTGTCACGAGCGGATGACGCACCGGCGATAGTTCCGACACGCCGCAGCACGTTTCACCTACCCCGCTTCCGCATGAGGCGTCCCATTTGGCAGTCTGTTCCAGCAACTCGGGGGATTGCAGGAGGGGAAGACACGCACCATGTACGCCGCACCGACGCCCACGCAGGGTGACCCACGCCTCAACTGGAGCAGCACGGAATCCACCCGCGCCCCGTTACTGCGCTTCCGCCGCGACGGAATCCTGCCCACCGTCGGCGCCGCGCTCTCCGTACGTGGCGAAACCCTCACCTGCACCGCGGGCCGCGGCGACCAGCCCCCCGCCCTGCATCCGCTCGTCCAGGACTTTCTGGACACCCTCACCAGCGGGCAGCGCGAACGCTTCACGGGCCGCTGCCCCGAGGCGATCCTGCTCTCCCGCCATCTGACCGCCACCGAGACCGGCCGCTCCAAGCGCGCCCAGCGCAAGCCGCTCACCCACAGCGAGGCCCGCCGCTCGCTCAAGAACGCCAAACTGACCGCGCGCCGCATCCGCGAGGACGGCGACCCGCTGCACGGCGGTTACGCCGCGCCCTGCCGCTCCTGTACGGCGATGCTCGCCCACTTCGGGGTACGCACCGTCGACCCCACCTCGACTGTCGAGAACGGCTGACCGCACCTCCATGCCCGACCATCTGAGCACCACCCGCTTCCCGGTCAACGTCGACGCCGCCCTCCGCGAGGCGGGGTGGCAGCCGGGCCGCTGGGACATCAAACTCGCCGAGCAGTGGGCCGACGCACTGCGCGCCCACGTCTCCCCGGGCGGCCACCGGCACAGCGTCTTCCCGGCCGCGGTGGAGGCCTGGGCCGAGTTCGGCGGCCTGCGCGTCACGTCACCCGGCGCCGGCCGCCAGATCGCCCCGGCGCCGCTGCGCTTCGACCCACTGGCCGGCCTGCACCTGGCCCGCACACTGGCCGACCTGGGACGCGCGCTGGACACCGAGATCTCCCCGCTCGGGGAGGAAGGGGACCACCAGGCGGTCCTCGCGATCGACCTGGAAGGCCGGGTGTACAGCCTGGACCACACGGGCGACTGGTTCCTGGGCCGCGACATCGACACGGCGCTGTCGACACTGATCACGGGGGCGCAGCCGACGCGGCTCGTCACGGGCTGAGCGCGGGGGCGGGACTCTCGTAGGCGCGCGTACGACACCGGCTCCGCTACGCCGCCCGCTCCCCCACCGGCAGCACCGCCGACACCCGGAAGCCGCCCGCGTCCGTCGGGCCCGAGACGAAGACGCCGCCCAGACGCGTCACCCGCTCCCGCATGCCGACCAGGCCGTTGCCGCCGCTCGGAAGATGGGCGTCGGTGGCGGCCCCGTCCGAGGGGCCGTTCTCGACCTGCATGGCGACCTCGCCCTCCCGATGGGCGAGGCGGACGACGACCTTCGCGCCGGCCGCGTGCTTGTGGACGTTGGTCAGCGCCTCCTGGACGACCCGGTACGCGGTCTGCTCGACCTCCGCGGCGTACGCCCGCGCCTCGCCGAGCACGGTCAGCTCGACGACCACGCCGGCCTGCCGGGACTGCTCGACCAGCTTCTCCAGAGCGTCCAGGCAGGGCCCGTCCTCCGAGGCGGCCTCGGCGGCGGCCGCCGCCGCCCGGCCGACCGCGGCCAGCGGAACCGGAGACGCCGAGGACACCGAGGACGCCGGAGACGGGGCGGCGTCCTCGCGCAGCACGCCCAGCATCTCGCGCAGCTCCGTCAGCGCCTGGCGGCCCATGTCGCCGACCAGCGCCGCGTTCTTCACCGCCTTCTGCGGGTCCTTCAACGCGACCGCCTGCAGCGCCGCCGCGTGCACCACCATCAGCGACACCCGGTGCGCGACCACGTCGTGCATCTCCCGCGCGATCCGCGTCCGCTCCTCCTGCCGCGCCCACTGGGCCCGCTGCTCGGCCCGGTCGGCCAGCAGCGACAGCTCCTGCTCCAGGCTGTCGGCACGCTCCCGCAGGCTCTCCATGAGCCGGCGCCGCGCCCCTATGTAGAGGCCGAAGAGGACGGGGGGCGCGTTGAGCCCCAGGGTCATGAAGAGGGAGACGACGGGGACGTACCAGCCGCTGGGGTCGAAGTCCTGCTGGTCGACGTCGGCCTGGGCGACGTCCTGGCGGAGCCGTACCACCGTCACGATGAACACGGCGACCGTCGACATACCGGCCAGCGCGGCCGTGATCCGGCGGGGCACCTCGGAGGCGGCGAGCGTGTAGAGCCCGACGATCCCCATCAGGTAGCCCATCTCGGCGGGCGTGACGGCGATCGAGACGAGGACGACGGCGATCGGCCACCGGCGCCGCACGAGCAGGACGGACCCGACGATCAGCCCGAACAGCACCCCGACGGGCACCGGCAGCCCCGCGTCCCCGGCGAAGCCGATCCCTTCCAGCCCGCACTCGAGCGCCGACACGACGGCCAGCCCGCCGTCGAGCACCGCACTACGCCGTCTCCCCCACCACCACCAGCCACGGGCGGCAGCCGTGGCCGCCTCGTCCTGGTGCGCCCCCATTGTGGTCATGGCGACCAGCCTACGGGCGGGCGCGAGTCATTTTCCGGCGACCGCACGACGAGGGGATGACGCGCGTCAACCACGCACACACACCTGTCCCTCGAACTACTGAATCGCCCAGGTTTTCGACCCGGATGTCCGCATTCCGGACGCATGGTGTTCGTATGACATCCGCCACGAGCAAGTACGCGGACTTCGAGATCCTGCGCGAGCAGGCGATCGCGTTACGCCGCGAGGGCCTCAGCCTGCGCCAGATCCGAGACCGCCTGAAGATCGGCAACAACGACATCCTCCACCGACTGGTGAAGGGGGAACCCCCACCGGAGTGGACCAAGCGCCCGAACGCGAAGGACGACCTCCGGGACCGAGCCCGCGAGCTCCGCCGGGAGGGCAGGACGTACGACCAGATCCAGCTGGAGCTTGGCTGCTCGAAGAGCTCGATCTCGCTCTGGGTACGCGACCTCCCGAAACCGGAGCGCAAGCGCACCCGCGAGGAGGCGTCGGCGATCGCCAGGCGGGGGTGGGAGGTCACACTCCAGCGTCGCGAGGAGGAGCGCCGGCGAGCCAAGCAGGCAGCCGCGAGCGAGGTCGGCGCGATGTCGGAACGCGAGCTGTTCCTCCTGGGCGTAGCCCTGTACTGGGCCGAGGGGACCAAGGACAAGCCCCACGCCCGCCGCGAGAGGGTGGCGTTCGTCAACAGCGACCCAGGCATGATCCAGATCTTCGTCGCGTGGCTCGACCTTCTCGGCGTCGAGAGGGCGCGGCACACCTACCACGTCATGATCCACGAGAGCGCCGACGCCGCGGCGGCCGAGCGGCACTGGGCCGAGATCGTCGGCGCCGACATCGAGAGCTTTGGCAAGACGACCCTCAAACGCCACAACCCCAAGACCGTCCGCAAGAACGTGGGCGACGAGTACCACGGATGCCTTGTGATCCACATTCGCCAAAGCGCCGATCTGTACCGTCGCATCGAGGGGGCCTGGTACGGCATAGTAGGGGCGGCATCCGCACCGGTTCCCAAGAATCGGACATAGCGGTCCATCCCGGGTCGTCTAAGGGCAAGACGTCAGATTTTGGCTCTGATCATGGGGGTTCGAGTCCTCCCCCGGGAGCGGCCATGCTCAGTTCGGGTCCCGACCACTCGGTCGGGACCCGCACTCATTTCCGGACCTGGACCCCCCGGTATCCTGCGGATGTCCACCACCCGAAGCCGAAGGGCATTCCCGTGAGCGCCAACCGCCCGGCCGCCGTCGTCGTCCTCGCAGCGGGTGAGGGCACCCGCATGAAGTCGAAGACCCCCAAGGTCCTGCACGAAATCGCCGGACGCTCCCTCGTCGGGCACGTCGTGTCCGCCGCGCGCGAGCTGGAGCCCGAGCAGCTCGTCGTGATCGTCGGGCACGCCCGTGAGCAGGTCACCGCGCATCTGGACGCGCACTACGCCGGCACCCGTACCGCCGTGCAGCACGAGCAGAACGGCACCGGTCACGCGGTCCGCATGGGGCTCGAGGAGCTCGGTCAGGCGCCCGACGGCACGGTCGTCGTCGTCTGTGGCGACACGCCCCTGCTCTCCGGGGAGACCCTCAAGGCCCTGGCCGCCACCCACGCGGCCGACGGCAACGCCGTCACCGTGCTGACCGCCGAGGTCCCGGACTCCACCGGCTACGGGCGGATCGTGCGCGACGCCGCCACCGGCGCCGTCACCGCGATCGTCGAGCACAAGGACGCGACGGACGAGCAGTGGGCGATCCGGGAGATCAACTCCGGCGTCTTCGCCTTCGACGGCCGGCTGCTCGCCGACGCGCTCGGCAAGGTGCGCACGGACAACAGCCAGGGCGAGGAGTACCTCACCGACGTGCTGTCCATCCTGCGCGAGGCCGGTCACCGGGTCGGCGCATCGGTCGCCGGCGACCACCGCGAGATCCTCGGGATCAACAACCGGATCCAGCTCGCCGAGGCCCGCACCCTGCTCAACCAGCGTCTGCTCGAGCGGGCCATGACGGCCGGTGTCACGGTCGTCGACCCGTCCTCCGTCCTCGTCGACGTCACGGTGACCTTCGAGCCGGACGCCGTCATCCACCCCGGTACGCAGCTGCTCGGCGCCACCCACATCGGCGAGGACGCCGAGGTCGGCCCGAACACGCGCCTGAAGGACACCACGGTCGGCAAGGGCGCCCGGGTGGACAACACGGTCGCCGACTCCGCCGTGATCGGCGAGAGCGCCTCCGTGGGGCCGTTCGCGTACCTCCGTCCGGGCACGAACCTCGGTCTGAAGGCCAAGGCGGGCACGTACGTGGAGATGAAGAACGCGACCATCGGCGAGGGCACGAAGGTCCCGCACCTCTCCTACGTGGGCGACGCCACGATCGGCGAGTACACGAACATCGGCGCCGCGAGCGTCTTCGTGAACTACGACGGCGAGGCCAAGCACCACACCACGATCGGGTCGCACTGCCGGACCGGGTCGGACAACATGTTTGTGGCACCCATCACCATCGGGGACGGTGCGTACACCGCCGCCGGGTCCGTCATCACCAAGGACGTACCGGCCGGTTCGCTCGCCGTCGCCCGGGGCCAGCAGCGGAATATCGAGGGTTGGGTGGCCCGGAAGCGGCCCGGAAGCGCTGCCGCGCAGGCCGCTCAGGCGGTCACGGAGGGGCCCGCCGGGGAAAGCTGACCGGAAACGGGTACGTCGAACTCGGCGTACCGTGATACGTGCACACAAATTCGGCTGGCTCGCACACGCGCACGGGAGCGCGGGATTCGCGGCCAGAGAACACGTCTGAGGAGACAGTGCTGTGACCGGGATCAAGACGACCGGCGAGAAGAAGCTGATGCTCTTCTCCGGCCGCGCCCACCCCGAGCTGGCCGAGGAGGTCGCGCACCAGCTGGGTGTCGGTCTCGTGCCGACCAAGGCTTTCGACTTCGCCAACGGTGAGATCTACGTCCGCTTCCAGGAGTCGGCGCGTGGCGCGGACTGCTTCCTGATCCAGAGCCACACGGCTCCGATCAACAAGTGGATCATGGAGCAGCTGATCATGATCGATGCTCTGAAGCGGGCCTCCGCTCGGAGCATCACCGTGATCATCCCGTCGTACGGCTACGCCCGTCAGGACAAGAAGCACCGCGGTCGTGAGCCGATCTCGGCCCGTCTGGTCGCGGACCTGCTGAAGACCGCGGGTGCCGACCGCATCCTCACGGTCGACCTGCACACGGACCAGATCCAGGGCTTCTTCGACGGTCCGGTGGACCACCTGTCCGCGCTGCCGGTGCTCGCCGACTACGTGGGTGGCAAGGTCGACCGCGAGAAGCTGACGATCGTCTCCCCGGACGCCGGTCGTGTGCGTGTCGCCGACCGCTGGTGCGACCGTCTGGACGCGCCGCTGGCGATCGTGCACAAGCGCCGTGACAAGGACGTCGCCAACCAGGTGACCGTCCACGAGGTCGTCGGTGACGTCAAGGGCCGCGTCTGTGTCCTGGTCGACGACATGGTCGACACCGGTGGCACGATCTGCGCCGCCGCCGACGCGCTCTTCGCGCACGGTGCCGAGGACGTCATCGTGACGGCCACGCACGGCATCCTGTCGGGCCCGGCCGCGGACCGTCTGAAGAACTCCAAGGTGAGCGAGTTCGTGTTCACGGACACGCTCCCGGTGCCGGGTTCCCTGGACCTCGACAAGATCACGGTCCTGTCGATCGCTCCGACGATCGCCCGCGCGGTGCGCGAGGTGTTCGAGGACGGCTCGGTGACGAGCCTCTTCGAGGAGCAGTAGGCAGACCCGTACGCCCCGCCCGTACGCATGAGAAAGGGCCGCTTCCCCTTCGGGGAGGCGGCCCTTTCGCGTCTTCTACGGGCGGTCGATGGTGAACGGGGGTGACGTCCAGGTCTCGGTGTCGGCCGGTTCGGTGCCGAGCGCCTTGACGACCGTGAGCCTCAGTACGTACTGCCCGTCGGGCACGGTGTACGTCCTGTTCCCTCTCCTCGTCTCGCCGTTGAAGGAGAAGTAGTAGAAGTTCCTGGGCGTGGCGTTGCGCTCGAGGTACTGGATGTCGACCGCCGTGTGCCAGGGCCGGCCGGTGGCGGCGTCGAAGACCTCGATGCGCAGGCGGCGCACGGGGTGGTCGACGTGGGCGAGCACGTACGGGACGTTGGTCTCGCCGGTCAGGGAGAAGGTCGAGGAGGCCGGCGGCACCTTGTAGAAATCGTCGCCTTGCCATCGTGCGAGCCAGGGGAACCCGTTGACCGTCGGGGTCAGGACCGGGATCGACTGGTAGTCGCCCTTGAAGCCGGTGTAGGGGACGCGGTAGACCTCGGCGGGCGCCTGGGTGTTGGTCAGGGTCAGATAGCCGCCGTAGAGTCCGCGGTCCGCGAGCGACGCGGGTGCCGTGATGGTGGCGTTGATCGTCGCGGTGCCGCCGCCGGGCACGGTCACGTCCGTGACGGGGTTCCCGGCCGAGGTGAAGGCGACGGTCGCCGGTGCGTCGTGGTGGGTGACGTTGAGGGTGTCCGGTCCGGTGGCGCGTGCTGCCGCGTGTGTGAGCTGGTACGTCTTCGGCGCGTTGCTGCGGTTCCTGATCGTGAGGGTCCGCGTCGCCGGTCCCGCCTGGCTCTCGCCGAGCGAGAGCTTGCTGGGCTCGACTGTCGCCTCCGCGAGGACCGCGCCGGGGATGTCGAGCATGCCGCCGCCCTGCCGGTGCACGTTGTCGAGGGCGCCGGGGTCGTCGGACGGCGGCTTCGGGTCGGCGGTGTTCTGGAAGATCGTGCGCACGGCGTTCGCGGGCGTGTTGGGTCTTCTTTCCAGGAGCAGCGCGACCGCGCCGGCGACG
Source organism: Streptomyces vilmorinianum (assembly GCF_005517195.1). Classification (NCBI taxonomy): domain Bacteria; kingdom Bacillati; phylum Actinomycetota; class Actinomycetes; order Kitasatosporales; family Streptomycetaceae; genus Streptomyces; species Streptomyces vilmorinianum. The sequence continues at coordinate 836,897 of NZ_CP040244.1, read as the reverse complement.
TGCGGGGACGCCATGGAGGTGCCGCTGAGCGTCGCGTATCCGCCTTGTTCCAGGGGGTAGGTGGAGCGGATGAAGCCGCCGGGGGCGCCGAGGTCGGGCTTGAGTGTGAGGTCGGGGCCGGGGCCGTAGGAGCTGAAGTCCGAGATCTGGTTGCCGGTGGCGTTGGGGAAGGCTTCGGTGTCCGCGGTCCAGGTCATGGTGACGGGCCCGTCGGCCAGCCGGCCGTCGATGAGGACGCCTTCGGTGTCGGAGACGGTGACGACGGGGATGGTGACGGCGGGCTCGCCGCTGAGGCTCGCGCCGAATCGCCCTGGCACGTTGTTGTAGATCACGGCTCCGGCCGCTCCGGCGAGCTCGGCGTTCCTGGCTTTGGTGTGGAAGCCGCAGGCGCCGCGCCGGATGAGGGCGACCTGGCCGGTCAGGCTGTCGGCCGGCAGGGGGTCGCAGGCGTCGTTGGTGGACGTGGGTGTGCCGGTGCGGGCCATGGGGAAGCTGCCGCTGGTGGGGGGTGGGGGGGCTCCTTCGGCGCTGATGTATCCGATCTTGGTGCCGTCCGGGGTGATGGTGAACACCGGCAGGTTGGTGTGGGTGTTGTCGTAGGAGGCGACGCCGATGGCCTGGTCTGCGACGCCGGGGGCGCTGCTGGAGTAGAGGCCGTCCTCGCCTCTGTTCCCGATGGACGCGACGACGGGGATGCCCCTGCGGACGAGTCGGTCGGCTCCCTGGGCGGTGGGGTACTGGGGCCAGGCGAAGGGGGCGCCGATGGACATGTTGACGACGTCCACCTGGTCGGCGAGGGCGCGCTCCATGGCCTGGAGCATGATGTCGGCGGTCGTCTGCCCCTCGCAGCCGAAGACCTTGTAGGCGGTGAAGGCGACGCCGGGTGCGACGCCGGTGACCTGGCCGTTCGCCCCGATGTTGCCGGCCACGTGGGTGCCGTGCCCGTTGCAGTCGTCCGGGTCCTCGTCGGGGACCGGGGGCGTCTGCGAGCCGGTGAAGTCGTCGCCGGTGAAGTCGTAGCCGCCTTCGACGCGGCAGCCGGGGCCGAAGCAGCCGCCGAGGTCCGGGTGGTCGTAGTCGAGGCCGGTGTCGATGACGCCGACGTTCACACCGGTGCCGCTGAGTCCGAGTTCGTTCTGTGCGACGTCCGCCCCGGTCATCGCTGTCGCGGTGGCGAGCTGGGGGTCGGCGACGTCGTCCCTCGGGGGGAGCGCGACGGTGTCGACGGGGTGGACCGCCTTCACGCCGGGCACCTGTGTGAGTGTGTCGAGCTGGGAGGCGGCGAGCCTGATGGAGAGCCCGTTCCAGAGGGTGTCGAAGGCGCGGCGCTCGCTGTAGTCGAGGCCTCTCCTGCGTGCCTCCGCGCGGAAGGCGGCCTTCTCGCGCCTGGTGGTGTTGATGCTGGTGCCGTCCGTCGTCGGCGGGCTCTGGAGTTCGACGAACCACAGGTCCGGGTTCTCCGCCGCCGAGCGGGGCACGGTGGGTCCTTCCTGCGCGAACGCGGGGGGTGCGGCGAGTATCACCACGGCGGTCGAGAAGAGCGCGAGTGCGCGGACCAGGTGGCCGGTTCGGCCGGTTCCCTTGAGCATGTCTCCTCCGTCGCGAGGTGGCGTCCTCGTTGACGCCCGCGAGGTGGTTCTCCCTGGAACGCCCGGATTCAACGCGGGATCAGTTCTTATGCCGCTCTTATGACGCATGGGATGGGGCCGGCGGGAGGACCCCGTCCGGAGGATCCGGCCCCGCGTCTCAGGCCGCCGCCGCCCGCAGCGCGTCCACCGCGATCCGTGCCGCCCGGCCGATCACGGCGTCCGCCGCCGGGAGCGTGACCGTCGTCGCGGCGGCCCGGGTGAAGACGGCCACGGCGTACCGGCCGCCGTCGGGGTACTCGACGACTCCGGCCTCGTGGCGCAGCGTGGGCAGCGAGCCGGTCTTGCCGCTGACGCGGACGTCGTCGAAGGGGAATCCGGCGGCGAGGCGGTGGCTCCAGGCCTGGAGCCCGAGGACCTCGCGCAGCTCCTGCCCGTACTGCGCGGCCCGTTCCCCCGCGCACACCTCGTCGCGCCAGATCGCGGCGAGCAGGCGGGCGGTCTCCCGGGGGGTGGAGCGGTTGGTGAGGGCCGGGTCGAGGGCGCGCAGGCGGGCGACGACGGCGGGGTCGGTGAGGGCGGCCGGTGAGCCGGCCGCGTCCTCGCGCATCGTGGCGTACAGCTCGCGCATGGTCTGGACGGCGACGGTACGGGTGAGGCCGAGATCGGTCATGCAGCGGTTGACGGTGTCCAGGCCGACGGCGTCCCAGAGCAGGTCGGCGGCCGTGTTGTCGCTGACGGCGACGGTGAGGGTGGCGAGGTCGCGCAGCGAGAGGCGTGCGGCGTCGCGCATCACGGCGAGGCCGGTGGCGCCGGGCGAGCGGCCTTCGGCGGGGATGTCGACGGGTCGGCGCAGGTCGAGCCGGCCGAGCGAGGCCTCCCGGTAGAGGGTGGCGATCAGGCACAGCTTGTGGACGCTTGCGGTGGGCACGGTCACGTCGGAGCCGACGCCGATGGCGGCATCGGTGTCGATGTCGGTGGCGTGCAGCTGTCCGGTGACGCCCGCGTCGGTGAAGGCCGCGGTGATACGCGTACGGACGGCGTGGGGCGCGGCGGTCACAGGGGGAACTCCGATGCGGGGCGGGGGTGGACGATCCGGGCCGACGGGGCGGTGAGCATGCCCGCGTGGTCGCGGAGTGTCTCGTGGGCGGTCTCGGCGAAGAGCCGTACGGCGGGCCCGTCCCGGCCGCTGGGCCAGGCGGCGGAGGTGCGCCAGGTGACGGGGGTGCCGCGCAGGGGGCGCCAGACGGTGCCGGGTTCGGACGGGGCGTGCGGTTCGAGGGCGATGGCGCCGCCGGAGAGGACGAGTCCGCGGGTGAAGTCGGGGCCGGTGGCCTCGTGGACGGTGCCGGGGGTGCAGCCGTGGCGGGCGCAGGCGGTGAGGGTCTCGTCGTGCAGGGCGGGGGCCTCGGTGCGCGGGAAGAGGACGAGGTCGCGGCCGGTGAGGGCGGCGGTGGGGACTTCGGGGAGCGCGGCGAGGGGGTCGGTGGCGGCGAGGAGGACGCCGAGGGGCTGGTGCAGGACGGGGCCGAAGGCGAGTCCTGGGGCGGGGCAGGGGTGGCGGACGATGCCGGCGTCGAGGGTGCCGGCGGCGAGTTCGGCGGTCTGTTCGGCGGTGGAGAGTTCCCGCAGGTCGAGGTCGCCGCCCGGGGAGCGTTCCCGGAAGGCGATGAGCAGGGCGCCGACGGCGGCGCCGCCGAGGCGGGGCGGGACGGCGGCGCGCAGGGTGCCGGCCCGGCCGCTGTGGACGCGGGCGACGGTGGCGCTGAGCCGGTCGGCGGCGGCGAGGAGGTGTTCGGCCTCGGCGAGGACGAGGCGGCCGGCGGGGGTGAGGGTGGTGCCGCGGCTGGAGCGGTCGAGGAGCCGGACGCCGAGTTCGCGTTCGAGGCGCTGGATGCGCTGGGAGAGGGAGGGCTGGGCCATGCGCAGGCGCTCCGCGGCGCGCCCGAAGTGCTGTTCCTCGGCAACGGTCCGGAAGTACCGCAGATGCAGCAGCAGGTCCATGACCGGCAAGGATAGGCAATCGGCTATGCCTTCCATGGCGATAAAGGTCTTGGACCGGGGGCCGTGGTGTCTGTTTCGCTGACCGGCATGACGACTCATCGGGTGAGACGGCGCCGACGTTGGCCGGCGGTGGCGGTGACGGGTGCGCTGGTGGCGGGGGCCGCCGGCTGGGCTGTGATGTACGGGCCGTTCACGAAGGGCGGCGACGCCCCCGCGGTGGCGGATCCGGAGGCCGTACGGACCGCGCAAACGTTTCTGCGGAGCTGGGCGGCCGGTGATCTGGCGGGGGCGGCGCGGCTGACGGACTCGCCCGCCAAGGCCGAGCTGACGCTGCGGAACTTCACGGCGGGCCTGGAGATCGCGAAGCCGGTCCTGACGGCGGGTGCGGCCCGCGCGGAGGGCGAGAGCGGTGCCACCGTCCCGTACACGGCGAAGATGCCGGTGGCGGGTCTGGGCACCTGGTCGTACGGGTCGGAGCTCGGCGTGTCCCGTACGGACGCGGGGTGGCGGGTGCGGTGGGAACTGCCGCTGATCCACCCGCAGTTGACGGACAAGCAGAAGTTCAAGCTGGTGGAGGAGGAGTCGGCGGAGCTGGCGGCCGTGGACCGCGACGGGAAGGCGATCTCGGCGTCCGCGCACCCGTCGCTCGCGGCGGTCCTCGGCCTGGGCGGCGGGAAGCCGCGGGGCGAGGTGCAGGTGGTGGACCGGATCACCGGCGAGGTGCGGTCGACGGCGGTGCGGTTCGGCCCGGCGGCGGGCGAGGGCGGCGGTCCGCTGCGGACGACGATCGACGCGCGGGCGCAGCGGGCGGCGGAGAAGGCGCTGGCCCGGCACACGGAGGGCCGTAACGCGGGTCTGGTGGCGCTGCGGATCGACTCGGGCGAGGTGGTGGCGGTCGCCAACGGCCCGGCCGGCGGCTTCAACCGGGCGTTCCAGGGGACGTACGCGCCGGGTTCGACGTGGAAGGTGCTGACGAGCGCGGCGCTCCTGGAGAAGGGGGCCGTGACGCCGTCGACGGTCGTGGACTGCCCGAAGTACCTGACCGTCGGGAAGCAGTTCCACAACGTGGAGACGTCCGAGATCAAGGGGGCGACGTTCCGGGAGGACTTCATCCACTCCTGCAACACGGCGTTCGTGGCGCTGCGGGGGAAGCTCGGCAACGGCGAGGTGACGGCGTTCGCGAAGGAGTTCTTCGGGATCGGCGGGCCGGAGTGGAAGACCGGGGTGGGTTCGGTGGACGCGAAGGTGCCGGTGCCGCAGGACGAGACGGAGAAGGCGGCGGCGCTGTTCGGGCAGGGCCGGCTGCGGACGAACCCGCTGACGATGGCGTCCGTGACGGCGACGGCGGTCTCGGGGACGTTCCGCCAGCCTCTCCTCGTCAGGGGCACGCGACAGGAGCGGATCGAGACGAAGGAGCTGCCGGAGCGGGTGGTGGGGCAGCTGCGCTCGCTGATGCGGGACACGGTCACGGACGGTTCGGCGAAGGTGCTGGCCGGGCTGGGGGGCGAGGTCGGCGCGAAGACGGGTACGGCCGAGGTGACGGAGGACGGGAACAACAACGGCTGGCTGGTCGCGCACGACGGCGAGATCGCGATCGCGTGCGTCGTGGAGGGGGCGGAGAGCGGCTCGGGGTCGGCGGGCCCGGTGATCCGGGACATGCTGGCGGAGCTGGCCGGCCCGGGGCCCGGGTGATCCAATTGGGTGGCGCGGCCGGCGGCGGGTAGACTGCCGTAGTTGCTCGGCGAGGGAGGCCGTACCAGAGGTACGGCGGTCCGTTATCGACGCGCTCTTCGTAGCAGGCCATCGCCAGTCGTGGCCGGGTGACAGCCACATTCGTCACCATCTACGAGGAGTGCACATGTCCGAGGTGAAGCTCGCCACCGAGACCCGTACCGAGTTCGGCAAGGGTGCGGCGCGCCGCGTCCGCCGCGAGGGCAGGGTCCCCGGCGTTCTCTACGGCCACGGCACCGACCCGGTCCACGTCACCCTGCCGGGCCACGACCTGCTGCTCGCCCTGCGTACCCCGAACGTCCTGCTGTCCCTGGAGCTCGAGGGCAAGAACGAGCTCGCGATCCCGAAGGCCGTGCAGCGCGACCCGCTGAAGGGCTTCATCGAGCACGTCGACCTGCTCCTCGTGAAGCGCGGCGAGAAGGTCACCGTCGAGGTCGTCATCGAGACCGAGGGTGAGCTGGCCCCGGGCACGTTCCTGGTGGAGCACGTGCTGAACACGCTCTCCGTCGAGGCCGAGGCCACCCACATCCCCGAGTCCGTCACGGTCTCCATCGAGGGCCTGGAGGCCGGTGCCTCCATCCTCGCCAAGGACATCGCGCTGCCGAAGGGCACGACCCTGGTGACCGACGCCGACGCCGTCGCCGTCCAGATCCTGGCCGCGCAGGCCGAGGAGCCGGCCGCCGAGGCCGCCGAGGGCGAGGCCGCCGAGGGCGCCGAGGCCTGAGCCGTAGGCTCTGCTTGACGTGACGGGGTGACGGGCCGCGACGGCCCGCCACCCCGTTTCTTCTGTACACCTGCCGGTACGCACACGAGGAGACGAGACGGACATGACGGACGACGCGAACGCCCCCTGGCTGATCGTCGGCCTCGGCAACCCCGGCCCCGAGTACGCCGCCAACCGCCACAACGTCGGCTTCATGGTCGTGGACCTGCTCGCCGACCGCATCGGCGGGAAGTTCAAGCGGGCGCAGAAGGCGCAGGCGCAGGTCGTGGAGGGCCGTATGGGCCCGCCCGGGCCCGCCAACCGCCGGGTGATCCTCGCGAAGCCGATGTCCTACATGAACCTCTCGGGCGGTCCGGTCACGGCGCTGCGCGACTTCTACAAGGTGCCGACGGCGCACGTCGTGGCGATCCACGACGAGCTGGACATCGACTACGGGATGCTGCGCCTGAAGCTCGGGGGCGGCGACAACGGCCACAACGGCCTGAAGTCGATGACGAAGGCGATGGGCGCGGACTACCACCGGGTGCGGTTCGGCATCGGCCGCCCGCCGGGCCGGATGCAGGTCGCCGACTTCGTCCTGAAGGACTTCTCCTCGACGGAGCGCAAGGAGCTCGACTACTTCGTGGACCGGGCGGCGGACTCCGTCGAGTGCCTGGTGGCGGAGGGTCTGGAGCGCGCGCAGTCGGCGTACAACTCCTGACGCCGGGAGCGCCGGCTCCGTACGACTGTACGATCGCGGACCATGACGCACGCCCGTAACGCCGCCATGGTCCTGGTCGCCCTGCTGCTCGTGGTCGCGGGCGCCTGGTCGTCCTGGGGCTCGGCGCAGCACGTCCTGCTGTCCAAGGGCCGCGAGCACGGCACGCTGACCGTGACGGGCTGCAACGACGAGACGTGCAGTGGCCGTTACGTACCGGAGGACCCGGCCTCCCCGCAACGGACCCTGACCATCGAGCGCTCGGTGGCGGCCGACAAGGGCCAGACGCTGGCGGTGGTGGTGAAGCCGGGGACCGACGAGGCGGTACGGGCGGGCTGGGGCGGCGGCTTCCACGCCTGGCTGCCGCTGGGCGGGGCGCTGTTGCTGGCCGCGCTCGTCGTCGGGGGCGGGCTGCGGCTGACGCGGACGGCGTGGGTGGCGGCGGCCGTGGGCGGGGCGCTGCTCCTGGGAGCATTCTTCGCACTCTGACAGATTCCCGACATGTGGGCGGGATCTGACGGGATTGTTATGAACCCTTGGGTTAAGGGTGACTTAAGTGTGCGGATAGGCTGCCCCCGCCACCTCCCACGGCAACCCTCTCATCTCCCAGATGGACGACTGCACATGCGACGATCCCTGATTTCCGCCGGCGCGCTGGTCGCCGCCATGGCGGGCTCCCTGGTGCTGGCCCCCGCCGCTTCGGCGGCGGAGGTGCCCTTCCACCACGAGAAGGACCTCCCGCTGACGGCGGCGGAGTTCGAGAACGAGGGCAATGAGGAGTGCCCGGGCATCCCTGACGACAAGGATGGCTGGCACTTCGTCCTGCCCGGCAAGGACGCCGACTTCACCAAGCTGACGGTCACGTTCGACAACGGCACCCCGCTCGTCATCACGGACTTCAGCTCCTTCGGCAACCCCGAGGGCAAGCACGCGTACGTGGCCTCGGCCCCGGGCGCGGAGCTGACGGCCGCGACCGCCGAGATCGACGGTGAGGCCAAGTTCTTCAACCTGTCCCACACCTGCCCGTCCTCGGCGACTCCGACCCCGACGCCGACGACGACGGAGACGACGCCGGAGGAGAGCCCGTCCTCGTCGGAGTCGCCCTCGGAGAGCACGTCCCCGTCGTCCTCGGTCTCCCCGACCGAGTCCGCCTCGGCCGGCGCGACGCCGTCCGCCTCCACCTCGGTCGACGCCGAGGGTGACCTCGCCGAGACGGGCTCCAGCGCCCCCGTCGGCATCATCGCCGCGGCCGCCGTCGCCCTCGCGGGTGCCGGCGCGTTCCTGGTGACGCGCCGTCGCAAGGCCCAGCAGCACTGAGCCCTGTGACGCCAAGTGCCCCCGCCGGATTCCTTTCCGGCGGGGGCACTGTCGTGTGCGGGTGGCGTCAGCCGGTGTTGCGCAGGCCCGCCGCGACGCCGTTGACCGTCAGCAGCAGCGCCCGCGCGAGCAGCGGGTCCTGGTCCTCGCCGCGCTCGGCGGCCGCGCGCTGGCGGGCGAGCAGGGCGACCTGGAGGTAGGAGATCGGGTCCAGGTACGCGTCGCGGATGGCGAAGGTCTGCTGGAGCACCGGGTTGGAGTCGAGCAGCTTCCGGCCGCCCGTCACCTTCAGGACCTCCGCGACGGTGAGCGCGTGCTCCTCCTCGATGGTCGCGAAGACGTGCTTCAGCTCGTCCGGCACCAGCGTGTCGACGTAGTGGCGGGCGATCCGCAGGTCCGTCTTCGCGAGCGTCATCTCGACGTTGGCGAGGAAGTTGCGGAAGAAGTGCCACTGCTCGTACATCTCGCCGAGGACCGCGTCGAGGCCCGCCTCGCGCAGCGCCTTGAGGCCCGAGCCGACACCGAACCAGCCGGGGACGATCTGCCGGGACTGCGTCCAGCCGAACACCCAGGGGATGGCCCGCAGTCCGTCCAGACCGGCGCCGGAGTCGGGCCGCCTCGACGGCCGGGACCCCAGGTGCAGGTCGGCCAGCTGGTCGACCGGCGTCGCGGCGAAGAAGTACGCGGGCAGATCCGGGTCCTCGACCAGGCGCCGGTACGCGGTGTGGGCGGCGTCCGAGACCGTGTCCATGGCCGCGTCCCAGCGGGCCAGCGCCTCGTCGGACTGGCGCGGCGCGGTGTGCAGGGCGGAGGCCTGCAGCGTGGCGGCGACGGTCAGTTCGAGGTTCTCCCGGGCCAGGGACGGGATCAGGTACTTGTCGGAGATGACCTCGCCCTGCTCGGTCACCTTGATCTCGCCCTCCAGGGTGCCCCAGGGCTGGGCGAGGATCGCGTCGTGCGAGGGGCCGCCGCCGCGGCCGACGGTGCCGCCGCGGCCGTGGAAGAGCCGCAGCCGTACGCCGTACCGGTGCGCGACGTCGCGCAGCCGGCGCTGGGCGCGGTGGATCTCCCACTGGCTGGTGGTGATGCCGCCGAACTTGGAGGAGTCGGAGTAGCCGAGCATGACCTCCTGGACGTCGCCGCGCAGCGAGACGAGGCGCCGGTAGGAGGGGTCGGCGAGCATGCCGTCGAGGATGACGTCGGCGGCCTTGAGCTCGTCGGTGGTCTCCAGGAGCGGCACGATGCCGATCTTGGCCCAGCCGGCGTGCAGGTCGATCAGACCGGCCTCGCGGGCCAGGACGGCGGCGGCGAACACGTCGTCGGCACCCTGGCACATCGAGATGATGTACGACTCGATGACCTCGGGGCCGAAGCGCTCGAAGGCCTCCTTGATCGTCCCGAACACGCCGAGGGTCTTGGCCCCGGCCGCGTCCAGCGGGGCGGGCGTCGGCGCGAGCGGCCTCCTCGACCGCAGCTCCTTGGCGAGCAGCTTCTGCCGGTAGTCGCGGGGCATGTCGGCGTACCGCCACGACTCCTCGCCGAGCCGGTCGAAGAGCTGGCCGAGCGCGTGGTGGTGGGCGTCGGCGTGCTCGCGGACGTCCATGGTGGCGAGCTGGAGGCCGAACGCGGACAGGGTGCGGATGGTGCGGTCCATCCGCCCGTCGGCGAACAGGGCGCCGCGGTGCTCGCGCAGCGACGTCTGGATCAGGGCGAGGTCGTGGACCAGCTCGGAGGTGCCGAGGTAGTCGCGGCCCTCCTGGTGCGGGGTGCCCTTGGCCAGGCGCTCGCGGGTGTTGACGAGCTTCTGCCGGATGCAGGTGGCCTTGAGCCGGTACGGCTCCTCGGCGTTGAGGCGCTTGTAGCGGGGGCTGATCTCCGGCAGGCGCTCCAGGTCTCGCTGGAGGGAGGTGAGGAGTTCCTCGGTGGCCCCCGCGTAGCGGATGGAGTTGGAGAGGAAGCCGCGCAGCTCGTCGATGAGGTCGAGGGCGTCGGTGATGCCGTGCTCGTGCTGGAGGATCAGCACGTCCCAGGTCACCTGCGGGGTGACGTTGGGGTTGCCGTCGCGGTCGCCGCCGATCCAGGTGCCGAAGGTCAGCGGGCGGGTCCCGGCGGGCAGCTCGACGCCGACGCGCTCCAGCTCGGCGGCGAGGTCCTCCAGGACGTCGCCGACGGCGCCGGCGTGCAGCTCGTCGAGGTAGTAGATGGCGTTGCGGGCCTCGTCGGCGGGCTCGGGGCGGACCACCCGGAGCTCGTCGGTCTGCCAGACGAGGTCGATGTTCTCGGCGAGCCGCAGGTCGTGGCGGCGCCGGTCGGCCTCGATGACCGGGGTCTCCAGGAGGGCGGCGATCCGGCGCAGCTTGTTGAGGACCGAGCGGCGGGCCGCCTCGGTCGGGTGCGCCGTGAACACGGGCCGTACGTTGAGGTTCCGTACCGTCTCGCGGACGTGCTGCGGGTCGCCGTCCTTGAGCATGTCGGCGGTGCGGGCCAGCAGCCCGCCCTCGGCGGCGCGCTTCTCGCGCATCTCGCGGCCGCGGTGGACCTGCTCGGTGACATTCGCCAGATGGAAGTACGTGGAGAAGGCGCGCACCAGCTTGGTGGCGGTCTCCAGGTCGGTCTCGCCGAGCAGCTCGGCGGCGGCCTCGCCGCCCTCGCGGGTGAGGCGGCGGACCTTCTCGACGAGTTCGAGAAGCTCGTGTCCCTCCTGCCGGACGAGCGTCTCGCCCAGCAGGTCGCCCAGTCGGCGGATGTCGGAACGCAGCTCGGCGCTGGCGGTGGGGGTCTGGTCGGCACTGCTCACAGGTGCGGCTCCTTGCAGTGTTTGAGCACGTCTGGAGGGGTACTGGAGGCTTGCGGACCGCGCTGTCCGACGCCCCCAGGATAGGTGTCCATTTCCGCGGCGCAGCTCACGCCCCTCCTTGTGCCCTCTTGCCGCGCGCCTTTGCGCTGCCATACTTACGTCGCCGTAGGTTACGGTCCCGTAGCCACGGCTTCCTTTCCCTCACCCTCACCCCCCAGGGGACACCCATGACCTCAAGCCCCGAGGTGCTCGAACCCACGGCCACCGCCCAGGATCTGCCCTCCGCCACACTCGGCGGGGACAACAAGCGTTCGATCGAGCAGATCACGCTGCTGCTGTTCATCACGGTGCCCTTCCTGGCGCTGCTCGCGGCGGTGCCGCTGGCCTGGGGCTGGGGAGTGAGCTGGCTCGATCTGGGCCTGCTGGTGGCGATGTACTACATCGGCTGCCACGGCATCACGATCGGCTTCCACCGCTATTTCACCCACGGCTCCTTCAAGGCCAAGCGGCCGCTGCGGATCGCGCTGGCGGTCATGGGCTCGCTCGCGGTGGAGGGCCCGCTGGTGCGGTGGGTGGCGGACCATCGCAAGCACCACAAGTTCTCCGACGCGGAGGGCGACCCGCACTCGCCGTGGCGCTACGGCGAGACCGTGCCGGCGCTCCTGAAGGGCCTGTGGTGGGCGCACATCGGCTGGATGTTCGACGAGGAGCAGACGCCGCAGCACAAGTACGCGCCGGATCTGATCAAGGACCCGGCGATCCGGGCGATCTCGCGGCAGTTCGTGTTCTGGACGATCCTGTCCCTGGCGATCCCGCCGCTGGTCGGCGGTCTGGTGACGATGTCCTGGTGGGGCGCGTTCACGGCGTTCTTCTGGGGCTCGCTGGTCCGGGTCGCGCTGCTGCACCACGTCACCTGGTCGATCAACTCGATCTGCCACGCGGTCGGCAAGCGCCCCTTCAAGTCCCGTGACCGCTCGGGCAACGTGTGGTGGCTGGCCGTGCTGTCCTGCGGCGAGTCCTGGCACAACCTGCACCACGCGGACCCGACCTCGGCGCGGCACGGGGTGCTGCGCGGCCAGGTCGACTCCAGCGCGCGCCTGATCCGCTGGTTCGAGCTGCTGGGCTGGGCGTCGGACGTGCGCTGGCCGAACGCCGCCCGGATCGAAGCCCGCCGCCGGGGCGAGCCCATCGACGCGGCATGATGGAGAACGTGGCGATCGACGGCAGTAGCAGCAGCGAGAACAAACCCCGGCGTGGCCGCCGGGTGAGGATGACGGGCGCGGAGCGCCGGGAGCAGCTGCTGGACATCGGCCGGACGCTCTTCGCCGAGAAGGGCTTCGAGGGCACGTCGGTGGAGGAGATCGCGGCGAAGGCCGGGGTCTCCAAGCCGGTGGTGTACGAGCACTTCGGCGGCAAGGAGGGGCTGTACGCGGTCGTGGTCGACCGGGAGATGCGCCAGCTGCTCGACATGGTGACCGGGGCGCTGACCGCCGGCCATCCCCGTGAGCTCCTGGAGCAGGCCGCCTTCGCGCTGCTCGACTACATCGAGCGGTACACGGACGGCTTCCGGATCCTGGTCCGCGACTCGCCGGTGGCCCAGTCGACCGGCACCTTCGCCTCGCTGATCAGCGACATCGCCACGCAGGTCGAGGACATCCTGGGCCTGGAGTTCAAGGCCCGCGGCTTCGACCCGAAGCTGGCCCCGCTGTACGCGCAGGCCCTGGTGGGCAGTGTGGCGCTGACGGGCCAGTGGTGGCTGGACGTGCGCAAGCCGAAGAAGGCTGAGGTCGCGGCTCACCTGGTGAATCTGGCGTGGCACGGCCTGGACGGCCTGGAGCAGAAGCCGCGGCTGATAGGGCACCGCAAGGCGTGATCCCGGCCGCGGGGCCGTCCCACCCGCAAGGCGTGATCCCGGCAGCCGGGGCGGGATCCGGCTGCCGGGGAAATCCGTTGATCACCTGTCGTCGAACAGCGGTATGCTCCCCTCCACATCCGGGGGGGTGTTCGCCGTTCGTACGCGTTTTCTGCCGTACGAACGCGTCGCGGACCCCTCGTACCCGGTCCGTTGATTTTTCCGATCCCTGGGGGGGATCTTGCGTTCTGTGCAGTCCACCCGTGCACGCCGTATCGCGGCCTGCACCGCTCTTGTTCTCTCCGCCGGCATGCTGCTGGCGGCTCCCGCGTCGGCCGCCGACCCGGCGCCGCGTCCCACCGCCGAGAGGACCGAGCCCGCCTTCACCCTGCCGGCGAAGCCGGACCTCCCGAAGAAGGAAAGCGCTCGCGCCGGGATCGCCGGGGCGACCGTGGCCGGTACCCAGCCGCTGCGTTCCGACTTCGACGGTGACGGCACGAGCGACCTGATCTTCCGCGCAGCCGACGGCAACGTCTACACCGTCCCGACCACGGCCGCGGGCGGCGCGTTCTACCGCAACGACGGTGCCACGACGTTGGTGAAGGACATCATCCCGATCGGCGACCAGGACGGGGACGGCACGGGCAGCCCCGAGGTCCTCATGCTGTCGCAGACCGGCACGCTCTCCCTCTACGGGGACGCCACCGACACCTACGGGAACTTCCGCTGGTCCGGTGCCGGCTGGACGATCTACAACAAGGTCTTCTCGCCGGGTGACGTCAGCGGCGACGGGAAGGCGGACCTGCTGGCCCGCCAGCCCAACGGCGAGCTGTACCTGTACGTGGCCACGGGCAACCCGGCCGTCCCCTTCAAGGCGCGCGTCCTGGTCGGCGGCGGCTGGGGGGTCTACGACCACCTGGTGGGCCTCGGCGACAACGACGGTGACGGCCTGGCCGACATCATCGCCCGCGCGCCTTCCGGTGCCCTCTTCTACTACGGCAGCACGGGCAACACGGCCGCGCCGTTCAAGGCGCGTACGGACATCGGTACCGGCTGGAACACGTACAACCAGGTCATCGGTATCGACGACTTCAGTGGCGACGGCTTCGGCGACCTGCTCGCCCGCGGCCAGGACGGCTCGCTGTGGCAGTACACGGGCACCGGCACGGGCCGCTTCAACGCCCGTGAGCAGATCAGCGGGGCCGGCGACTGGGCGGGCATCGCGCAGTTCGGCGGCGCGGGCAACAACCCGCACACCGGCAAGGACGGGGTCCTGGCGCGCGACACCCAGGGCACGCTCTTCTGGTACGGCACGATGTACACGGGCACGCTCACCGCCCGCGAGCAGATCAGCGACACCGGCGGCTGGGCCGGGACGACCGTCATCCACTCCTCGGACCTCAACGCGGACGGCACGTCCGAGATCGCGGAGGTCTACGGCGGCCGCCTCTGGGTCAACGGTGACTACATCGGCGCCGGCTGGGACATCTACAACCACGTGTTCGGTCCCGGTGACCTGAGCGGTGACGGCAGGGGCGACCTGCTGGCGCGTGACCGCTCCGGCAACCTGTACCTGTACCGCTCCCACCCCTCGGGCACCGGCTTCCAGACCCGGATCAAGATCGGTGCCGGCTGGGGCGGGTACGACCGGATCGTCGGTGCGGGCGACCTCACCAACGACGGTCTGAGCGACATCGTGGCCCGTACCCCGGGCGGCGCGCTGTACCTGTACCCGGGCACGGGTCAGGCCGGCTACGCGTTCAAGGGCCGGCTGCAGATCGGCACCGGCTGGAACACGTACACCAAGCTGGTCGCCCCGGGCGACCTCAACGGTGACGGCAAGGGTGACCTTCTCGGCGTGACCTCGACGGGCGACCTCTACCGCTACCTCGGTGGTACCGGCCAGGGCACGCTCAGCCCCCGGGTCAAGATCGGCTACGGCTACAAGATCTACAACACCATGTCGTAACGCCCTCCCGGGCCCCGCACGAAGGGCGCCCCGCACCGGGTCTCCGGTGCGGGGCGCCCGTGCGTCATGGCGCCTTCCTCGCCACCGCGAAGATGCGGCGGAACGGGAAGACCGTGCCGTGCGGCCCCGGCGGATACGCCTCCCGCAGCAGGTCGCGGTACTGGGTCAGGAAGGCGTCCGTCGCCTCCTGGTCGCCCTCCAGTGCCGTCAGTACGGGGCGCAGTGCCGTGCCCTTCACCCAGTCGAGTACCGGGTCGGCGCCCTGCAGGAGCTGTGAGTAGGTGGTCTCCCAGACATCGGTCTCGCAGCCGAGGTCCACCAGGCGGTTGAGGTAGTCGGCCGGGTCGAGGACATGGACGAAGCGGCGGCCCTCGCCGTCGAGGCGGTCGCGCCATTGAGGGGTGTCGCAGAGCTCGCCGAGCAGGGCGTGGCTGGGCGAGACGAAATTGCCCGGGACCTGGAAGGCGAGCGTTCCGCCGGGCTTGAGGCCGTCGATCCAGGGGGCGAAGGACTCGGGATGGTTCGGGACCCACTGGAGTGCGGCGTTGGAGACGATCAGGTCGTAGGGCTCTTCGGGGGTCCAGTGCGCGGCGTCGGCCGGCCGGAAGTCGATCCAGCCGCCGCCCGCGGTCGTGCCGGCCCAGTCCTTCTCCGCTCGTTCCAGCATGTCGGGCGAGAGGTCGAAGCCGGTGATGTGGGCGTCGGGCCAGCGGTCGGCGAGCTGGACGGTCACATTGCCCGGGCCACAGCCCAGATCGGCGATCCGGGCGGGGCGGTCTTGGGTGGGGAGATGCTCTATTCGGGCGAGCAGATCGAGAAACGGGCGCGTGCGGTGGCCGGAGTGGCGGAGGTACTGCTGCGGATCCCACGTCGGTGAGACGGATGCGGACGATGGTGCGGAATGCATGTTCGAGCCCCCTTGCTGGAACGAGCTGCCGAAGCGGAACAAGGTTCCGGCCCGGTCCTTCCCCATAGTCCAGCCGACTATATCTTGACGTCAAGAGACTTTATGTCAACAGACCCTCTACACTGATCGTCATGGAGGACGAGGTCGACCGGTTGGTCGCTGCATGGCGCCGAGAGCGCCCGGACCTCGACGTGGAACCGCTCGAGGTGCTGAGCCGCGTCTCACGGCTCGCCCGCCACCTCGACCGCGCCCGTCGGCTCGCCTTCGCCGAGCACCAGCTGGAGCCCTGGGAGTTCGACGTCCTCACGTCACTGCGCCGGGCCGGCGTCCCGTACCAGCTCTCCCCCGGCCAGCTCCTCACCCAGACACTGGTCACCTCGGGCACCATGACCAACCGCATCGACAGGCTCACCAAGAAGGGCCTGGTCGAGCGGCTCCCCGACCCCAGCGACCGGCGCGGGGTCCTGGTCCGCCTCACCCCCGAGGGCCGCGACCGGGCCGACCAGGCGCTCGCCGGACTGCTCGCCCAGGAGCGGGCCATCCTGGCCCAGCTCTCCCGCGGCCAGCGCGGCGAACTGGCCGGTCTACTACGCCAGCTGACCGCCCCGTTCGACAACATCCCCGGCTAGCTCGGCCGGGCCGACCCCGGCCCTGCGCGCCAGCGCGACCGCGGCCAGAGTGGAGTGGACGCCCAGCTTCCCGAGCACGTTCTGCATATGCGTACGGACGGTGTGCGGGGACAGGAACAGCCGCTCGGCGACCGCCTTGCGGCCCAGGCCCGCCACCATGCAGCGCAGCACCTCCCGCTCGCGCGGGGTCAGCGACTCCACGAGCCGTTCGCTCTCGGTGCGGTGCTTGCGGGCGGCCGTCAACTCCCGCAGGACGCCGGTGAGAAGCGCGGGCGGCAGATGCGTCTCGTCGCGCAGGACCCCCCGGATCACGGCGAGCAGCCGCTGCAACGAGCAGTCCTTGGCCACCCAGCCCGAGGCCCCGGCCTGCAGCGCGAGCGCGGCCCGGTGCGGATCGTCCTTCTCGGCGAGGACGACGGTACGGACGGCGGGCTGGAGCGAGCGGACCCCGGCGACCAGCGAGATGCCGTCGACGACGCCCTCTCCGGTGTCCGGTACGACCCGGGCGACCGCCACCGACGCCGCCGGCCCGGTCACCGTGCCCAGGTCGGCGTCGGCCAGCATCACGTCGTACCGGCGCCCCTCGGCGGCCGCGCGCTCCAGGCAGCGCAGCGCGGCCGGGCCACTGCCCGCGGCGGAGACGTCGACGTCGGGCTCCGCCGCGAGGGCGGCGGCCAGCGACTCGGCGAAGATGCGGTGGTCGTCCACCACAAGGACCCGGATACGACCCACGGACACCCCCAAGTGTCGAGGAACGGACCGGCGCGGGTACGGCGCCGGGGACGGGTCCGTCGATCGCACGGCCGCCGCCGTGCATGACTGTTACCCCGTCCCGGGCGCCGTACCCGACTGGCTCTCGCCCCCTGATCAGCACCGGCCCCCACCGGTGCTGTGCATCAGAGTACGGGCGAGGGCCCACCATGGAAGGCGATTTGCGGAACTGGCCGAACACGGTGGGTACTGCTGGGCCGCATGTGTCGGTTCGCGACAGAAGTCGACAATTCCGGGGGGACGTTCGGCATCCTCACTGGCGCCGGGCACCCGCCGAGGGCACGGCGGGGAAGATCCGCGGGGCGGTGAACCCGGCCTCGGCGAAGGCCTTCTCGACCGCGGCGGCCACCGCGTCCGCGTCCCGCTCCGCCACGAGCACGATCGCCGAGCCGCCGAAACCGCCGCCCGTCATCCGCGCACCGAGCGCGCCGGCCGCGTTCGCCGCCTCGACCGCGAGGTCCAACTCGGCGCAGGAGACCCGCAGATCGTCCCGGAGCGAGGCGTGGCCCTCGGTGAGGACCGGGCCGACCGCCGCCGTGTCCCCGGCGTCGAGGAGGGCGATGGTCCGCTCGACCCGGTGGTTGTCCGAGACCACGTGCCTGACACAGCGTCGCACGGACTCCGGTTCGCCACTCAAACGTGCGAGGGCGTCGGGCAGTTGCGCGTACGGGACTTCGCGCAGTGTGCGTACCCCGAGCGCCCGCGCACCGGCTTCACACCCAGCGCGCCGCTCCGCGTACGCGCCGTCGCCGAGCGCGTGCTTCACCCGGGTGTCCACCACCAGGAGCCGCAGCCCCTGCGCGGCGAGGTCGAACGGCACCTGACGGTACGAGAGATCGCGGGTGTCGAGGAAGAGGGCGTGCCCCTCGACCGTGCACGCGGACGCCATCTGGTCCATCACCCCGCAGGGGACGCCGACGAAGGCGTTCTCCGCGCGCTGGGCGAGGACGGCGAGCTCGGGGCGGCTCAGGCCGAGCCCGAACAGGTCGTTCAGGGCGAGCGCGGTGACGACCTCCAGGGCGGCGGAGGACGAGAGCCCGGCCCCGGTCGGCACGGTCGAGGTGAGATGGATGTCCGCGCCCGTGATCGGGTGGCCGGCCTCGCGCAGGGCCCAGACGACACCGGCCGGGTACGCGGCCCAGTCGGTGCCCGAGAGCGGCTCCAGCGACGCGACGTCGAGCCGGACGACTCCGCCCTCGACGTCCGCGGAGTGGACCCGAAGGATGCCGTCCGTACGCCGGGCGACGGCGGCGACCGCCGTGTGCGGCAGGGCCAGCGGCATGACGAAACCGTCGTTGAAGTCGGTGTACTCACCGATGAGGTTCACCCGCCCGGGGGCGGCCCAGATACCTTCCGGCTCCACCCCGTACAGCGCCTCGAACTCCGCCAGTACGCTCATGCGCCTCGCTGCTCCCTCTCCCTCGTGAACGCCCACGCGTCCCGCACGATGTCCGCCAGGTCCGGGCGGGACGGATTCCAGCCGAGCCGCTCGTGGGCGGTCTCCGCCGAGGCGACGAGCACGGCCGGATCGCCGGCCCGGCGCTCGGCCATGACCTCGGGGATCGGGTGTCCGGTCACCTTGCGCACGGTCTCGACGACCTCGCGCACGGAGAAGCCGTTGCCGTTGCCGAGGTTGCAGATCAGGTGCTCGCCGGGGGTCATGGCGCCCAGGGCGAGGAGATGGGCCTCGGCGAGGTCGGCGACGTGGATGTAGTCGCGGACGCAGGTGCCGTCGGGGGTCGGGTAGTCGTCCCCGTACACGTTGATCGCCTCGCGCCTGCCGAGGGCGACCTGGAGGACGAGCGGGATGAGGTGCGACTCGGGGTCGTGCCGCTCGCCGCAACCGCCGTAGGCACCGGCCACGTTGAAGTAGCGCAGGGAGACGGCGGCCAGGCCGTGCGCGGTGCACTCGCTTCTGATCATGTGGTCGACGGCGAGTTTGGTGGCGCCGTACGGGCTGGTCGGCGCGGTGGGCGCGGACTCGGTGATCGGGACGGACGCGGGCTCGCCGTAGGTGGCGGCCGTGGAGGAGAAGACCAGCTTGCGCACGCCGGCCTCGCGCATGGCGGCGAGCAGCGCCGTCGTGCCGCCGACGTTGTTCTCCCAGTACTTCTCGGGCTTGGCGACGGACTCGCCGACCTGGGAGAAGGCGGCGAAGTGCAGGACGCCGTCGTACGAACCGTCCAGCCACCGGGCGGCGTCCTGGATGCGGCCCTCGATGAACCGGGCCCCCGCCGGGACGGCCTCGGCGAAGCCGGTGGAGAGGTCGTCGAGGACGGTGACCTCGTGGCCCTCCTCCAGCAGATGCGCGGCGACCACACTGCCGACGTAGCCGGCTCCGCCCGTCACCAGGTACTTCGACGTCACTTGGTCGCCACCTCTCGCAGTCGCTCGGCCGCCGCCTCCGGCGGCACGTCGTTCATGAACGCGCCCATGCCGGACTCGGTGCCCGCAAGGTACTTCAGCTTGCCCACGGCCCGGCGCACGGTGAACAGCTCCAGGTGCAGAGCGAACTCCTCCCGCCGCTCGTCCGTGAACGGCGCCTGGTGCCAGGCGGCGATGTAGGGCGTCGGCGGCTCGTCCGGGCCGAAGATCCGGTCGAATCGCTTCAAGAGTTCCAGATAGGTCTGTGGGAACTCTGTGCGGGCGGCGTCGTCGAGCGCCCGCAGGTCGGGCACCCGCCGGGTCGGGTACAGGTGGACCTCGTACGGCCAGTGGGCGGCGTAGGGCACGAAGGCGATCCAGTGCTCGTCCTCCAGGACCACGCGGGCGCCGTCGGCGCGCTCGCGGTCGACGAGGTCGTCGAAGAGGTTGCCTCCGGTGCGCGCGTGGTGCTCGGCGACCTGGCGCTGCATCAGGGCGGTACGGGGGGTGGTGAACGGGAACGCGTAGACCTGGCCGTGCGGGTGGCCGAGGGTGACGCCGATCTCGGCGCCCCGGTTCTCGAAGCAGTAGACCTGCTCGACGCCGTCCCGCTCTGCGAGCTCGGCGGTCCGGTCGGTCCAGGCGTCGAGCACGAGCGCGGCCCGCTCGGGGGTGAGGTCGGCGAAGGAGGCGTCGTGGTCGGAGGTGAAGCAGACGACCTCGCAGCGTCCGGCGTGCTCGCTGAGCGAGGGGAAGCGGTTCTCGAAGACGACGACCTCGTAGTCGTCCGAGGGGATCTCGCTCTGCCGCCCGTCACGGGAGGGGCAGAGCGGGCACTCGTCGGCGGGCGGGAGGTGGGTGCGCGTCTGCCGGTGGGAGGCGATCACGACGGAGTCCCCGAGGAGCGCGTCGTACCGGACCTCGGAGGCGGACGTGACGGGGTCGAGCGGGCGGGCGTCGACGGCGTCGCGGACGGCGTCGTCCCCTGCGTCGTAGTAGATGAGCTCGCGCCCGTCGGCGAGGGTGGTGACGGTCTTCTTCACGGGGTGTCGTCCTCAGCGGGAAACCAAACAGAACCACGCACAAGGAACCACAATCCAACATCGGAGTCAACGCCAAGCCACCCCTCGTCGGGGGTGACTGTTCCCCTGCGGAGGCCCCCAGGGCCTAGGTGCGTTCGCTCCGGGCCCCCGGCACAGGCGCCCGATCCAGAAGCCCCGTCCGCGCGGCGAGCGCCGCCGCCTCCAGGCGCGACCCCACGCCGAGCTTCATCAGCACCCGCTGCACATGCGTCCGCGCCGTGCTCGGCGCGATCCCCATCCCCGCGGCGATCAGCCGCGTGTCCTCCCCCTCCGCCACCCGGACGAGCACCTCGACCTCGCGCGGCGTCAGCATCCGCAGCAGCCGCTGCCCCTCGTCGTCCGGCTGCGCCACCGGGTTGAGGAGCTCCTCGAAGGCCCCCTGGAGGAGCTGCGGCGCCACCGCCGCCTCCCCCGCCCGCGCCTTGATCAGCGCCCGCTCCACACCCTCGATGCGCTCGTCGTGCCGTACGTATCCCGAGGCGCCGGCCGCGAAGGCGGCCGCGATCCCGCGCGGCGACGGCACCGGACCGAGCACCACGACGGCCACCTGCGGCCGCTCACGCTTGATCCGTACGATCGGGTCGAAGGCGCCCGGCTCGGCCGGGGCGGCCGTGCCGAGCAGGCACACCTCCGGCGCCCGGCTCACCACCAGCTCCGCCGCGCCCGCCACCGGCGCGGCCGCCGCGAGCACGCGGTGCCCGCGCAGTTTCAACGCCGAGGCGAGCGCCTCGGCGAGCAGTCGGTGGTCGTCGACCACCATGAGCCGCACGCCCATCGAGCAACCCCTCTGTCCCCCCTGAAGCCGTCCCCCGGCCCCAGCCACTCCGATGACCCGGCAAGTTACACGCTCCTGCCGCTCTACGTTCCCCGAACTCCGGCACAAGACCACCTCCGGGCCGAAATCCCCCTGGCTGTGGGCAAAGTGGCGAGACGTCGGCAAACCTGGCACCTGTGGACCGACCCCCGGTCCGGACAACGAAAGCGGGCCCCTCCGGTCGCCCGGAGAGGCCCGCTGTCATGCCGCCGCCGTCAGCTCGTGACGTCGAAGGCGACCACCAGGTACTTCTTCCCGTACTGGGAGTCGGTCTCGCGCGTCTTGCTCACGAGGCCCTGGGAGATGAAGAACCGGCCCCCGGCGTAGAGGAACTCGGAGCCGTTCGGGGTGAAGCTCGTCTCGGCGTCGCGCACCGTCTTGTCGGACGGGTTCTCCATCAGGAGCGTCGGCTTCATGGTGCCGCCGTCGATGGAGACGATCTGGCCGCCCTTGTCGTACGGCGGGATCTTGTACGCGATGATGTTGCCGCCGTCCATCCGCAGCGGCATCAGCGTGTACCGGTCACCCGCGTCCGCCTTCTCCGCGACCGTCTTCCCGGTGGCCAGGTCGAACGCGATGATCTCGTTCGTCTCGTCGCCGTACTCGCCGGTGCTGCCCTCGTGCTCCTCGGTCGGCACGTACAGCCGCCCGTTGCCGACGACCAGGTTCATGCAGTTCTCGACCTCGGTCGAACGGCAGCGGCCCGCGAACCGGTCCGCGTCCGCCGCGATCTTGGCCTTCAGCTTGCCGGTCTTCTCGTCGATCGAGAAGAAGTCGGAGATGCCACTGCCGTCACCGGCGGTGTCACCGACGTCGGCCGCGACGACGAGCGGCTTGGAGGAGACGATCGAGGCGTACTCCACGCCCGCGGGCATCTTGTACTGGGAGACCGGCGCGCCCGTCGTCGGGTTGAGGTTCTGGATGACGACGTACTGGCTGCCGTACGAACCGCACTTGCGCGCCGCGACGAGGCCCTCGCCGCCGCCGTACCCCATGTCGTAGCAGTTCTGGGCGTTGGTCTGCGGCTTCCAGCGCGGGTTGCCGTTGGCCACGTCGAAGGCGGCGCCGCCGTCAGTGCCGCCGGCCGCGACGGTCGTGCCGCTCAGCGTGACCTCGCTGAACCGCACCTTCTCGTCCCCGGCCGAGCCGCCGGTGACCGAAGACGTCCACAGCAGCTTGCCGTTGTTCAGGTCGACCAGGCCGACCTCGGTGCACTTCTGGTAGTACTTCGGCGGAACGCGCTTGGTCGCCTCGAAGAGGATCGGCGTCTTGCCGTCGGCCGAGACGTGGCGCGAGGTGCCGCAGACCTGGCCGGGCAGGGGCAGGGTCCAGATCGGGGTGCCCTTGTCGAGGTCGTGGCCGACGATCGAGTTGACGCCCGTCTTGACGTACGCCTTCTCGGTGAGCCAGGAGCCGGTCATGTCGGTGAGGTCGGCGACCTTCGGCTGGGGCAGCTGGAAGGACAGCTTGGCCTGGGTGTTGGCGGCCGGCTTCTCCTTGCCGTTGCCGCCGAGCCCGTTGCCGCCCGTGCCCTGGCCGCCCTGGCCCTGGGACGCACCGGAGCCGCCCTTGGCGTTGCCCGGCTGCTCGTCGTCACCGGAGGTGGCGTACCAGACGCCGCCGCCGACGATCAGGACGACGGCGACCACGGCCGCGATGACGATCTGCATCTGCGTGGAGAGCTTCTTGCCGCCGGAGGGCCCGGGCTGGGGCGCCTGCGGGTACTGCGGCTGGGTCGGGTACCCGTACGGCTGCTGCTGCGGCTGCTGCTGCGGGTACCCGTACTGCGGCTGCGTCGGCGGCTGCTGGGGGTACCCGTACGGCTGCTGGGGCTGCGCCGGCGGCTGCTGCGGGTATCCGTACGGCTGCTGCGGCGGAGGCGTCGGCGCGCCGAAACCTCCCGGCGGGGGGTCCTGCGGCGCACCGAAACCCCCCGGCGGCGGGCCGGGCGGCTGGTTGGGCGGGGGCGGTGGGGGTTGAGTCATGGCGTACGCACCTCTGGAGTATCGGAAGCGGGGAAAGGCGGACGGGTCCGGAGCCGGCGGCACCGGTCGCTCCCCGAGCCCGCCTTCTCCTTGACGGCGACGGCGACGGCGATCCGGCCGTCCGGCGCGCGATGGTGTCTCCGGGCAGCCGGGGCTGCGGGCGGCCCCGGCTGCCTCGGAGTGGTCATCGGCGTCGGACCGGCGTCACTTGCTGAAGGCCATCATCGTCTTGGTCTCTTTCTCCTCCGCGTCGTTGCGGGCGCTGACGCGGCCGGCGGCCACGACGAAGGTGCCGTTGGAGTAGACGTAGGACGCGTCGTAGTAGTCGTTCTCGATCTCGGCCGTCGACACCGGGTGCTGCAGCACGATCTTCGGGGCGCCGCCCGTCGGGGCGAGCGTGGCGACCGCGCCGCCCGCGTCGTACAGCGGACTCATGTAGAGCAGGACCTCGGAGCCCTCCATGCCCAGCGGCGTGAGCGTGCGCTCGGCGGGAGCGGCGGCGCGCCACTTCTGCTTGCCGGTGTTCAGGTCGAAGGCGACGACGGCGTTGGCCGTGCGGTAGCTGCCGGAGTCGGTGGCCATGTAGAAGGTGTTGGCGTCGGCGGCGACACCGACGCAACCCTGCAGGTTCCGGCCGAAGATGATGAACGAGCCGCCGCAGTCGGGGGCGTACTTGTCGTTGCCGCCCTGGATGTTCGAGCGGAGCTTGCCGTCCGCCGTCAGGGCGAAGACGGACCACTTCTTCTCCTCGCGCTGCTGCGCGGAGACGACCAGCGGGTTCACCGAGTAGATCTTGTCGACCTCCCAGTTCGCGCTGAGACGGAACGTCCACCGGGGCTTTCCGGTGTTCGGGTCGACCTCGCTGATCTGCTCCTGCTTCTTGCTCGCGTCGCCGGTACGGCAGCTGGCGGCCGCGATCAGCTTGGGCCCGCCCGCGAAGGCGTAGGGCTGGCAGCTTCCGGTCGGCGGCTTGGCGAAGAGCTGCTTGCCGTCGCTCAGCGAGAAGCCCCACGAGTTGTTGGTGCCGGCCGCCGTCACCGTGTTGCCGCTGATGGCGAGCGTGATGTCGGAGAGGGAGCTGAAGCCGGTGCCCTTGTCGAGGGCCTTCTTCCAGCCCGCCTTGCCGGTCTTCAGGTCGACCTGCTGCAGGACGGTGCAGTCGGCCCGGTCGCCCGCCTTGTCCTTGACGCCGATGACCGTGGTGCCGTCGGGGCCGGGCTCGGGGGCGGCGGCGCACACCTCGAAGGGCAGGTCCAGGTGCCACTTCGAGGCGCCGTCGGCGAGTCCGTAGCCGTCGATGCCCTTGTACATCGCCTTGGCGACGACGTCGCCGACGACCCACGGCCCGAAGACGTCGGCGCCGTTCCTGGGCAGGTCGACGTTGTTCTTGAGCAGCCAGTTGACCTTCGCCTCGCCGGGCTTGCGGCCGGCGTTGAGGTCGTCCTCGCCGTTGCGGCCGTTCCCGTCGCCGTTGCCGTCGCCCTGGTCGATGGACTCGCTCGGCTTCGGGGTGCCGCTGGTGGCGGTCGGCTTCGCGACCGGCTTCTCCTCCTCGTCACCGCTGAGGGCGAACCAGGTGCCGCCGCCGATGACGAGGAGTCCGGCCACCGCCGCGGCGATGATGACGCCGGGCTTGCCCTTGAAGGGGTTGCCGCCTCCGGAGGGGGTGGGGGCAGCGGGGTACTGGGGCTGGGTGGGGTAGCCGCCGTAGGGGCCCGGCTGTCCCCCTGGGCCCTGCGGCCCGGGAGGTGCCCCCAGCCCATAGGGGCCGGGCTGCTGGCCGTACGGTCCCGGCTGCTGCTGCGGGTATCCGTAGCCGGGCTGGGGCGCCTGCTGCGGATAGCCGTAACCGGGCTGCGGCGGCTGGTTGTAGGGACCGGGCGCGGCGGGCGGCGGCGTCTGCGGGGCCGGCGGAGCCTGCGGCGGGACCGGAGGCATGGGCGGCACGCCGCCCTGATTCGGGTCCGATGCGCCGAAGCCCGGCGGCTGGTTGCTGGGCGGCTGGGTCATCAGCGCGTTCCCCCTTGATGTGAGCGGGTTTTCTTTCTACCACTCACGGGTTGACGCAAAAACGACCGGTCCTCCCCTTGTTCCCAAGGGAGGACCGGCCCGTGATGCCCTCGTTACGCGTTTTCCACGAGTCCTCTACGCGTCCTCGGCCAGTTCCAGCCAGCGCATCTCCAACTCCTCGCGCTCCCCCGCCAGTTCCCGCAGCTCCGCGTCGAGCTTCGCCACCTTCTCGAAGTCTGTGGCGTTTTCGGCGATTTGTGCGTGCAGCTTGGCCTCCTTCTCGGAGACCTTGTCGAGCTGACGCTCGACCTTCTGCAGCTCCTTCTTCGCGGCGCGGGCGTCGGCGGCGGACAGACCCGGCTTCTGCTGCGTGGCCGCCTGCGTCGGGGCCGGCGTCGGCACCGACGCCTCGATCATCTTCTGCCGCCGCTCCAGGTACTCGTCGATCCCGCGCGGCAGCATCCGCAGCGTCTGGTCGCCGAGGAGGGCGAACGTCCGGTCCGTCGTCCGCTCGATGAAGAACCGGTCGTGGGAGATGACGACCATGGAGCCAGGCCAGCCGTCGAGGAGGTCCTCCAGCTGGGTGAGGGTCTCGATGTCGAGGTCGTTGGTGGGCTCGTCGAGGAAGAGGACGTTCGGCTCGTCCATCAGCAGGCGCAGCAGCTGGAGGCGGCGCCGCTCGCCACCGGACAGGTCGCCGACCGGCGTCCACTGCTTCTCCTTGGAGAAGCCGAACTGCTCGCAGAGCTGACCGGCGGTCATCTCCCGGCCCTTGCCGAGGTCGACCCGGTCGCGGATCTGCTGGACGGCCTCCAGGACCCGCAGCGTGGCGGGGAGTTCGGTGACGTCCTGGGAGAGGTAGGCGAGCCGTACGGTCTTGCCGACGACGACCTTCCCGTCGGCGGGCTGGATGTCGCCGTGGCTGACGGCCGCGTTGGCGAGTGCGCGCAGCAGCGAGGTCTTGCCGGCGCCGTTGACGCCGACCAGACCGATGCGGTCGCCGGGCCCGAGCTGCCAGGTGAGGTGCTTGAGCAGTGTCTTCGGGCCGGCGGTGACGGTGACGTTCTCCAGGTCGAAGACCGTCTTGCCGAGCCGGGCGTTGGCGAACTTCATCAGCTCGGAGGTGTCGCGCGGCGGCGGCACGTCGGCGATCAGCTCGTTGGCGGCCTCGATGCGGTAGCGGGGCTTGGAGGTACGGGCGGGGGCGCCGCGCCGCAGCCAGGCCAGCTCCTTGCGCATCAGGTTCTGCCGCTTGGTCTCCTCGGTGGCGGCGATGCGCTCGCGCTCGGCGCGGGCGAAGACGTAGTCGGAGTAGCCGCCCTCGTACTCGTGGACGTCTCCGCGCTGCACGTCCCACATGCGGGTGCAGACCTGGTCGAGGAACCAGCGGTCGTGGGTGACGCAGACGAGCGCGGAGCGGCGCTCCTGGAGGTGCTTGGCGAGCCAGGAGATTCCCTCGACGTCGAGGTGGTTCGTCGGCTCGTCGAGGACGATCAGGTCCTGGTCCTCGATGAGGAGCTTGGCGAGCGCGATCCGGCGCCGCTCGCCACCGGAGAGAGGCCCGATGACGGTGTCGAGCCCGTGCTCGAACCCGGGCAGGTCGAGCCCGCCGAAGAGCCCGGTGAGCACGTCGCGGATCTTGGCGCTGCCGGCCCACTCGTGGTCGGCCATGACCCCGATGACCTCGTGCCGGACGGTGGCCTTCGGGTCGAGCGAGTCGTGCTGCGTGAGCACGCCGAGCCGCAGCCCGCCACTGTGCGTGACGCGGCCGGTGTCGGCCTCCTCCAGCTTGGCGAGCATCCGGATGAGGGTGGTCTTGCCGTCACCGTTGCGTCCCACGACGCCGATCCGGTCGCCCTCGGAGACGCCGAGCGAGACGCCGTCGAGCAGGGCACGGGTGCCGTACACCTTGCTGACAGCCTCGACATTGACCAGGTTGACGGCCACTTTGACTCCTGTACGGGGGGACGATCGACGTCCAAGGGTAGACGGCCGCGCCGGCACGGCGACGCCCGGCAAGATCCAGGAGACAGCCCCTAGCAGCGGTTGAGTGCGCCGCTCCCCCCGGTGGTCTTGTCGGCGAACACCCAGCCCTCGGTCTCCGTGCCCTGGATACGGGCGTAGATCCACTTGTTGCCATGGGCATTGGTGACGTAGCAGTGGTAGTAGATCTTCACGCCGTCCTTGACCGGGGTCACCCAGCCGCAGTCCGCGTACGGCCCGGTGTAGAGGTGGGAGTTCTGGGACAGGTAGCCGTAGCCGTCGCTGCGGTTCGAGTGGGCCCAGCCGGTGCAGGCCGTCGACACCGGGGTGGGCTCCTTCGCCGTGGGGCTGGGTGTGGTCTCCGGGGCGGCGGACGGGCTCGTGGTCGGCTTGTCGGCGTCGTCGCCGGATGTCGGCGTGGGACCCGGCTCCTTGTCGTCGCCCTTGGGAGCGTCCGTCCCCTCCGAGGGGGCGCCGGACCGCGTCTCGCCGGGGCTCATGGAGGTCAGGTCCCCCGGGGAACTCGGGCCGTCGGCCGTACCGCCCGTACCGGACATGTCGCCGTCGGCCGGGGTGCTCGCCGCGGGAAGCGCCGCGTTCGACCCTGCGCCGCCCGTGTCCCCGCCCTGGTTCATCAAGGCGTAGGCGACGCCGCCTCCGGCGATCACGGCGGCGGCCGCCACCGCTGCGATGGTGCGGGTGCGGCGCCGCCGCTCGCGGACGAGCGTCGTACGGGTCTCGGAGCGGCTGCCGCGACCGGCGGGTACGCCGGGCTGCATGCCGGCGTGCATCCCCGCCTGCCCGCCCGGCTGCGGGACACCGCCGTGCGGGTCGGTCGGCGTGTAGGCGACCCCTGCGGGCTGCGGAGCGGGCTGGTGGAACGGCGCGGCGGCAGGACCGAAGGCACCGGGCGGGGTGACGGGGCCAGGGGCCGGGGCGGCGGACGCGAGGTTCACCGTCCCGCCCGAGGCGACGCGCTCCAGCATGTCGCGCGCCTGCCCGGCATCCGGCCGGTCCCGCGGGTCCTTGGCCATCAGCGCCCGCAGCACCGGGGTGAGCGGCCCGGACCGCACGGGCTCCGGCAGCGGTTCGCCGACGATCGCCGCCAGCGTGGACCACACCGACGTACGGCGGAAGGGCGAGGCGCCCTCCACGGCCGCGTACAGCGTCATGCCGAGCGACCAGATGTCCGACGCGGCGCCGGGTTCCTGGCCCTGGGCGCGCTCCGGCGGCAGATAGTCGAGGGAGCCGACGATCTGACCGCTCTGGGTCAGCTTGGCCATGGCGTCGTCGCCGGAGGTGTCCATGCTGGCGATGCCGAAGTCGGTGAGCACGACCCGGCCGGTGCGCTCGAGGAGCACGTTGCCGGGCTTGACGTCGCGGTGCAGGACCCCGGCCCGGTGGGCCGCGTCGAGCGCGTCCATCAGCTTGGCGCCGATCGCGGCCGCCTCGCGCGGGTCCAGCGGGCCGCGCTGCGTCAGCACGTCGTCGAGGGAGGGCCCGTCGACGAGCTCCATGACGATGACCGGCAGCCCCTGCTCCTCGACCACGTCGTGCACGGTGACCACACCGTTGTGCCGGATACGGGCGGCGGCCTGCGCCTCGCGCTGCATCCGGACCCGCAGATCGGCCAGTTCGGCCGGGGAGGCGTCGGTGTAGGCCCGCAGGACCTTGACGGCGACCTCGCGGTTCAGCAGCTGGTCCACCGCACGGGCGACCACTCCCATGCCACCGCGCCCGATCATCCGGGTCACGCGGTATCGCCCGCCCAGAACCTCGCCGACCAGCTCTGCGCCGTTCGCCCCCGTCACCCGTCACACTCCGTCCGTCGCACTGCTCGGATCCACCGTTTGGAGGACAACAGCGTAGGGGTACGCGTACGGGCGCGTGCGCACGGTCCGGTCCTCGACGCGCAGGTGAGACCGGGTGTGGACCCGCACACCGAATGGACACAGGACCTTTTCAACAGCCACTCCCGTCCGCACATCTGACTCTACGTCAGGACATTCGGGTGTTCCGCCCACGGCCCGCCCGTTCGACCAGGAGCCAGCCCGCCAGGGCCATCCCCACCGCCGCCGGGGCGGTGACGTCGACCGCGATCAGCGTCGCCGAGTGGCCTTCCAGGAGGCCGCCGAAGCCGACCATGGACAGGCCAAGGACACCGAAGAGGGCCAGGGTGACGCCGAGGGCGGCGAGCGAAGCGAGATGGGGGTCCCCCCGGCCGGAGGCTGGGGGAAGGGCGGCGGAGCCGTCGGCCGGCGCCGTCGCGGCAGGCTGTTCGAAGCGGCGGAAGGCGGCGACGAGCAGGGCGGTGAGGACGGCCGCGGCGGCGATACGGAGCGGCGCCTGGGCCCACCAGGCGGCGGTCGCGGGCGCGGGCAGCCGTACGTCGAGGGCGAGGAGCGCGCCGTACACGCCGAGCATGGCGGTCAGGTGCCACAGGAACGCGGTCATCGCGATCCCGTTGGCGGCGACGACCTTGTGCCAGACGCCCGCCCGCGCGGTGAACCGGGCCCCCGGTCCCTTCAGCAGCTCCACCGCGCCCACCAGCCACAGGCCGTGCGCCAGGAGGGCCAGGGTGGGCGGGGCCATGTTGGAGACCTTCTCGCCGGGCATCCCGACCATGGAGAGCGGATACGGGCCGAGGGCGACGAGGAGCGCGGCGGCGGTGAGGCC
This sequence comes from Streptomyces vilmorinianum, assembly GCF_005517195.1. NCBI lineage: Bacteria > Bacillati > Actinomycetota > Actinomycetes > Kitasatosporales > Streptomycetaceae > Streptomyces > Streptomyces vilmorinianum. The sequence continues at coordinate 806,999 of NZ_CP040244.1, read as the reverse complement.
GGCCCCGGCGAGGACGCCGGGCAGGCGGATCATCCCGTCGGCCCGCAGGAAGCCGAGCTGATGGATCGCCAGCCACACGAACGCGAAGTTCAGGAACTCGACGAAGGGGACGTCCGCCGCGAACCGCACCACGTCCACGACGACCGCGCCGCCCACGAGCGCCCCGAACGCGCCCCAGCCCCACCGCTCGTGCAGCGTCAGCAGCGGCGGGGTGAACGCCACCATCGCGAGGTAGATCCCGATGAACCACAGCGGCTGGGTGACGAGGCGCAGCGCGACCCCGGTCAGGCCGCCGTCCCCGCCGAGAAGCTGGATGACCAGCGCGGCGATCCCCCAGACCCCGACGAACACCATCGTCGGCCGCAGCAGCCGCTGCAGCCGGGCCCGCAGGAAGGCGGCGTACCGGGGACGGGAGCGGTAGGCCAGGGCGTGCGAGAACCCGCCCACGAAGAAGAACACCGGCATGACCTGGAGCGCCCAGGTCACCACCTGCAGTCCGGGGACGACGGCGAGCAGGTTGCCCACCTGCCCGCCGCCGTCGACCACGGCCATCAGCCAGTGGCCGAGCACCACGACCCCGAGCGAGGCGACCCGCAACAGATCGACGTACCGGTCCCGCGTCGCGGGGGTGGCGGCGGCGAGTTCCCGAGCGCTGACTCCGCTGTTTCCCATACGGGGTACGGTCCCGCGGGCGCCCGGCCCTCCGTCAGGGTGCGGATACTCAACCGGCCTCTGAGTACGCGCGCTTCCCGACGCAGCGCCAACCGGCCCCACGCCGTCGGCCACGCGGGCGATCCCCCGGCCGTGCCTCCCACCGGCCCGGGCTGACTCATCGTCATGTTTCGTCTGGTGCCGGGCACCCGGCGCCCCGTGCCCGCTCGCCCGCTTCCCGCTCGCCCGCTCGCCCGCCCCCAAGGAGAGGCCCCATGCCCCGACTCCCCCGCCTGGTCGCCGCCGCCACGGCCACCGTCGCCCTCACCGTGCTCGCGTCAGGCCCCACCTCGGCCGGTGAGCCGACCGTGACGGACCCGCGCGTCGTCGCCCACTTCGACTTCGCCCTCGGGCAGACACCGGAGAACATCGCCCTCGAACCCGACGGCTCCGCGAACCTGACCCTGTCCTTCGCCCGGCAGGTCGCCAACGTCGACAAGCACGGGGCACAGCGGATCGTCGCGACCCTGCCCGCCGTGGCGAACCCGAACACGCCCATCATCGGCGCGGCCGCCGCCATGGGGATCGCCCGCGCCCACGACGGCACGCTCTACGTCGTCTACGCCACCGGAACGAGCGAGACCGGCATCTGGCGCATCAAGCCCGGCGGCAGCGCGCCCGTCCAGATCGCCGAGCTGCCGGCCGACGGGCTCCCCAACAGCCTCGCCCTCGACGAGAAATGCGGCGTGTTCTACGTCGCCGACTCCGTCCTCGGAACCGTGTGGCGCGTCCCGCAGGAAGGCGGCACGCCCACGGCCTGGGCCACGGGAACCGAGCTCCAGCCCCTGGCCGCCCCCGACGGCTTCGGCGTCGGCGCCAACGGGATCAAGGTCCACAACGGCGCCGTGTGGGTGTCCAACACCGACCGGCAGACGCTGCTGCGCATCCCGGTCCTCCCCGACGAGAGCGCCGGGACCATCGAGACCCGGGCGACCGGGCTGACCTGGATCGACGACTTCGCCTTCACCGGGCACGACGACACCGTCCTCGCCACCCTGATCATGGACAGCGAACTCGCCCTCGTACGCCCCGACGGCACCCACACGGTCGTCCTCACCGGGCAGGACGGGCTCTCCAACCCGACCTCCGTGGCGGTGCGCGGCGAGACCGTCTACGTACCGAGCGCTTCCTACTTCGCCCCCGTGAAGGACCCGAACCTGCTCCTGGCCCGCCTCAACAAGGGCAAGAGCTAGCTAGCCGAGAACCGTCGCGCCCGGCGCCGGGGACGAGGCCACGCGGGCCGTGCGGCAGGTGCCGGAGGCGATCAGGGCGGCCGCGACCGCCTCCGCCGACTCCTCGTCCTTCACCAGGAACGCCGTCGTCGGGCCCGAGCCCGAGACCAGGGCGGCCAGCGCGCCGGCCGCCGTGCCCGCCTCCAGCGTCGCCGTCAGGGACGGGCGCAGGGAGACGGCGGCCGCCTGGAGGTCGTTCGCGAGGGCTCCGGCCAGGGCGGTCGCGTCGCCGGTGCGGAGGGCCTCCAGGAGGTCCGGGGAGGCGACCGGCTCGGGGACGGTGACGCCCTCCGTGAGCCGGTCGAACTCGCCGTACACCGCCGGGGTCGAGAGCCCCCCGTCGGCGACGGCGAACACCCAGTGGAAGCCGCCGCCCACCGGAAGCTCCGTCAGCCTCTCGCCGCGCCCGACGCCGAGCGCCGCCCCGCCGACGAGGCTGAACGGCACATCGCTGCCGAGCTCCGCGCAGATCTCCAGGAGCTCCTCGCGCGGCGCGTTCAGACCCCACAGCGCGTCGCACGCGAGCAGCGCGCCCGCGCCGTCGGCGCTGCCGCCCGCCATGCCGCCGGCCACCGGGATGTCCTTGGCGATGTGCAGGTGCACGTCCGGGGAGATGCCGTGCCGGGCGGCGAGCAGTTCCGCCGCCCGCGCGGCGAGGTTCGTCCGGTCCAGCGGGACCTTGTCCGCGTCCGGCCCCTCGCAGGTCACCGTCAGCTCCTCGGCGGGGGTCGCGGTCACCTCGTCGTACAGGGACACGGCGAGGAAGACGTTCGCCAGGTCGTGGAACCCGTCGGGCCGCGCCCCGCCGACCGCCAGCTGGACGTTGACCTTGGCGGGCACACGTACCGTGACGCCCCGGGCAGCACCCGCGTGCGCGCCGCCGACGCCTGCCCCACGGGACGCCGTTCCGGTGCCGGACGACGTGCCGGTGCCAGGTGCCGTGCCCGCGCCGAACTCCGCGCCCGTACCCCGCTCCGTACCCGCGTTCCGCTCCGTACCGGCCCCGCTCACGCCTTCGCCTCCGCGATCCGCGCGAACTCCTCCACCGTCAGCGCCTCGCCCCGCGCCTGCGGCGAGATCCCGGCCTTCACCAGGGCCTCCTCGGCCGCCGCGGGCGAGCCCGCCCAGCCGGCGAGCGCGGCCCGCAGGGTCTTGCGGCGCTGCGCGAAGGCCGCGTCGACGACCGCGAAGACCTCCGTCTTGGAGGCGGTCGTCGCCACCGGTTCCGTACGGCGGACGAGCGAGACGAGACCCGAGTCGACGTTCGGCGCCGGCCAGAAGACGTTGCGGCCGATCGCGCCGGCCCGCTTCACCTCGGCGTACCAGTTCGCCTTCACCGACGGCACGCCGTACACCTTGTTCCCGGGCCGGGCCGCGAGCCGGTCCGCGACCTCGGCCTGGACCATGACCAGCGTCCGCTCGATGGTCGGGAAGCGGTCCAGCATGTGCAGCAGGACGGGCACCGCGACGTTGTACGGCAGGTTCGCGACGAGCGCGGTGGGCGGCGGGCCGGGCAGCTCCTCGACGTGCATCGCGTCGGAGTGGACCAGCGCGAAGTGGTCCTTCTTCCGCGGCAGGCGGGCCGCGATCGTCGCCGGCAGCGCGCCGGCCAGGACGTCGTCGATCTCGACGGCGGTCACCCGGTCCGCGGCCTCCAGGAGCGCCAGGGTCAGCGAGCCGAGCCCGGGGCCCACCTCCACGACCACGTCGTCGGGGCGCACCTCGGCCGTGCGGACGATCCGCCGGACCGTGTTGGCGTCGATGACGAAGTTCTGGCCGCGCTGCTTGGTGGGGCGTACGCCGAGCGCCGCCGCCAGTTCACGGATGTCGGCGGGGCCGAGGAGGGCGTCGGGGCCTTCGGGGCCGGTGGTGGTGCTCACCGGTACAGCCTACGGCTCACCGGTACAGCCTTCGGCCGCAGTGGGGCCAGGGACTCGCCCCCCGCTGCACGAAGAGCTTCTTCGCCCGGTACGTCTGTTCCGAGGCGGACGCGTTCTGGGCGACTCCGCTGCCGCCGAGCGAGCGCCACGTGCCGGGGTCGAACTGGTAGAGCCCGCCGTACGTCCCCGAGGGGTCGACCGCGTTCGGCCGGCCGCCGGACTCGCAGGCCGCGAGCGCGCCCCAGTCGAGCCCGTCCGCGCCCGCCACCGAGGAGGGCAGGGGCCGGGTGCCGACCTTCACCTTCTGGGTGACGGGCTCCCGCACCACCTCCTCGCCGATCTTCTTCGGCTTCTGCCGGACGCCGTTGACGGTCCGCAGGGCGTACGTGACGCGGCGCACACCCTGCACCCCCTGCCGTTCGACGACCTCCGTGCCCGCGAAGAGCCCGGGGTCGCGGGTCCTCTCGACGGCGTACGGGATCGGCTCCTCCCGGATCTCCTTGGTGCCGGTGATCCGCATGACGGTGATCGTCTGGCCGTCGCGCGGGAAGGAGCTCGGCGGTACGGAGGTGGTGTCCTGGCCGGAGAGGGTGATCCCCGCCTCCGCGACGGCCTCGCGGACGGTGGCGGCGTTGGTGCGCAGGGTCCGTTCGCGGCCGTCGGCGAGGAGGGTGACCGTTCGTTCGGTGCGGACGTCGAGGGCGAGGCCCCGGCGGGAGATCGGGGCGGAGCGGGAGACGGAGAGGTAGGCGCCCTCGGCGCGGACGCCGAGCTGGCGCAGGGCCCCGTCGACGGTCCTGGCCGTGGTCCACACCTGGCGGCGTTCGCCGTCGAGGGTGAGGGCGACGGGCCGGCCGTAGCGGACGACGACCTCGTCGCCGCTGGCGAGGTCGGCGGCGGGGGCGGGGGCGACGATGTCGTGGGCGCCGACGGCCAGGCCCTCGTCGGCGAGGAGTTCGCCGACGTCGTCGGCGAAGGTGTGCAGTGTGCGCGGGACGCCGTCGACGGAGAGCCGGATCGCCTTGTCGTTGGCGACGAAGGCGCTGGTGCCGCCGGCCAGGAAGGCGACGACGAGGGCCTGCGGGACGATGCGCCGCAGGCCCTCGGCCGCGCCCGGGGAGGCCTTGCGGCGGCGGGCGGCCCGCCGGGCCTCGGCGCGGGAGCCCTGGCCGGGGAGCAGTACCGCCTCCTGGGTCTGCTGCTCATGGAGGGAGACGTCCGACCGACGCCCGCCCCGTGCGGCTCGGTGACTTCCCTGCGCGTTGCTCACGAGGCCCGGACCCTAGCGGCAGCGACCGTCACTCTCCAAAGCGACCCGACTACATCACGTAACCGTTATTGATCAGTAATCGAAGGCGCTCGCGGTGTTCACGGCGATCGCCTCGCAGAGCTCCTCCTCCGTGATCCCGCGGACCGCGGCCATCGCGCGGACGGTGACCGGGACGAGATACGGCGCGTTGGGCCGTCCGCGGTACGGCGCGGGGGTGAGGAACGGGGCGTCCGTCTCGACGAGGACGAGCTCCAGCGGGGCGACGGCGAGGGCGTCGCGCAGCGGCTGGGCGTTCTTGAAGGTCATGTTGCCCGCGAAGGACATGTAGTAGCCGTGCGCGGCGCAGATCTCGGCCATCTCGGCGTCGCCGGAGTAGCAGTGGAAGACGGTCCGCTCCGGGGCGCCCTCCTCCTCCAGGACGCGCAGCACGTCGGCGTGGGCCTCGCGGTCGTGGATGACCAGCGCCTTGCCGTGCCGCTTGGCGATCTCGATGTGGGCGCGGAAGGAACGCTCCTGGGCGGCCATGCCCTCGGGGCCGGTACGGAAGTAGTCCAGGCCCGTCTCGCCGACGGCCCGGACGTACGGCAGGGCGGCCAGTCGGTCGATCTCGGCGAGCGCGTCGTCGAGAGCCGCCTCCCCGCCCGCCTCGCGGGCGCCCTGACGGGACCACCCGTCGGGGTCCCCGAGCACGATGCGGGGGGCCTCGTTGGGGTGCAGGGCGACGGCGGCGTGCACGTTCTCGTGCGCGGCGGCGGTCTCGGCGGCCCACTGGGAGCCCTTGATGTCGCAGCCCACCTGGACGACGGTGGCGACGCCGACGGCGGCGGCCTTGGTGAGGGCCTCCTCGACGGTGCCGGACTGCATGTCCAGGTGGGTGTGCGAATCAGCCACCGGCACCAGCAGGGGCTCGGGCAGCGGCGGCGGGGCGTCCTTGGAACTCATGGCCCCGATCGTACGAGGGGCCACGCGTTCACTTGCGGTGGAAGGGGTGCAGGAGATCCGACAGATGCCAGTGACGCTCTTCTTCCTTCACGTGCACGGGCCCGGGGAGGTCGCCGACGGGGGCGGACTCCGGGGCTCCCTTGACCTCCCTGGTGTCCCTGGCCTCCCTGGTCTCCATGACCGCGGGGCCCTGTTCGCCCAGGTCCTGCCCGATCGGCCCGGCCAGACCGATCGGTCCCGCCGGTACGACCGGCCTGTGGGGCGCTCCGGGCACCTGCGGGTGATGGGCCTGTTCCCATGAGTCCAGGACCGAGGAAACCTGGCCCGCGCGCATGATGCGGACGACATGGCCGCCGCAGTTCATGCAGGTCGGGCTGGACAGGGGCGACGGGACCCGTTCGCCGCCTGCCTTGTAGACGATGAATTCCTGGCCGGCGGCGTCGACGTGGTGCTCGATGTCGTACGCCTGCTCCCAGCCGTACCCGCAACGCATGCAGGCGAAGGCGTACGCCTCATGGGCGACGGGTATGCCGGTGCCGGTGATCTCGCTCATGCCAGCTCCTTTCCACCGATCCAGTGGACGCCTTTTCGGGCCGGAGCGCATCAGCGCCGGTCGAACAATGGAATGCCCTTGGGCTTTCCCTTGCTCTCAGGCCCTCGCAAGGCCCGCCGCACGGGTTTCGCTTTGCTTTTCACGATAGCTCTTTACCCTTTGAAGGGCCCGGCGCGGCCGCGTTCTTTGCCGCGACGACGGCGTCGAAGACCTCGCGCTTGGGAAGGCCCGCCTCGGCGGCGACCGCCGCGATGGCCTCCTTGCGCCGCTCCCCGGCCTCCTCGCGGATCCGCACCCGGCGCACCAGCTCCTCGGCGTCGAGCTCCGCCGGACCGGTCTCGGGGGCGCCCTCGACGACGACGGTGATCTCTCCCCGTACGCCCTCGGCGGCCCAGGCGGCGAGCTCGCCGAGGCCGCCGCGCTTGACCTCCTCGTACGTCTTGGTGAGCTCGCGGCAGACGGCGGCCCGGCGCTCGGCGCCGAAGACCTCGGCCATCGCGGCGAGCGTGTCGTCGAGCCGGTGCGGGGCCTCGAAGTAGACGAGGGTCCTCTTCTCCTGGGCGACCTCGCGGAGCCGGCCGAGCCGCTCCCCCGCCTTGCGGGGCAGGAAGCCCTCGAAGCAGAAGCGGTCCACGGGCAGCCCGGACAGGGCGAGCGCGGTCAGCACGGCGGAGGGGCCGGGGACGGCGGTGACCTTGATGTTCTGCTCGACGGCGGCGGCGACGAGCCGGTAGCCGGGGTCGGAGACCGACGGCATGCCCGCGTCGGTGACGAGCAGCACGCGCGCGCCGCCGGCCAGCGCCTCGACCAGCTCGGGCGTCCGGGCGGACTCGTTGCCCTCGAAGTAGGAGACGACACGGCCCGAGGTGTGCACACCGAGGGCCCTGGTCAGTCCGCGCAGCCGCCGGGTGTCCTCCGCGGCGACGATATCGGCGGTCTCCAGCTCGGCCGCGAGCCGCGGCGGGGCGTCCGCGATGTCCCCGATGGGAGTCCCTGCAAGTACCAGCGTTCCTGTCACATGGGTCATCCTCGCAGCCCGGACAGGCGACTCGCACAGGCGCGTTCCCTACGATGGCGCGGTGACCAGTACCGCACCCGAGGCCCTGCAGGGTCAGCACGCCGTGGAAGAGCCCCCGTCGTGGCAGCAGCGTCTGCGGCGCTTCGGCTACGTACCCCCCGCCAGGAGCGCCGCGGGGCCTGGGCTGCGGGACCGTCTCGTACCCCCGTACACCCGGCCCTCGCAGCGGCTGTGGTCGCTGCTCGGCGTCTCGGCAGGGGCCGCCGACCGGATCGGGCGGCTCGCCGCCTGGGGCGGTCCGCTGCTCGTGGCGCTCCTCGCGGGCGTGCTCCGGTTCTGGAACCTGGGCAAGCCGAACGCGGTGATATTCGACGAGACGTACTACGCGAAGGACTCCTGGGCGCTGATCAACCAGGGGTACGAGGGGGCGTGGCCGAAGGACATCGACAAGAAGATCCTGGCCGACCCCGGTTCGGTCCTGATCCCCACGGATCCGGGCTATGTGGTCCACCCGCCGATGGGCAAGTGGGTCATCGGCCTGGGCGAGAAGATCATCGACTTCACGCCCTTCGGCTGGCGGTTCATGGTGGCGCTGCTCGGCACCCTGTCCGTGCTGATGCTCGCCCGGATCGGGCGGCGGCTGTTCCGCTCCACGTTCCTGGGGTGCCTGGCGGGGCTGCTGCTCGCGGTGGACGGCCTGCACTTCGTGATGAGCCGCACGGCGCTGCTCGACCAGGTGCTGATGTTCTTCGTGCTCGCGGCCTTCGGCTGTCTGGTCGTCGACCGGGACTGGGCGCGCCGGAAGCTGGCGGCCGGCCTGCCCGAGGACGAGGAAGGGGTCCTGCGGCCGGACGCGGTCGTCGCGGAGACCCTGCGGCTCGGCCGGCGGCCGTGGCGGATCGCGGCGGGCGTGTCGCTGGGGCTCGCGGCGGCGACCAAGTGGAACGGCCTGTACGTCATGGTCGCGTTCGGTCTGCTGACGGTGCTGTGGGACGTGGGCGCCCGGCGCACGGCCGGCGCGTTCCGTCCGTACGTGGCGGTGATCAGGCGGGACCTGACCCCCGCGTTCGTGTCGGTGGTGCCGGTCGCGCTCGTCACGTACCTGGTCACCTGGACGGGCTGGATCGTCACGGACAAGGGCTACTTCCGGAACTGGGCGGCCGAGCAGGACAAGGTGACGGGCGGCGGGACCTGGTCCTTCCTGCCGGACTGGCTGCGCAGCCTGTGGCACTACGAGACCGAGGTCTACAAGTTCCACGTGGGCCTGAACTCGCCGCACACGTACGAGTCGAACCCGTGGAGCTGGATCGTCCTCGGCCGCCCCGTCTCGTACTTCTACGAGTCCCCGGCACCGGGGAAGGCGGGCTGCCCGTCGACCGCGACGGAGAAGTGCGCCCAGGAGGTCCTGGCCCTGGGCACACCGCTGCTGTGGTGGGCGGCCTGTTTCGCGATCCTGTACATCCTGTGGCGCTGGTTCTTCCGCCGCGACTGGCGGGCGGGCGCGATCGCGTGCGGCATCGCGGCGGGCTGGCTGCCGTGGTTCCTCTACCAGGAACGCACCATCTTCCTTTTCTACGCGGTGGTGTTCGTCCCGTTCCTGTGTCTCGCGGTGACGATGATGATCGGCGCGATGATCGGACCACCGGGCTCCTCGGAAAGGCGGCGGACTTTCGGTGCGGTGGGGGCCGGAGTTCTGGTCCTGCTCATCGTCTGGAATTTCATCTACTTCTGGCCGATCTACACCGGCACGGCGATTCCGATCGACCAGTGGCGGAACAGGATGTGGCTCGACACCTGGGTCTAGGCCCTGTCCGACGGGTGGGGTGCGGCGATGTCGCGTACGGATTCGGCGATGGCCGGGAAGTCCTTCTTGAGGAGGGCGCCGTGGTTGCCGGCGACTTTCGCGCCGATCCGGATGTTGGGGTTGCGGGCGGTGACCGCGTCGAGGCTGGTGCGGATCCGCTCGTGCTCGTCTCCCTTGCTTCCGAAGGACGCGCCCGAGGCGACCACGTACCGCACCGGGACGGTGATGCCGTCCAGGACGGGGCCCAGCTCGCGTTCGCGGGAGAGCCGGCCGAGCTCGATGTTGCTGTCGGCCTGCTGTTCGGCGGTCATCCGCGGGGCCAGGCCCGTCGGGCGCAGCAGTGGCAGGAACCAGCTCATGCGCCGGAACAGTTTGCGGATGCGTTGCTCCATGGCGTCGTCGAGCCAGTCGTAGGGGAACGCGCCGTCGACCAGGACGGCGCCCAGGGCGCGGTGCGGATTGCGGTCGGCCCAGTGCGCCGCGACGACCGCGCCGTAGGACCAGCCCACGACCAGGGCGCGGTCCACGCCTCGGGCGGCGAGTACGGCGTCGAGGTCGCGGACGGCGGCCTCGAAGGAGTAGTCCGCCGAGCGCTTGGATGCGCCGCGGGCCCGCTCGTCGTAGGTGATGTGCCGCCATTCCGTGCCCAGTTCGGCGATGACGCGGCGCCAGTAGCCCTGGGTGGCGAACTGGCCGTTGAGGTAGACCACGGGGATTCCGTCGCCGCCGGTGTCGGTGACGGCCAGGGCGGTGTCGTCGACGGGCACCATGCCGGTCCACTTCGACCTGGTCGCGGACGTGCTGTTCTTCGTCATGGGTTCTTCCTGGTCTGTTCTTTTTAGAGGCTGCGGGCGGTGATGTTGCCGTAGGCGGTGGTGGCGTGGATGTGGAGTTCGGCGGTGCCGTCGGTGTTCTTGAGCGTGTTGCTGATGCGGCCGTAGGCGGTGCCGGCGTCCAGGGCCGCGCAGACGCCGCGGGCGGCGCCGACCGTGATCTCGCCGTGCTCGGTGGCCAGCGTGAGGGTGCCGTGCACGGCCTCGGTGATGTGGAGGTCGCCCTTTTGGGTGCTGATCCGGCCGGGGCCGTTCAGGCGGCCGATCGCGATGTCACCGGCCTGGAGGGTGAGGTGGGCGGTTGCGGTCTCGTCGAGCTTGACCGTGGCCTGTGCGCCGTCGAAGGTGACGTCGCCGAGGCGTCCGACGCCGCGCAGTTCGGCGGCGGCGGCCTTGGCCTCGACGTGGGAGCCGGCGGGCAGCTGGACGGTCACCTCGACCGATCCGGGGTGGCCCAGGATCCGGCTCTTCGCCGCCGGGGCCTCGACGCGCAGCACACCGTCGGCGTAGGCGATCTCGATCTGCTCGGCGGCCTTCACGTCGCGGCTCTTGGACGCGTCGGCGGGCAGGACCTCGACGGTGGTGTCGGCCCGGTCGGCGGCGATGAACCGGATGTGTCCGGCGGGGATGTCCAGGACGGCGGTGATCGGGGCGGGGGTGGTGAACTTCTGCATCGCGCTCTCCTTGAGCTCGTCGTTTCCGATGAGGGAAAAGCTACGTTGCGTTCAAGGATCGAGCAACATGCTCGTTGCGCATGATTGCCATCATTGCAGGTAGATGCGGGGAAATCGTTGCAACGGTTTCGAGGCTAACGCAACAGCACTCACTCGGTTCGTTGCAACGGATTGGAGGTGAACGCTATGGTGGAGGCACAACGAACCACGAAGGAGAACCGCGATGCCGGGAGGCAGGCTCACCCAGCCCGAACGCCAGCAGATCGCGCTGGGACTGGCCGACGGCCTGGCCTACGCGGAGATCGCCAGACGCCTGGATCGTCCCACCTCGACGATCACGCGCGAGGTGATGCGCAACGGCGGCCCCACCGCCTACCGCGCCGACCTGGCCCACCGCGCCACCGAGCGCCGCGCCCAACGCCGCAGGCGGACGGCGCCCCGGGAGCCGCAGGCGTCGGCGCAGCCCTACGGACGCGACGCCGAGGCCGTGCGCGAGTACGAGGAGCTGTTCACCACCGTCATGATGGCGTCGGGCATGCCCAAGATGATGGCCCGGGTGATGTCCTGCCTCACGCTCACCGACTCCGGCAGGCTGACCGCGTCCGAACTCGTTCAGCGCCTCCAGGTCAGCCCGGCGTCCATCTCCAAGGCGATCTCGTTCCTGGAGACCCAGGGCATGGTCCGGCGGGAACGCGACGAACGCCGCCGCGAGCGCTACGTCGTCGACGACGACATCTGGTACCAGTCGATGATGGCCAGCGCCCGGTCCACCGCCCAGCTCGTCGACACCGCCCGGCAGGGCGTCGGCGTCCTCGGCCCCGGCACCCCGGCGGCCATCCGCATGGAGAACATCGCCCGCTTCCTCGACTTCGTCTCCGAGAGCATCGCCCGCGCCGCCGAGCAGGCCCGGGAGGTCCTCCACACCAAACCCGAAACCCCCTCGGAGTCGAAGCCGGCCGCGAGCGGAAGCGGGCCGGGGTGAAGTCAGCCTCCGTGCGCGGTGAGGCGGTAACCCTCAGGGCCGGTGAAGGTGAACGTGGGGCCGAACGGGCTGTCCTGGAGCGGAGTGACGGCGACGCCGGCGGCCACGAGCCGCTCGCGCAGCTCTGCGGCGTTCGTGGTCCGCAGCCACAGCGCCACCCCCAGCCCGGGGCGCGCGTCGCCGTCCAGATCGACGCCCGGGAGTGGCTCGCGGACCGCGAACGGGATGGGGCTGGTGGCGAAGACCACCGCGTGGGGCGGTGAAGCGGGCGCACGGCGCATGCCGAGGCGTTCCTCGAAGAAGGCCGCTGCGGCCTGGATGTCCTTCACCTGCAGGGCGACGAAGTCAGGGCCGTCGACAGTGGCGGGCATGGTTCCTCCCAGAAGATTGATGTCAATACTTTGACATCAGGGACTGTAGGCACCGCTCCTCAGGCATGTCAAAATGCTGACATGAAAGACCGTGCGCCAGTCCCCCTGCCCCACCCCGCCCAGGACATCACCGAGCACGTGGGATACCGCCTCAAGCGCGCCTCGGCCGCCCTGCGCGGTGCCATGGACAAGGCGCTGCGCGAGCACGACCTCACCGTCCCGCAGTACTCCTGCCTCGAACTCCTCGACCAGAAGCCGGGCCTGTCCAACGCCGACCTGGCCCGCGGCACCTTCGTCAGCCGGCAGTCCGCGAACGTCGTCCTGCGCGGCCTGAAAGAAGCCGGCCTCATCACCCGGCCCACCACCACCGACCACGGCCGGGCCCTGCCCGTCCACCTCACCCCCGCCGGACAGGAGCGCCTGCACGCTGCCCGTACCGCCGTCTACGCCATCGAAGAACGCATGGTCGACGCCATCCCCGGGAAGCGCCTCACGGCACTCCTCGCGGACCTCGACACCATGACCGAGGCGCTCGGCGAGTGAGGCCGAGCGGCCGACGGCTCGTCGAAAGCGCTGAACGACGTGATGGTGGGCCTCCTCCCCGCGAGGACCGGATGTCGCTCGACAGTTCGATGTGACGCTGGTTGACTGTGTGAACTTCTGGGGCTTCTGGGGAGGGGAACCACAGAGATGCGCAGTGGAGTGAAGGTCGCGATCGTCGGGGGAGTCTTCGTCGTCGTGGCGGGCGGAGTCCTCTACGGGGGATACAACCTGGCCACCGGGATCAACGGCGCCACGGGCGTCGGCGCCCGGTCCGGGTCCGACGGGAAGCGGACCGGGCCCGTGACGCAGGACGAGGTCGAGAACACCGCCAAGGAGTTCCTGGCCGCGTGGGCGGCGGGTGAGTCCGACCGGGCCGCCCAGCTGACCAACAACCCCGTGGAGGCCGGGCCCGCCGTCCTGAACCACAAGGAAGGCGCGAAGGTCTCCGAGGCCGTCATCACCCCGGGCAAGGCCATCGGCGCGAAGGTGCCGTTCACGGTGAAGGCCACCGTCACGTACGAGGGGCAGTCGAAGCCCTGGACGTACGCCTCGGAGCTGACCGTGGTGCGCGGGCTCACCACCGGGCGGCCGCTCGTCGAGTGGACGCCGGCCGTCATCCACCCGAGCCTGACCAAGAACGGGACCCTGCGCACCGGCGCGGCGAAGACCGGCAGCGTCAAGGCCGTCGACCGCAACGGCGTCGAGCTGACGAAGGAGAAGTACCCCTCGCTCGGGCCGATCCTGGACCAGCTGCGCGCGAAGTACGGGGAGAAGGCGGGCGGGGAGCCCGGCATCGAGACCGTGATCGAGTCCGGTGGCGAGGGCGTCCCGGACACCACCCTCGTCACGCTCGCCGAGGGCAGACCGGGGCGCCTGCAGACGACCATCGACGCCGAGGTACAGGCCGCGGCCGAGCGGGCGGTCACGAAGTACGGGCAGGCCTCGGTCGTCGCGATCAAGCCGTCCACGGGCGAGATACGGGCGGTCGCGAACAACCCCTCGGCGGGCTTCAACACGGCGTTCGAGGGCAAGCAGGCCCCCGGCTCGACCCTGAAGATCGTCACGGCGGCGCTGCTCCTGGAGAAGGGCCTGGTCAAGGCCGACCAGGCCACGGAGTGCCCGAAGTCCGCCATGTACTACGGGCGTTCCTTCCAGAACCTCGCCGGCTTCGAGCTGGGGAACGTCCCCTTCTCGCGGAGCTTCGCCAAGTCCTGCAACACCGCCTTCATCAAGAAGATCGACGAGGTGGGCGACGACTCCGCACTCGGCAAGGAGGCCCGGGACGTCTTCGGGATCGGCCTCGACTGGAAGACGGGCATCCAGTCCTTCGACGGCAGCATCCCCGAGGAGACGGGCGGCGAGGCGGCGGCGCAGTACATCGGGCAGGGCACGGTGCAGATGAACGTGCTCAACATCGCCTCGATCACCGCCACCGCGAAGGACGGAACGTTCAAGCAGCCGTTCCTCGTGTCCAAGGAGCTGGACGGCCGCACCTTCGCCGAGGCCTCGCGCTCCCTGCCGGGCTCGGTGGCGCGCCAGCTGCGCGCCATGATGCGGGCCACGGCGACCGGCAGCGGCACGGGCGCGGAGGCGATGGCGCGGGTCGGCGGGGACAAGGGCGCGAAGACGGGTTCGGCGGAGGTCGGCGGCCAGACCACCTCCAACAGCTGGTTCGCCGGCTACTCCGACGACCTCGCGGCCGCCGCCGTCGTGCAGGAGGGCGGGCACGGCGGGGACGCGGCGGGACCGATCGTGGCGAGCGTGCTCAAGGCGGGCTGAATACGGGTCGCGTGCCCCGTACACGTACCGCTAGCGTGCGGGGCATGACCGAATCCGTCGCGCACCCCCTCTTCGCCGCCGCCCTGCGTGAGTCGGGCCTGGATGTCGAGATCCGCCGTTTCCCGGACGAGACGCGCACCGCCGCCCAGGCCGCCGAGGCCATCGGCTGCGAGGTCTCCGAGATCGTCAAGTCGCTGATCTTCGCGGCGGACGGGGTCCCGGTCCTGGTCCTGATGGACGGCTCCTCGCGGGTCGACGTCGAGCGGGTACGGGAAGAGCTGGGCGCCGAGGCCGTGACACGGGCCGACGCCCGGCTCGTACGGGAGACGACGGGGTACGCGATCGGCGGCGTCCCGCCGTTCGGCCACCGCGTCAGGACCCGGGTCCTGGCGGACCGGGGGCTGCTCGACCACGACGTGGTGTGGGCGGCCGCCGGCACCCCGCACACCGTGTTCGCCCTGGACCCGAAGTCGCTGATCGCCCACGCGGGCGGCGCGCTGGTGGACGTACGCGAGCGGACGCGGTGACGCCGCTGGTGGCGGCGGCGGTGCTGCTCGCCGCCGTGACGCACGCCAGTTGGAACGCGATCGCGCACACCGTCCGCGACCAGCTGCTGTCCTTCACGCTGATCTCGGGCGGCGGGGCCCTGATCGGCGCGGCGCTCGCCTTCTTCGTACCGCTGCCGGCGGCCGGGGCGTGGCCGTACCTGATCGCCTCGGCGGTGCTGCACATCGGCTACTACGCCCTGCTCATGCGGTCGTTCACGCTCGGGGACTTCGGCCAGATGTACCCGATCGCCCGGGGTACGGCCCCGCTGGTGGTGACGCTCCTGGCGGCGGTCTTCGTCGACGAGATCCCCGACGGCTGGCAGCTCGCCGGAGTCGCGTTCGCCTGCGCGGGCCTGACGGGCCTGGCCCTGTGGGGAATCCGGGGCTCCGGCCGCCGCCCCGACTGGCCGGCCCTGCTGGCGGCCGGCGCGACGGGGCTGGCCATCGCGGGCTACACCGTCGTCGACGGCGTCGGCGCGCGCGCCTCGGGCACCCCGCTCGGCTACATCGCGTGGCTGATGGTCCTGCAGGGCATGGTCATCCCGGCGTACGCCCTCTGGACCCGCCGCGCCGCCCTGTTCCCCCAACTCCGCCCGCACGCCCCGCGCGGCCTGCTCGGCGCCGCGCTGTCGGTCTCCGCGTACGGCCTGGTGCTCTGGGCGCAGACGAGGGCGCCGCTGGCGCCGATCGCGGCGCTGCGGGAGTCCTCGATCATCGTGGGCGCGGCGATCGGGGCGCTCTTCTTCAAGGAGCGGTTCGGGGGGCCGAGGGTGGCGGCGGCGGGGCTGATGGTGGTGGGCATCGGCCTGATGCTGTACACGAGTTGACGCTCGCTACTCCCCCAGCACTTCGGCGAAGTGGGTGTTCACCGCGAGCAGCCCGCCGTCCACCCGGAGCGTCGTGCCGGTGATCCAGGCCGCGTCCCTGGAGGCGAGGAAGGCGACCGCGGCGGCCACGTCCTCCGGGGTGCCGACCCGGCCCAGCGGATAGACGCGCTCGGCGAGCGCGGCCAGCTGCTCCTCCCGGGACTGCCAGGCGCGGGCTCGGCGACGTACTCGCCGCGCACCACGATGGCACGGGGCACGGACATCCGACTTGCGGTTGCCGCCGCGTCAACTCCTACGGTCGTGTGTGGGCCGGAGAGACCGGCCCGGCGAGGGGAGGCCCGGCCATGGCCTGGTCGATCGCGGAGGTGGCCCGGATGTCCGGGGTGACCTCCCGGACGCTGCGGCACTACGACGAGATCGGTCTGCTGCCGCCCGCGTGGACCGCGAGCAACGGGCACCGCTACTACGAGGAGGCCGATCTGCTGCGGCTGCAGCAGATCCTGCTGATGCGGGAGCTGGACCTGGGGCTGCGCGAGGTCCAGGCGGTCCTGGACAGCCAGGCCGACCGGGTGGCCGTGCTGCGCGAGCACCACGAGCGGCTGCTGAGGGAGCGGGACCGGCTGGACACGCTGGTGCGCACGGTCGGGCGGACCATCGCCGAACTGGAGGAAGACGAGGACGACGACACGATGATGAAGATCAACAGGCCGGAGAACCTGTTCGAGGGCTTCGCGCCCTCCCCCGACGACGACGCGGAGGTGCGCGAGCGGTGGCCGGAGGCGTGGGCGGAGTCCCGCGCGGCCGTCGAGACGATGACCGCGCAGGACCAGGAGCGGTGGCAGCGGGAGGTGACGGCGCAGATGATCCGCTTCGCGGAGTTCATGGCGTCCGGCACCCCGGTCGCCTCGCCCACGGTCCAGGCCGAGGTGGACGCCCACTACCAGGGCGTCTGCCGCTTCTGGACCCCGACGGCGGACGCGTACAAGGGTCTGGCCAGGACCTACGTCGACGACCCGCGCTTCCGCGCGAACTTCGACAGGGTCGCCGACGGGCTGGCCGTCTATCAGCGGGACGCGATGTACGTCTACGCCGACGCCCGGCTGAGCTGAGACGCCGACACGGAGGAACCCGGCCCGCTAGCGGGCCGCCAGCGACGCCCGCACCGCCCGTACCAGAGCCTGGGCGCGGGGGTCGGCCGTGACCGTCTTGCGCATGCCGTTCGTGACGTAGCCGAAGGCGATGCCCGACTCGGGATCCGCGAAGCCGAGTGAGCCGCCGCGGCCCGGGTGGCCGAAGGAGGTGGGGCCGAG
Organism: Streptomyces vilmorinianum; assembly: GCF_005517195.1. NCBI lineage: Bacteria > Bacillati > Actinomycetota > Actinomycetes > Kitasatosporales > Streptomycetaceae > Streptomyces > Streptomyces vilmorinianum. The sequence goes on along the minus strand of NZ_CP040244.1, from coordinate 789,722 downwards.
GAGGGGGGAGGCCGGGCCGTGGAGCATGTGGCCCAGGCCGAAGCGGGTCCCGACCAGCAGGACGCGGTCGGGGCCCGCGGACTCCTCGGTGCGGGCGAGGGTCAGCGTCGCCGGGGCGAAGAGGCGGGCGCCGCCGTCGACGGGGCCGAGGGTCGAGGCGTAGAAGCGGGCGAGGGCGCGGGCGGTGGAGACGCCGCCGGAGCCGGGGAGTTCGGCGGCCCGGTAGACGGGGTCGTTCTCGTCGGGCTTGGGGTCGATCGCCCCGAAGGCGCGCCGGGTCAGCGAGGCCGGGTCGCGGTAGGCCTCGGTCACCGAGCGCTTGGGGCGCAGCTTCAGGGCCCCGCTGCCGGGCGGCTCGATCTCCTCGACGGGGCCGAGGCGGCCGGCCCGGTGGGCCTCTTCGGGCGGCAGGCCTATCCAGAGGTCGAGGCCGAGCGGGCGGGCGATCTCCTCGGCGACCCAGCGGCCGATGGTGCGGCCGGTGACCCGGTGGACGAGGCCGCTGAGCAGCCAGCTGAAGGTGTGGGCGTGGTAGCCGTGCGCGGTGCCGGGCTCCCAGACGGGCGCCTGGGCGGCGATCGCGCCGGTCGCCGTCGGAAGGTCGACCGCCTCGGCGAGGGTCAGCGGGCGGTCGAGGACCGGTACGCCCGCCCGGTGCGCGAGGAGCTGCCGTACGGTCACGCGGTCCTTGCCCGCCGCCTTGAACTCCGGCCAGTACGTGCCGACGGGGGCGTCCAGGTCGAGCTGCCCGCGCTGGTGCAGCAGCAGCGGTACGGCGGCCGCGACGCCCTTGGTCGCGGAGCGGACCACCTGGGCGGTGTCCAGGGCCCACGGGGCCGTACCGGAGACGTCGCGCGTGCCCGCCCACAGGTCCACGACCTTGGCGCCGTCGCGGTAGACGGCGATCGCCGCGCCCCGCTCCCCCCGCTGCTCGAAGTTGCGCAGGAACGCGTCCCTGACCGGCTCGAATCCCGCCGCCACCGTGCCCCGGACGTCCACGTCCCACTCTCCCTCTCGCTCGTCGGCCTCTCGCTCGTCGGCCTCACCCATGGTGCATCAGCTCAGCACGATCGAGACATCGATGTTGTCGCGGGTGGCGTTGGAGTACGGGCAGACCTCGTGGGCGGCGTCCACGAGCTTCGCGGCCAGGTCCTGGTCGAGCAGCGGCAGCGAGACGCTGAGGGCGACGGCGAGGCCGTACCCCCGCGTCCTGTTCGGCCCGATGCCGACCTTCGCGGCGACGGTGGAGCGGGAGAGGTCGTAGCCGGCCCGGCGGCCGACGAGGACGAGCGCGTTGTGGAAGCAGGCGCTGTAGCCGGCGGCGAAGAGCTGCTCCGGGTTGGTGCCCTGACCGTCCCCGCCGAGCGCGGGCGGCATCGCGAGTCTGAGGTCGATCAGGCCGTCCTGGCTGGTCACGAAGCCCTCGCGGCCGCCGTGGGCGGTGGCCTCGGCCACGTACATGATCTTCGTCGGCCGGCTGTCCGCGCGGTCGCCCATGGTCCGCCCCGATCGTTGCGATGTGCACAAGTGGATTGCGCACAAGGTATCGGACGGGGCCCGCCTCTGGTTACCGAGGGGTAGGGGCCGGCACGAAGCCGAACGGCAGCTCAAGACGGTGCCGGTTCATCAGCTCCTCGTCGGCCAGGATCTCCGCCGTGGGCCCGTCCGCCGCGATCACGCCCTCGCTCAGGATCACCGAGCGCGGGCAGAGCTCCAGGGCGTACGGGAGGTCGTGCGTGACCATGAGGACGGTGACGTCCAGCGAGCGCAGGATGTCCGCGAGCTCGCGGCGCGAGGCCGGGTCGAGGTTGGAGGAGGGCTCGTCCAGGACGAGGATCTCCGGCTCCATCGCGAGCACGGTCGCCACCGCCACCCGGCGCCGCTGCCCGAACGACAGGTGGTGCGGCGCCCGGTCCGCGTACTCCGCCATGCCGACCCGGTCGAGCGCCGTGTGCACCACGGTCTCCAGCTCCGGCCCGCGCAGCCCCGCCGCGGCCGGACCGAACGCCACGTCCTCGCGCACGGTCGGCATGAACAGCTGGTCGTCCGGGTCCTGGAAGACGATCCCGACGCGGCGCCGGATCTCGGCCAGGTTCCGCTTCTCGACCGGCAGCCCGGCGACCGCGACCGTGCCCGCGCCACCGCTGAGGATGCCGTTGAGGTGCAGGACGAGCGTGGTCTTCCCGGCGCCGTTGGGACCGAGCAGCGCGACCCGCTCGCCGCGCTCGACGGCCAGGTCGACACCGAAGAGCGCCTGATGGCCGTCGGGGTACGCGTACGCGAGGCCGCGCACGTCGAGGGAGGGGACGAAGGCAGGGGTCGGAGCGGTCATGGCATCGTCCATCCGAGGAGGCAGATCAGCAGGGCGGTGAGCGGCAGCGCGGCGGCGTAGGTCCACTGGGCGCGGGTCGCGGTCACCTCGTCGATGACCGGCATGGACCCCGCGTACCCCCGGCTGACCATCGCGAGATGGACGCGCTCGCCGCGCTCGTAGGAGCGGATGAAGAGCGCGCCCGCGGACTTGGCGAGCACGCCCCAGTGGCGGACGCCCCTCGCCTCGAAGCCGCGCGAGCGGCGAGCGACGGACATCCGGCGCATCTCGTCGGTGATGACGTCGCCGTACCGGATCATGAAGGAGGCGATCTGGACGAGCAGCGGCGGCAGCTTCAGACGCTGGAGGCCGAGGAGCAGCGCGCGCAGTTCGGTGGTGGCGGCGAGCAGCACGGAGGCGGCGACGCCGAGGGTGCCCTTGGCGAGGACGTTCCAGGCTCCCCACAGACCGGGGACGCTCACGGACACCCCGAGGATCTCGGTCTGCTCGCCCGGGACGACGAACGGCATCAGGAACGCGAAGGCCACGAACGGGATCTCGATCAGCAGCCGCCGCAGCAGGAAGCCGGCCGGGACGCGGGCCCGCGCCGCCACGACACCGAGCAGGACCGCGTAGAGGGCGAAGGCCCAGACCGCCTCGCGGGGCGTGGAGGCCACGACCACCACGAAGGCGAGCACGGCGGCGAGCTTGGTGTGCGGGGGCAGCTCGTGGACCGGCGAGTGACCGTGCCGGTAGAGCTTGTGCGCGTGCCCGGCTCCCATGTCAGACCTGCGCCGCGGTCGCGGCGGCGGCCTTGCGGCGGCGTACGAGCCAGAAGACGCCCGTCCCCGCGGCGAGGGTCGCGCCCACGCCGATCGTGCCGGCCAGGCCGCCCGACAGCCGCACGCCCTCGATGCCCTTGACGCCGTAGTCGGCGAGCGGCGAACCGGCCGCCGCGTGCTCCTCGACCTTCTTGTCGATGCCCTGGTCGGCGGCGACCTTCTCCAGGCCGTCCGGGCTCGCGGAGGCGTAGAAGGAGACGAAGCCGGCCAGGACGAGGGCGGAGACCAGCCCGCCGATCCAGACCTTCCTCGGGGAGCGGGCGACAGGGGCCACGGCGGGTGCGGCGTCGACCAGCTCGCCGTTCACGCGCAGCTTGAGCGGGGTGCTCAGGCCGCGCGCGCCATACACGAGGTCGGGGCGGACGGCGACGACCGCGCCGACGGTCAGCATGGTGATGGCGGCCTCGCCGATGCCGATGAGGGTGTGGACGCCGACCATCGCGGTGAGCACCGTGCCGATCGGTACGTCGGTGGTGCCGCCGATCGCGTAGACGAGGGTGAAGGCGGCGGCCGCCGCCGGTACGGAGACGAGTGCGGCCACGAAGGAGGCCACGGTCACCGAGCGGCGGGTGCGGGGCAGGACGAGGACGAGGCCGCGGAAGAGCGCGTACGCGACGACGACCGTGACCACGCCCATGACGGTGATGTTCACCCCGAGCGCGGTCAGGCCGCCGTCCGCGAAGAGGATCCCCTGCATCAGCAGGACCACGGCGATGCAGAGCACGCCCGTGTACGGCCCGACGAGGATCGCGGCGAGCGCGCCCCCGAGCAGGTGTCCGCTGGTCCCGGCGGCGACCGGGAAGTTCAGCATCTGCACGGCGAAGATGAACGCGGCCACGAGTCCGGCGAGCGGCGCCGCCCGCTCTCCCCCGTGGCCTTCGGCACGGGAGGTACCCCCAAGTTCGCGGTGCGCCCCGCGCAGGGATACGGCGACGGCGCCTGCGGCGACGACACCGGCGGCGGCCGAGAGCGGGGCGTTGATGAATCCGTCGGGTACATGCACGGCACTGATGATAGGCGCTACCTGCAAAGAGCTTGCAAGAGCGCACTCCTCACAGAACCACCCCGCCACGCGCCGGGAAATATGGGACATTAGTGAATAAATAAGACGAGTGTGAGGAGTGGCTCGATGTCCCCCACCACGGACGACCATGAAGTCGAGGATCACGCCAAAGGCCGGATCATCAGCGACGCCCCACTCTCCCGCCCCGTCCCGGTAGCCCTGCGCTACGACCCCGATTCCCCCGCGACCGTGCGCTTCGTCTTCCCCGGCAACATCGAGTGGTCGTTCCCGCGCGCGCTCCTCGAGACCGGCATGCGGGCCCCCGCCCGGCGCGGGGACATCGAGGTCTGGCCCTGCGGCCGGGTGCAGACCGTCGTCGAGTTCCACACCGACGACGGGGTAGCGGTCGTGCAGTTCGACACGACCGCCCTGATGCGCTTCCTCAGGCACACCTACGCCGTCACCGCGTCGACCACGACACGATGACGGCGCAGGGCCGCGTCGACTCCCCGTCCCCACGGGTTCCGGCGCGATCCGGGACGTACCGCTCCGCTCAAGCGGCCGCCCCGGAGTTCAGTGGGCTCAGACCTTCACGAGCTCGCGCTCCGGCTCCGGGTCCCGCGGAACCTCCTGCGACGCCCTGAGACCCTCGCCCTCCACGTCCACGTTGGGCAGCAGCCTGTCCAGCCACTTCGGCAGCCACCACGCCTTGTGCCCGAGCAGCGCGAGCACCGCGGGGACGATCGCCATCCGGACCACGAACGCGTCGAAGAGCACCGCGATGGCGAGACCGAAGCCGATCATCTTCACCATCTGCTCGCTGGAGCCGATGAAGCCCGAGAAGACGGCCATCATGATCACCGCGGCGGCGGTGACCACCCGGGCCCCGTGCCGGAAGCCGGTCACGATCGCCTCGCCGGGCCGCTCGCCGTGGACGTACGCCTCGCGCATCCGGGTGACGAGGAAGACCTCGTAGTCCATCGCGAGACCGAAGACGACACCCACCATGAAGATCGGCATCATCGACATGATCGGGCCGGTCTGCTCGACCCCGAACAGCGAGCCCAGCCAGCCCCACTGGAAGACCGCGACGACCGCGCCGAGGGCCGCGACCACCGAGAGCAGGAAGCCGAGGGCCGCCTTCAGCGGAACCAGGATCGAGCGGAAGACCACCATCAGGAGCAGGAAGGCGAGTCCGACGACCAGCGCCAGATAGGGCAGCAGCGCGTCGTTCATCTTCTGCGAGAAGTCGATGTTCATCGCGGTGGCACCGGTGACCAGGACGTCGTCGCCGGTCGTGTCACGGATGTCGTGGACCAGCTCCTCGGTCTGGACCGAGGACGGCCGGTCCTTCGGGATCACCGTGATCATCGCGGTGTCGCCGGCCTTGTTGGGCGTCGGCGGGGTGACCGCCACGACCCCGTCCAGGCCCTTGATCTTCTCGACGGTGGACTCGGCGGCGGCCTTGTCGCCGTCGACGACGACCATCAGGGGCCCGTTGAACCCGGGGCCGAAGCCGTCCGACAGGAGGTCGTAGGCGCGGCGCTGCGTGGTGGAGGTGGGCTGGGCGCCGTCGTCGGGCAGGCCCATCTCCAGCGAGGCCGCGGGCAGGGCGATCGCGCCGAGGCCGAGAACGCCGACGAGCAGGACCATGACCGGGCGGCGGATGACGAACCGGGCCCAGCGGGTGCCACCGTTGGGCTTGTCGCTCTTCCGCACACCCTTGCGCTGCTTGCGGCCCACGACCTTGGAGCCCGCGAACCCGAGCAGGGCCGGGACGAGGGTGAGCGCGATCAGGACGGCGATCAGGACCGTACCGGCGGCGGCGAAGCCCATCTTCGTCAGCATCGGGATGTTGACGACGGCGAGGCCGACCAGGGCGATGACGACGGTCAGACCGGCGAAGACGACGGCCGACCCTGCCGTGCCGACCGCGCGGCCCGCGGCCTCCTCGCGCTCCCGGCCCTCGGCGAGCTCGGCGCGGTAGCGGGAGACGATGAAGAGCGCGTAGTCGATGCCGACGGCGAGGCCGATCATCATCGCGAGCGTGGAGGTGGTGGAGCCGAGGTCCAGGACGCTCGCGAGCGCGGTGATCGTGGAGACGCCGATGCCGACGCCGACGATCGCGGTCAGCAGCGGGAGCCCGGCGGCGACCAGCGAGCCGAAGGTGATGACCAGGACGATGCCGGCGACGACCACGCCGACGATCTCGCCCGCGCCGGTCGCGGGAACGGCCTGGAGCGCGTCACCGCCGATCTCGACGGTGAGCCCCTTGCCCTGGGCGTCGTGCCCGGTCTTCTCCAGGGCCTCGCGGGTCGCGTCGCTCAGCTCCATGCCGGAGACCTTGTAGCCGACCGAGACGTAGGCGGTCGAGCCGTCCTTCGAGACCGCCTTGGCGGTGTACGGGTCGGTGACCGAGGCGACCTGGTCGGAGCCGGACTTCAGCTCGTCGACGACGTCCTGGACCTTGGCCTTGTTGGCCGGGTCGGTCATCTTCTGGCCCTCGGGGGCCTTGAAGACGACCCGGGCGGTGGCCCCGTCGGCGTTGCCGCCGGGGAAGCGCTTTTCGAGGAGGTCGAAGGCCTTCTGGGCCTCGGTGCCGGGGATCGAGAAGGAGCTGGAGGTCGCGGCGGGCGCGGTGGCGGCGCCGACCCCGGCGAGCGCGAGGAGCGCCACCCAGAGAAGGGCGACGAGCCGTCGGCGCCGGAAGGCGGAGCGACCCAGCTTGTAGAGGAACGTGGCCACGGGGGCGTACTCCCAAATGGTGGTGGGACAGGGCATGGGGAGCCGGCCCGACGGCGTGAGCGGTGCGACGTCAGGTACTGCCGAGCAAAAGGGCGAGCGAAGGGGAGGTCAGACGCCGAGTGAGGGGAGCACGACGGCGTCGACGTAGGCGCTGAGGAAGGCGTGGTCGACCGGCTGATCGTCGATCAGCGGGCGGGCGATGAACGCTCCGATCAGCATGTGCGGTACGAGCTTCAGCGCCGGGTTGCCCGCGCTGACCTCACCCCGTTCCACCGCTCGCCGCAGCACCTCGTCGAGTCCGGTCATCTCGGGTTCGATGAGCAGCTCGCGAAGCGCCTGGAGCAGGTCGGGGTTGTCGTGGACGGCATGGGCCAGACCCCGCATCAGCGCGGAGTCCTTCTCCATCTGGCAGTCGTCGGTCCGCTCCATCAGCGCCTGGAAGTCGCCGCGCAACGAGCCGGTGTCGATCTCGGCGAGACTGACGGGCTTGGTGTGGCGCATCGCCTTGGCGACGAGTTCGGGCTTGCTCCCCCACTGGCGGTAGAGGGTGGCCTTGCTGGAACGGGTGCGGGCGGCGACGGCGTCCATGGTGAGGGCGTCGTAGCCCACCTCGCGCAGGAGGTCGAGCACGGCCTCGTACAGCTCTGCCTCACGTTCTGGGGTGAGCCTGCTCCGGGCCATGACGGGTCTCCAGTCCGAACGAAACGGTTTCGTACAGTACGAAGGTACCCCCGGAGCAAGCGAAACGAAACCGTTTCGTACGTGTCCTGGGCCACACACCGCCGCCTCGCGTACGTGCGTACGAGTTGCCGCACCCCCTCCGCGCGGAAAGCATGAGGAGGTGAGTGACGACGCCTCGTATCTCCGCTACCCGCACGTCCACGACGACCTGCTGTGCTTCGCGGCCGAGGACGACCTCTGGGTCGCGCCCCTCGAACCCGAGGGGCACCGGCCGGGCCGCGCCTGGCGGATCACCGTCGACCGGACCCGTGTCGGCCATCCGCGCTTCTCGGCCGACGGACGCCACATCGCCTACACGAGCTGGCGCAGTCTCGACCCGGAGATCCATCTCGCCCCGGTCGAGGGCGGCCCCTCGCGCCGGCTCACCTACTGGGGCTCGACGGACACCCGGGTCTGCTCGTGGTCCCCGGACGGCGACATCCTCGCCGTCTCCTCCCACGGCCAGCCCTTCTCGTACTTCTCCTGGGCCTACACCGTCCCCACCGACGGCTCCCCCGGCGGCCGCATGCCCTGGGGCCCCGTCTCCGACATCGCCGTCGCGGATCTCGACGGAGAGCGCCGCACCCTCCTGCTCACCGGCAAGCCGCCGCACGAACCGGCGGCCTGGAAGCGGTACCGGGGCGGGGCCATGGGGCGACTCTGGCTGCACGGACAGCAGCTGCTGCCGGACATCGGCGGGCATCTGGACGCGCCGATGTTCGTCGCGGGCCGGGTCGCCTTCCTCTCCGACCACGAGGGCATCGCCAATCTCTACTCCTGCCTGCCCGACGGCACCGATCTGCGCCGCCACACCGACCACGACGCCTTCTACGCCCGGCACGCCTCCAGCGACGGACGGCGGGTGGTCTACCAGTGCGCCGGCGACCTGTGGATCGTCGACGACCTGACCGCCCCCGACTCCGCCCCGCGCAAGCTGGAGGTACGGCTCGGGGGCCCGCGCGCCGGACGGCGCCGCTACCACGTCCCGGCCGCCAACCACGTCGACGCGATCTCGGTCGACGAGACGGGACGGGCGAGCGCGGTCAACGTCCGCGGCAGCCTGTACTGGCTCACCCACCGCGACGGCCCGGCCCGCACCATCACCGACACCCCCGGGGTACGGGTCAGGCTGCCCGAGATGCTGGGCAGCGGCGGCCAGATCGCCTACGTCACCGACGCCGAGGGCGAGGACGCGATCGAGGTCGCGTACCTGCCCCGGGCCAGCGGCGACCGCGAGCCGCGCCGGCTGGCCTCGGGCGAGCTCGGCCGGGTCGAGGAACTGGTCTCCGACCCGGACGGCGAGCGCCTCGCCCTCGCCTCCCACGACGGCCGGCTGCTCCTCATCACCGTGTCCGATGACGCGGCCGCCGCCGGGGGGGCAGAAGACTCCGGCGGCGAAGTGACCGAGCTGATCCGCTCGTTCAACGGGCCGGTGCGCGATCTCGCCTTCTCCCCCGACGGGGACTGGCTGACCTGGTCGCACCCGGGCATCGGCCGCTCCCTGCGGCAGATCAAGATGGCCCGGATCTCCGGTCCGGGGCCCCGGACGATCGTCGACGTCACCAACGGCCGCTTCGAGGACGAGAATCCGGTCTTCACCCGTGACGGCCGCTATCTCGCCTTCCTCTCCTGGCGGGGCTTCGACCCGGTGTACGACGTGCACACCGGCGACCTCTCCTTCCCGCTGGGCTGCCGCCCCTATCTCGTACCGCTGTCCTCCGCGACGCCGTCGCCGTTCGCGCTGCTGCCGGACGGGCGCCCGGCGGCGGGCGGCCTGGACCCGACCGAGAGCGAGACCGAGGGCGGGGAGGGCACCACGATCGTGGAGGTCGAGGGGCTCGCGGACCGGGTCACGCCCTTCCCGGTCGCCGCGTCCAAGTACTCGGCGCTGCACCCGGTCAGCGGCGGCGGACTGGTCTGGCTGCGCTGGCCGATCTCGGGCGCGCTCGGCGAGACCTTCGCCAACCCGGCCGACACCACCGGCCGGCCGACGCTGGAGCACTTCAACATCGCCAAAGCCCGCAAGAACGAACTCGTCCAGCACCTGGACTGGTTCTCGGTCAGCGGCGACGGGTCACGGCTCGTGGTCGTCGACGAGGGCGATCTGCGGGCGGTGCCGTCCACCGAGATCGGGGACAGCGACTCGACCGTGTACATGGACCTGCGGCGGATCCTGCACGAGGTCGACCCGGAGGCGGAGTGGCGGCAGGCGTACGACGAGGCGGGCCGGATCATCCGCGCCTACTTCTGGGAGCCGGACATGTGCGGGGTCGACTGGACGGCCGTACTGGACCAGTACCGGCCGCTGGTCGAACGGGTCGCGTCCCCCGACGAGTTCGCCGATCTGCTCCGTGAGGTCCTGGGCGAGCTGGGCACCTCGCACGCGTACGTCACGCCCGCGCGGCGCAACGAGGGCCCGCCCCACTACCAGCGTCCGATGGGCCTGCTCGGCGCGAACTTCGTTCCGCGCGACGGCGGTTGGATGGTGAAGCGCATCCTGCCCGGCGACTCGTCCGACTCGAAGGCGCGCTCTCCGCTCGCGGGCACCGGCATCCGCGAGGGCGCGGTCCTCACGCATGTGGACGGCCGCCCGGTGGACCCGGTGACCGGACCGTATCCGCTGCTGTCCTCCTCGGGCGGTACGACGGTCGAGCTGACCTTCCAGCCGGCGGAGGGCGAGGGCCGCTCGCGCCGGGTCGCGATCGTGCCGCTGATCGACGAACGGCCGCTGCGCTACCAGGACTGGGTGGCCAAGCGGCGGGCGGTGGTACGGGAGGTCAGCGGCGGCAAGTGCGGCTACCTCCACATCCCCGACATGGGCGGCTCGGGCTGGGCCCAGTTCAACCGGGACCTGCGGATGGAGGTCTCCCGGCCGGCCCTGATCGTGGACGTGCGCGGCAACGCGGGCGGCCACATCAGCGAGCTGGTCGTCGAGAAGCTCACCCGCAAGATCCTCGGCTGGGACCTGACGCGGAACGCCCAGCCCGTCTCGTACGCCTCGAACGCCCCGCGCGGTCCGGTCGTCGCCCTCGCCGACGAGGCCACGTCCTCGGACGGCGACATGATCACGGCCGCGTTCAAGCTGCTCGGCCTCGGGCCGGTGGTCGGGCAGCGGACATGGGGCGGGGTGGTCGGCATGACGGGCCGGCACCGGCTCGGCGACGGCACGCAGATCACGGTCCCGATGAACGCGGCCTGGTTCCCCGAGTACGGCTGGTCCGTCGAGAACCACGGCGTGGAACCGGACCTGGCGATCCTGCGCACCCCGCTGGACTGGGCCGAGGGCCGCCACGCGCAGCTCGACGACGCGGTCGAGGTGGCGCTCGGTCTGCTCGCGAAGACCCCGGCGGCGACCCCGCCCGGCTACGCCGACGTCCCGGACCGCTCCCGCCCGAAGCTCCCGCCGAGGTCCAGCACATAGGAGGTCCCGGGCTGCCCGTCGAGGACGACGTCCCCGACGGGCACGAACCCCGTCCGCGCGAGTACGGCCCTCGACCCGGCGTTGGCGAGGGCCGCGCGCGCCGTGAGCCGCGTAAGCCCGTACTCCCCCACGGCGAGCCGGCACACCTCCCGCACCCCGGCCGTCGCGACCCCCTTCCCTGCGGCCTTCTCGGCGACCCGGAACCCCAACTCGGCGGCCCCGTCGGCCACATCGACGAGATTGAACCGCCCGAGGATCTCCCCACCGCCCCTGCCGTCCCCGCCGTCCCCGACGTCCCCGACGTCCCCGACGTCCCCGACGAGGACGTGGAAGAGGATCGCCCCGGTCGCCTGCTCGTCGAGCAGCCCCTGATGCCGCGCCGCGAACTCCTCGAAGTACGCGTCCCCGCGGTCGGGCACATGGGCGGCGAAGTACGCCCGGTTCTCCCGCTCGAACGCGAGGAGCGCGGGCGCGTGGTCGGCGCGGAGCAGCTGCAGTCCGGTCATGGCCGCACGGTACGCGAGAAGGCGCACCCGGCGTCCCGGGTGCGCCTTCCGCTGAGGACAGACGTCAGGCGTCGTAGTCCATGTCGAGGCGGTCCTGGGCCTCCTGCTGGGCCCGGCGCTGCTCCTCGTCGGAGGGGCGGCCCTTGGCCCGGGAGGCGCGCTGGGACGCTTCGTCCTTGGCGTTGCCCATACGCTGCCTCGCCTGTTCGGCAGCCTGCTTCGCCTGTTCGGCGGCCTGCTTCGTCTTGCCCTTGAACTGGTCTTGCATGCCCATGAAAGTTCACTCCTAGAAGGGTGTGAGGGGAACGGGGCGGTTCGCCCCTGGGCCTCGACCAGCGTGGCACGGCGGAACATTCCGCGCATTTCGATCAGATACTCTCCGTACGCGCCTGCTCGTCGGCCGCTCCTCCCGCGCCCACAAGCCCCTTGGAGACACTGGCCAGACGCGGCTCGAAACGCTTCATCTCGCGTTGGCCCACCGTGGCGATGACCCCCGGCAGATAGCCGCGCACCGACTGCATCCCGCGCAGCCACCACTGGGCGTACACATGGGCCGAGCGCCGCTCGATGCCCGCCACGATCCGGTCGACGGCCGGGCCCAGCGGGTAGGTGCGGTTCGACGGCCACGGGAGCCGGGACCGCAGCTCCTTCATCACGTCGTCCTGGTCCGCGCCCCGGACCATGTCGGTGTCCGTCCAGGACAGATAGCCGACCCCGACCTTCACCCCCTTGTAGCCGACCTCCGCGCGCAGGCTGTGCGCGAAGGCCTCGACGCCCGACTTGGAGGCGCAGTACGCCGTCATCATCGGCGCCGGGGTGATGGCCGCGAGGGAGGCGATCTGCAGGAAGTAGCCGCGGGACTCCATCAGCACCGGCAGGAACGCGCGGCCCGTCACCGCCCCGCCGATCAGGTTGACCTCGATGACCCGCCGCCAGGCGACCGGGTCGGAGTCCACGAACGGACCGCCCGCCGCGACCCCCGCGTTGGCGACCACGATGTCGACCTTGCCGAAGCGCTCCTTGACCTCGCCGGCCACGCGGGCCATCGCCTCGTGGTCGGTGACGTCCGCGTGCCACCAGTCGGCCTCGGTGTGCAGCCGGCCGGCGACCTGCTTCAGCTCCTCCGGCTCCAGACCGACCAGCGCGATCCTCGCGCCGCGGGCGGAGAGCTTGCGGGCGAGCAGTTCGCCGACACCACGGGCCGCTCCGGTGACGACCGCGACCTGACCTTCCAGACTCACCCTGCTCATGCGTCCTCCCTCAGACGTACGTACGTGGTCACGAGTTCACGGATCTGCGCGGTCACGGCCTCGGGGGCCTCCACGGGCGTCATGTGCCCCATCCCGGAGAGCTCCACCAGGCCCACGCACCGGGGCAGCGCCTGCGCCATCGCCCGCGAGTGGACGGGCGGGGTGAGCCGGTCGGCCGTGCCGACGAGCACGGCCACGGGCAGCTCCAACTCCCGTACACCCGCTTCGAGATCGAGCTCCGCCAGGACGTGCGACCAGGCCACCCGCGAGACGCGCGGGCAGGCGTGCACGATCCTGGCGCAGGTGTCGACCCGCCCGGGCGACGAACCCGGGCCCATCGTCGCGTACTTGAGGATCTTCCTCGACACCGGCGTGACCGGGCCGAGCGGCGCCCTCGTCCCCAGGATCCCCCTGGTCAGGCGGGTGCGCGCGCCGCCGGGCTTCAGCGGTACGACGAGGGACTCGGCCACCAGCCGGGACGGGCCCGTGGAGCAGAGCAGCGCGGCGGCGGCGTGCTCCCGGAACGCGGGGCGCGAGGCGGCCGCCATGAGCGTCATCCCGCCCATGGAGTGCCCGGCCAGGACCGCCTTCTCGCCGGGGGCGAGCGTGGCGGCGAGGACCGCTTCGAGGTCGTCGGCGAGCGCCCGCGTCGAGTGGCCGGCGCGGCCGACGACGGGGGTGCGGCCGTGGCCGCGCTGGTCGTAGGCGATGACCCGGTGGTCCGCCGACAGGTCCCTGATCTGCTCGGCCCAGAAGCCGATCGAGCAGGTCCAGCCGTGGGCGAGGACCACGGCCGGGGCGCCCTCGGGGCCGTACACCTCGACATGGATCCGTGAGCCGTCGGCGGAGACGGCGGTGAGCTCCCGCGGCGTCACTTGACCGTCTCCTTCTTGCGGGAGGCGCGCCGGGACTTCCCGGCCGGAGCGGCGTCGGTGGCGGCGGCGCGCAGCACGTCGTACTCCGCGAGGTCCACCTGCCGGGTCTCGCGCCGGAACTCGGACGTCGTGCCCGGCCAGATCGTGGTGTTGCGTCCGTTGGCGTCCAGGTACCAGCTGTCGCAGCCGCCGACGTTCCACACGGTCCGCTCCATCCGCGACTGGACCTCGCGGTTCCAGGCGCCGACGGCGGAGGGGCGGGCGGCGAGGGCGGCCCGGCCTCCCAGCACGGTCAGCTGGCGCATGTAGTCGGCCATGTAGTTCAGCTGGGACTCGATCATCAGGATCATGGAGGAGTTCCCGAGGCCCGTGTTGGGTCCGATGATCGTCATCCAGTTGGGGAAGCCCGCGGCGGTGGCGCCGCGCAGCGACTCCATGCCGTCCTTCCAGGTCTCGGCGAGGGTCCGGCCCTCGGCCCCGACGACCCGCTCGGCGATCGGCATGTCGGTGACGTGGAAACCCGTACCGAAGATGATCGCGTCGACCTCGGTCTCGGTGCCGTCGGCGGCCACGACGACGTTCCCCCGTATCTCCTTGAGGCCGGAGGCGACGACGTCGACATTGGGCTGGGCGAGCGCCGGGTAGTACGTGCTGGACAGCAGGATGCGCTTGCAGCCGATGCGGTACGACGGGGTCAGCTTGGCGCGCAGCGCCGGGTCCTTGATCGCCCTGGCGATGTTGGCCTTGGCGAGCGACTCGACCAGGCCGAGTTCGCCCGGACGCTTGGTGAACGCGCTGACCTGGAGCTCACGGATGCCCCAGAGCAGCCCGCGGCGCGCGGTCCCGGTGAAGGGGAGCGTGCGGTGGAGCCAGCGCTCGGCGCCGGTGATGGCGCGGTCCATGCGCGGCATGACCCACGGCGGCGTGCGCTGGAAGAGGGTCAGCTTCCCGACCGTGGGCTGGATCGCGGGCACGATCTGGATCGCGGAGGCGCCGGTGCCGATCATGGCGACGCGCTTGCCCGCGAGGTCGTAGTCGTGGTCCCAGCGCGCGGAGTGGAAGACCTTGCCGGGGAAGTCGGCGAGTCCCGGGATGTCGGGGATCTTCGGGTCGGAGAGCGGGCCGGTGGCGGAGACGACGACGTCGGCGGTGAAGGAGCCCTGGCTGGTCTCGATCTCCCAGCGCAGCTCGTCGGTGTCCCAGCGCATCAGCTTCACCTCGTGGTTCAGCCGCAGGTGCGGACGGAGCCCGAAGGTGTCGGTGACGTGCTCCAGGTACGCGCGGATGTGGCGCTGCCCGGAGAAGGTGCGGGGCCAGTCGGCGTTGGGCGCGAAGGAGAAGGAGTAGAGGTGCGAGGGGACGTCACAGGCACAGCCGGGGTAGCTGTTGTCCCGCCAGGTGCCGCCGACGGAGTCGGCCCGCTCCAGTACGACGAAGTCGGTGATCCCTTCGCGGCGCAGCCGGACGGCGGCCCCCAGGCCGCCGAATCCGGATCCGATCACCGCCACCCGTACCTGCTCGTGCTTCGACATGCCGCCTCCCAAGACTCTGCCAGCAATCACTGGCACGATGGGGAGAGTAGAGCAGCCGCATACCGAGCGGTAGGGGTCCGGCAAGGGAAAGTTACCGGCGGTACAACATAGGCTGGCCAGCGTGGCAGAACGATCGGATGACGTGACGGAGCAGGCGGGACGGGCGACGGGGCAGTCGGCAGGCGTACGCGAGTACCGCATGGAGGAGCTGGCCGCGGCGGCCGGCATCACCGTGCGCACCCTGCGCTTCTACCGCGAGCGCGGCCTGATCGCCCCGCCCCGCCGCGAGGGCCGGATCGCCTGGTACGACGACCACCACCTGGCCAAACTCCGCACGATCGCGGCCCTGCTCGAACGCGGCCACACCCTCAACGGCATCGCCGACCTCAACACCGCCTTCGAGAGCGGCAAGGACGTCAGCGAGGTCCTCGGCCTCGGCGAACCTACCGAGGAGGAGCCGGTCAGGCTCACCCCGCAGGAGCTGGCGGACTACTTCGCCGGCGAGGTCACCCCCGAGAACCTCATGGCCGCCCTCGACCTCGGCTATCTGGCCACCGACGGCGACACGATCGTCCACATCAGCCGCCGGCTGCTCGACGTCTCCGCGGCGCTCGTGAAGGAGGGCGTCCCCCTGGCCGCGGTCCTGGAGGCGGGCCGGGCGGTCCGCGCCCACGCGGACGCACTCGCGGGGCTCTTCACCGAGCTGCTGCGCACACACGCCGACGAGAAGGACATCCAGCGCCTGCGCCCGCTCGCCAAGAGCGTGGTGGAGGCGGAGCTGTCGATGGCACTGGACCGGCGGCTGCGCGAGTCGCCCTGACGGCCCGGTCCGCCGCCGGGAATGCATCGCATGACCGGGTGACAGGTTCTTCAAAGGTTCTTCATCACCTCCGTCCTACGGTCGGGCACCGAAGCGACAGAAGGAGCGGAAGAACCGATGAGGACGAACCGGGTACTGCTGGCCGCGGCTGCGTCGGTCGTGATGTTCACGCTTGCCGGCTGCGGCAGCGACGACGGCGGCTCGAAGATCCCGACGGCCGGCGACGGCACGACCTCTTCGAGCAAGGGCGCGGGCTCCGGCTCGGGCTCCGGGGGCGGGGGCGGGAGCGAGCAGGACGAGGTCGCCGCCTATGTGGACGCCCAGCGCAAGTGGGTCGCGTGCATGCGCGAGAACGGGATCGACCTCCCCGACCCCGACGACAAGGGGCAGATCGACATCGGCGAGGACAGGCGCGCGCAGAAGTCCGACCCGAAGTTCGTGCAGGCGCAGGACAAGTGCCGCGGCCTCGTGGTGAGCGTGCCCGCGAGTGTCGAGAAACTCCTCCGGCCCAAGCTCTCCGCCGAGCAGATCAAGGTCCGGCGCGACTACGCCGACTGCATGCAGAAGAACGGCGCCGCCGACTTCCCCGACCCCGGCCCCGAGGGGTACGCGGAGAACGACGTCCAGTGGGACCAGTCGTCGGCCGGCGCCAAGCGGGCCGCCCGCACCTGCGCGCCGATCATCGGTGACCCCGTCGACCAGGGTCCGGGCAAGGGCTGAGCATGAGCGGGACGTTCAGCACGGAAGAGAGAGACCGGGTCGCGGAGGCAGGGGCGGAGGGGACCACCGCGCCGGCGGGTCCGGACCGCCGCCGCCGGCGCACCCTCCTGGTGTCGGCCGCGTTCGTGGTCGTCACGGCCGTCGCCGTGGTCGGCGCCCTGGGCCTCGGGGGCGGCGGGAACGAGACCCCCGGCACCCCGGCCCGGGCGGGCTCGACGGTCCCGGTCGCCAGGGAGACGCTGGTCGAACGGACCAAGGTGGAGGGCCAGTTGGGCTTCGGCGCGGAGATACCGCTGCCGGTCAAGGCCACGGGTACGGTCACCTGGCTGCCCGAGCAGGGCGCGACGGTCGAGCGCGGCGACGAACTGCTGCGCGTGGACGACCGGCCGGTGGTGCTGCTGTACGGCACGCTGCCGATGTACCGCCCGCTGGGGCTGCCGACCGGCGGTTCGGACACCCCGCAGAGCGGTCAGGGCGGCCGGCCGGACGCCCAGCCCTCCGGATCTCCGGCGCCGGGGGGCGCCGGGGCCAAGGACGGGTCGAGCACGGGAACGAGTACGGGAACGAGTACGGGCACGGGCACGGGCACGGGCACAGAGCCCGGTTCCGGTACGAGTACGAGTACGGGTGCGGGTACGGGCTCCACGTCCGGTGGCGGAAGCGGCGGTCAGCAGGCGATGCGCGGCATGGACGTCATGCAGTTCGAGACGAACCTCGCCGCGCTCGGCTACACGGGCTTCACCGTGGACGAGAAGTTCACCACCGGCACGGCCCAGGCGGTCAAGCGCTGGCAGAAGTCCCTCGGCCTGCCCCAGACGGGCACGGTCGGCGTCGGTGACGTCATCTACTCCTCCGGCAGGGTCCGGATCGGCCACGCCGGTGTCCGGCTCGGCTCGCCGGTCGGCGAGAACGCCCTCACCTACACCGGTACGGCACGCAAGGTCATCGTCAACGCCTCCGCCCAGGAGGCGTCCTGGGCGGTGCGCGGTACGGCCGTCACGGTCGAGCTGCCCGACGGCCGGCCGGTGAAGGGCGAGGTGACCGCGGTGGGCAGGACGGTGACCTCGTCCGAGGGGGGAAACGCCGAGGGCGGCCCGGGCGGTGGGCCCCCGACGGTTCCGGTGACGGTCGCCGTCGCCGACCAGAAGGCCCTCGGGCAACTGGAGAGCGGCCCGGTCACCGTCGAGTACGTGGGCCGGGAACGCAAGAACGTCCTGGCCGTCCCGGTGGCCGCCCTGGTGGCGCTCGCGGAGGGCGGCCACGGTCTGGAGACCGCCGACGGCCGGTTCGTCGCGGTGAAGACCGGGCTCTTCGCCGACGGCAAGGTGGAGGTGAGCGGTCCCGCGGTCCGCCAGGGCATGAAGGTGAGGATCCCGGAGTGAGCGGCGGGCCGACGGAGGTCGTGCGCTTCGACGCCGTCTCCAAGACGTATCCGGGCGGAGTCGCCGCGGTACGCGAGGTGAGCCTGAGCATCCGGCGGGGCGAACTCGTCGCGATCGTCGGCCCGTCGGGCTCGGGCAAGTCCAGCATGCTGAACCTGATGGGCAGTCTGGACCGGCCCTCCGCCGGCCGGGTCCTGGTCGACGGCCACGACGTGGCGCGCCTGTCGGACCGCGAGGTCTCCGCGCTGCGGGCCACCCGGATCGGCTTCGTCTTCCAGCAGTTCCACCTCGCGGTCGGCGTCCCCGTCCTGGACTCGGTGGCGGACGGCCTGCTCTACGCGGGCGTGCCGATGCGCCGCCGCCGCGCCAAAGCGGCCGCGGCACTGGCCCGGGTCGGCCTCAGCCACCGCGTCCACCACCTCCCGCACCAGCTCTCCGGCGGCGAGCGGCAACGGGTCGCGGTCGCCCGGGCGGTGGTCGGCGAACCGGCGGTGCTGCTCGCCGACGAACCGACCGGCAACCTGGACTCGGCCTCGGGCTCGGCCGTCCTGACCCTGCTGCGCGAGCTGCACGCGGCCGGCACGACGGTCGTGATCATCACCCACGACCGCGAGATCGCGGCCGCGCTCCCCCGCCGGATCGAGATGCGCGACGGCCAGGTGGTCGCGGACACGGCATCGAGCACGACGATCGGGGCGGCGCGGTGAAGGACGGCACGACACAATCCCCCGGCCCGGACAACCGGTCGCCGCACGAACGGCCGCCCCACGAACCGCCGCCCCACGAACGGTCATCGCACGAACCGCCGCCCCACGAACGGTCATCGCACGAACGGTCGCCGCTGCGGGCCGCCCGGCTGCGGCCCGCCGATGTCGTACGGCTCGGCGGGACGGGACTTCGGACACGCCCCCTGCGGGTCTTCCTCTCCGCGCTCGGGATCGCGATCGGCGTCGCCGCCATGATCGCGGTGGTCGGCATCTCCGGTTCCGGCCAGGCCGAGGTGAACCGCCGGCTCGACGCCCTCGGCACCAACCTGCTGCGGGTCGCCCCCGGAAAGTCCCTCGACGGTGCCGACACCCGGCTCCCCGAGGAGTCCGTCCGCATGATCGACCGCATCCCACCCGTCCAGCAGGTCGCCGCCACCGGCGCGACCGACGCCCACATCTACCGCAACGAGCGCATCGCCCTCGGCCGCACCGGCTCCCTCACCGTCCTCGCCTCCGGCCGCGAGCTGCTCCCGGCCGTCGGCGGCCGGATCCACAAGGGACGCTGGCTGGACGCGGCGACCGAGCGCTACCCCGCGGTCGTCCTCGGCGCCACCGCCGCGCAGCGGCTCGACGTGTACACCCCGGGCACCCGGGTCTGGCTCGGCGGCCGCTGGTTCTCGCTGATCGGCGTCCTCGATCCCGTACCGCTCGCGCCGGAGCTCGACAGCGCCGCGCTGGTCGGCTGGCCGGCGGCCCGGACGTACCTCCGCTTCGACGGTCACCCGTCGACGGTCTACGTCCGTGCCGAGGACAGCCACATCGCGGCCGTACGGTCGGTGCTCCCGGCCACCGCGTACCCCGAGAAGCCCGGCGAGGTGCAGATCTCCCGCCCCTCCGACGCACTCGCCGCCCGCGAGGCCACCGAGTCGACGCTCACCGGCCTCCTGCTGGGCCTCGGCGGCGTGGCGCTCCTGGTCGGCGGCGTCGGGGTCGGCAACACCATGGTCATCTCGGTCCTGGAGCGCCGCCCGGAGATCGGCCTGCGCCGTGCCCTCGGCGCCACCCGGGGGCAGATCAGGACCCAGTTCGTCACGGAGTCGCTGCTCCTCTCGGTGATCGGCGGGCTCGGAGGCACCGTCCTCGGGACGCTGATCACGGCCGCGTACGCCCTGTCCCGGGGCTGGCCGACGGTCGTACCGGTCTGGGCGACGGCCGCGGGCGTCGGCGCCACGCTGCTGATCGGGATGATCGCGGGGCTCTATCCGGCGGTACGCGCGAGCCGCCTGGCGCCCACCGAGGCCCTGGCCGGCACGTGAGCCGACACGAGAACCGCGACCCGGCCCCTGCCGAAATGGCCAACCTGCCCTTCGGGCCTCGTCACGGCATCTGACCGCTTTTCCGCGTGTCGGAATTCCGGAGTCCGCCGGAGCGGAGTGATCCGCATTCTCTCCGGATCACCGTTCGGCTGCTTGTAGGCGCCCCGGAAGGTCACTCCGCACTCCTGCCGAGCGGAATTCCGGGGCCCCTCTCCCACCTGCCGTGAAACAGTCCCGAAATACTTCCCGGGGGCCACCGTCGAGAAGTGGCCGAGGCGTCCGAACTCGTTGAATTCCGGGAGCCGGTCCGGCAATTCTTCTCCTGTACTCGAACGAACGGCCCGCTCGAACACTGGTCGAGCGGGAAATCCAAGAGTTCAGGAGAGATTGATGCGTCTTCGGACGAAGCTCGCTGCCGTGGCCCTGGGTGCCGTCGCAGCAACCGGCGGTGTCGTGATGCCCACGACCGCCGCCGTCGCCGCCCCGGCCGGCGCCAGCGCCTGCTGGAACCCCAGCTGGTCGACCATCGGCAGCTCCTCGGGCGGCACGACCACGAACTACGTCAACATCCGCACCGGCCCGACGACCGACTGCACCTCGCTCGGTCAGGCTCAGATGAGCCACTCCCTCCGGTACGACTGCTGGGTGGACGGACAGAACGGGACCTGGTCCCACGTCCGGGACAACACCACCGGTGTCTCGGGCTGGATCAAGGACAGCCTGCTGAGGAACAACGGCGCCCCGTACCACTGCTGATGTCGTAGGTTCGGCTCCGGTTCCGAAGTCCGCCGCCCCCTTCACGGCCGCACGGCCGGGGAGGGGGCGGTCACCGTACCGGGCTCACCGGACCGTGCTCCCCGGACCGGGACTCCGCATCGGCAGCACGACCGTGAAGACCGTGCCCACCCCCACCTCGCTCGCCACCTCGATGGCCCCGTGATGGTCCGCCACGATCTGCCGGGCGATCGAGAGACCGAGCCCGCTGCCCCCGGTGGCCCGCCCGCGCGCCGCGTCCGCCCGCCAGAAGCGGTCGAAGAGGTGCGGCAGATCGGCCGCCGGAATCCCGCTGCCGGTGTCCCTGACCGTGATCCGGACCATCTCGTCCCGTTCGGCCACCTCGAGCCGCACGCTGCCCCCCGGAGCCGTATGCCGTACCGCGTTGCCGACCAGGTTGCTCAGCGCCTGCCGCAGCCTGCCCGGGTCGCCGTGCAGCGCCACGGGCCCGGGCGCCACGGCGTCGAGCGAGACGCCGGCCGCGGCGGCCAGGGCGCTGTGCGCCGTGCGGCAGGTCTCCACCAGCTCGCGCGCGTCGAGCTCCGTACGGTGGTACGTCAGGACGCCCGCCTCCGCCAGCGCCAGGTCCTGGAGGTCGTCGACGATCCGCTGCTGCAGCAGGACCTCCTCGTGCAGCGAGTCCAGGAGCTCCGCGTCGGCCTGGAGCACCCCGTCGCGCAGCGCCTCCAGATAGCCGCGCAGATTGGCCAGCGGGGTGCGCAGTTCGTGCGCGATGTCCCCGACGAGCCGGCGCTGGCGTTCCTCGCTGGCCTGGAGCGAGTCGGCCATGCGGTTGAAGGACCGGCCGAGCTCCCCCATCTCGTCCTTGCCGGCCGCGGGCACGCGCCGTCCCAGGTCGCCCTCGCCGAGACCACGGGAGGCGCCGGTGAGCGCCCGTACCGGCCGGAGCACCGCCCGGCTCAGCAGCAGTGCGGCGGCGAGGGCGGCGGCCGCGACACCGGAGGCCACGGCCACCGTCGGCCCGATCGCCAGGGCGCGGCCGGCGTCGTCGAGCGCGCCGAGGTGGACGGTCAGCGGCTGCGGGGCCACCGTGGCGGTCCGCTCGGTGAACACCCGTTGCAGACACGCATTGCGCTGGGCATCGTTGCGCCGCTGGCACGCCGCGGTGACGGCTTCGACGTTGCCCCGCTGCGCGGCGGGCGGGGCCTTCTCCTCCTTGGCGCACGTGTTCGCCCCCGCCGTGCCGCCGCTCTGCTCCCCCGCCTCGATGTGCTCCGGGATGCCCAGGTAGCCGGGACGCACGGCCACGTCACGGCCGGCCCGGGTCAGGCAGGCGGCGTACGTCACGCTCCTGGTGTACTGGTCGATGGCCGAGGCGGTCATCTTCGCCAGGGAGGACGTGAAACCTCCGCCGGGGAAGGAGAGTTCGGGTCGCGGGTCCACCAGCAGCGGCGCCGTCGTGCCGCCCGCGCGCGGTTCCCGGTCGAGCAGCACGTCGGAGTCGGCGAGCTGAGCCCCGGTCCCGTCGCTGATCCGGATGCGCTGCCCGGTGTCGCGGGCGAGCGTGCGTACGGTTCCGGCGACGCCGTCCCAGGTGCCCTGGGTCTCCCCGTACCGGCGCAGGTCCTCGGTGATCCGGGCGACGTCCTGGCGGTCGGCGGCGGCCGATTCACGGACCTGTCGGGTGACCTGGGCGAGCGTGAGCCAGGCGGTCGCGGCGGTGGCGGCCACGGCGACGAGCAGGATGAGCGCGAAGACACGGACCCGGAAGCTCACGCCCCCTCCCCGCGGGCGCCGCCCGAGCCGCCTGAACCGGCCGAACCGGCCGTCCCGCCCGAACCGGCCGAACCGGCCGAACCGTCGGCGAGCCGGTACCCCCGCCCGTACACGGTCTCCAGGTGCCGCGGCCGCCCCGGGTCCTCCTCCAGCTTCCGCCGCAGGTTCATCACGTGCGCGTCGACGGTCCGCTCCAGCACATCCCGGTCGAAGCCGAAGACCCGCTCGATGATCTGCGCCCGGGAGAAGACCCGGCCCGGTTCGCGGGCCAGCGCCTCCAGGATGGAGAACTCCTTCGAGGTCAGCGCCACCGGCCGCCCCGCCACGCGCACTTCGAAGCGTGCCGTGTCCAGCTCCACCTCGCCGACCCGCAGCAGCCCGGGCGCGGCCGCGCCGGCCTTGCGGGACCGCCGCAGCAGCGCCCGTACCCGCGCGGTGAGTTCGCGAGGGCTGTAGGGCTTGGTGAGGTAGTCGTCGGCGCCGAGGTCGAGACCGAGGAGCATGTCCTCCTCGGTGCTGCGCGCGGTCAGCAGCAGAATCGGTACGTCGGAGGCCTCGGCGCGCAGAATGCGGCACACGTCGAGACCGTCGACAAGGGGCAGCATCACATCGAGGACGAGGAGATCCGGTCGCGCCGAACGGGCTTTCTCCAGCGCCGCGCGGCCGTCGGCCACGACCTGTACCGCGTTCCCTTCTCGTTCCAGATAAATCCGGATCAGACGAGACTGTTTTTCGTCGTCTTCGGCGACCAGAATGCGCGCGCTCACCGATTCCCCCCACCCAGGCTGCGTAATTCCAGCACCGTAATACATCTCCTACGAGCTCGTAACGCGATCTTGTTGTAGCACCCCGGTACAGCGTGACTGGTGTGATGATCCTGCCGTTGGTGAGAGAGTGAGCACTCGGCCGTGGATCGTGGACGATGACTTGTCGGCACTGATCGAACCGCTGCTGCCACCCTGGCCAGAGCGTTCTCCAGGCCCCAGGCCGGTACCGGACAGGCTCTGTTTGCAGGGGATCTTGTACGTCCTGTTCAACGATGTGGCCTGGCAACTCCTGCCGCTGGAGCTGGGGTTCGGATCCGGTCAGACCTGCTGGCGACGGCTGGCCCGCTGGCAGCAGGGCGGAGTCTTCGGGGGCGCCGCGACCGGTCCGTCGCCGGTCGACCGGCGGAAGGCGGGCAGCAAACACCACTTGATCTGCGACGGGAAGGGAACACCGCTCCACGTCATCACCACTGCGGCGAACGTCAACGACATCACGCAGACGCTCAGCCTGGTCGACGGCATCCAGCCGGTGGCCGGACGGCCTGGACACCCGCGGCGGCGCCCCGAATCTGTCCTGGGCGACAAGGCGTACGTCTCGACGGCTGTGCGCCGCGAGCTGCGACGCCGACGCATCATGCCGGTGATCTCCCGCAGGGGCGCCCCGAACATCAAGGGCCTGGGCAAGCTCCGCTACGTCGTGGAGCAGACCTTCGCCCGGCCGCCGCCGGGTGTGGTGCCACCACACGCCGGACTGGGCACACTGATCTACTGGGCGGACACCTTGGTGAGCACCAGGGACCACGACCCGTCCGGAGTGCTGAACGCTATCTTCCCTCCGCCGCGCGCGTAGAGGTGGACACCGGAGACCTCACCGATGCCACGCTCGTCGATGTCCAGGTAGACGAAGTCGTCGGAGAGGGTGCCGTTGTCGACGAAGTCCCATTTGCCGTGGAAATCGTCGGGGTCGGCGTGCTCGCCCGTCGACAGATGAGTGGCGGTGAATGTGCCGTCGGAATCGAGCGTGATCTCGCCGCCGGTCTTGCCGTTGCGGTACACGCCGGGAAGCTCGTCGGGGTCGACCGAGTACGCACACCCTGAGGTGAGTACCGAAGCAGCGGCCAGTACGGCGACGAACCACCGTCCGGCTATCCCCCTGATCATCACGGCCCCAGCGTAACGAACTGCCGAATCGTCACACTGGTCACCCCGACCAGGAAGCCTCAACAAGATCGTGTTACGAGCTCTACAACTGGTAGACCGCCGTGACGGGCGCGTGGTCGCTCCAGCGCTCCGCGTGCGTGGCGGCCCGCTCGACGTACGCCTTCACGGCCTTGGCGGCGAGACCGGGGGTGGCGACCTGGTAGTCGATGCGCCAGCCGCTGTCGTTGTCGAAGGCGCGGCCGCGGTACGACCACCACGAGTACGGCCCGTCCTGGTCCGGGTGGAGGGCGCGGAGCACGTCGACGTATCCGCCGTCGCCCTCGTCGAGGACGCGGCTCAGCCACGCGCGCTCCTCCGGCAGGAAGCCGGCGTTCTTCTGGTTGGCCTTCCAGTTCTTGAGGTCGGCCTCGCGGTGGGCGATGTTCCAGTCGCCGCAGACGACGACCTCGCGGCCGTCGGCGGCGGAGCGCTCCTTGAGCTCCTTCAGGTACGGCAGGAACGCGTCCATGAAGCGGATCTTCTCGTCCTGCCGCTCGGTGCCGACCTCGCCGGAGGGCAGGTAGAGGCTGGCGACGGTGACGCCGGGCAGGTCGGCCTCGATGTACCGGCCGCTGTCGTCGAACTCGCTCACCCCGAAGCCGACCCGCAGCCGGTCCGGCTCGCGCCGGGTGTAGAGGGAGACGCCCGCACGGCCCTTGGCGGCGGCGGGGGCGTGCGCGGTGAACCAGCCCTCGGGCGCGCGGACCTCGGCCGGGAGCTGGGACTCCTCGGCGCGGACCTCCTGCAGGCAGACGGCGTCGGCGGAGGTGCCGGCGAGCCACTCCACGAAGCCCTTCTTGGCGGCGGCCCTGAGACCATTGACATTGGCGGTCGTCACAGTGAGCATCCCGGGAGAATACCGGCACCCGAGCAGTGCGCATAGATGTACCATGCTTCGCATGGATATACGCCCCACGCCTTACGACCACCCCGACGCGGTCAAACTCGACGACGCCGTCCAGCTGGAGTACATCGCCCGCTACGGCGACGACGAGGGCGATGCCACACCGCTCGACGCCGGCATGTTCGTACCGCCGCGCGGCCTCTACCTCCTCGCGTACGACCCCGAGGGCCGCCCCGTCGCGACCGGCGGCTGGCGCACCCAGGACGAGAACGACGAGGGGTACTCGGACGGCGACGCGGAGCTCAAGCGCATGTACGTGATCCCCGAGGCGCGCGGCCTCGGCCTCGCCCGGCGGATCCTCACGGCGCTTGAGGAGGACGCGCGGGCGGCGGGCCGGACGCGGATGGTCCTGGAGACGGGCACGGCGCAGCCCGAGGCGATCGCGCTGTACACGTCCAGTGGCTACGAGCCGTGCGCCAAGTTCGGCCACTACCGGGAGTACGAGTCCAGCCGCTGCTTCGCGAAGGCCCTGACCGGAACCCACTGACGCGCTCCTGACAAACGCGTCGCTCTCTGGCACTCTGCTGCACGCACGTCGATCCGCACCGTTCTCATCCCCCACCTGCCTCGGCAGAAGGAGACATGCGTGAGACGCCATCGCACAGCCTTAGCCGCCCTGCTCGCCGCCGGAGCCCTGCTGGCCGGCGCCCTGACCACGACGTCGGCCCAGGCGGCGGAGACCGCCGCCCAGCCCGCCCGCACGGTCACCGCCACGGAACAGCAGCGGGCCACCGCCTTCTGGACCGCCGACCGCATGCGGTCGGCGCCCCCGCTCGACCTCCAGGTGACCCCGGGCGCCGCCCTCAAGCAGGTCGCCCGCTCCTCCCGGCCCACCACCGTCTCCCCGACGGCCTTCCCCCAGCCGGGCGGCGCCTGGACGGGCGGCGGCGCGGTCGTGAAGACCTCGGGCCGCGTCTTCTTCACCTTCCAGGGCCGTACGGCCTCCTGCTCCGGCAACGCGGTCACCAGCCAGAACGCGAGCACGGTCATCACGGCGGGCCACTGCGTGAAGTACCAGGGCGCGTGGCACACCAACTGGGTCTTCGTCCCCGCGTACGACAACGGCAGCGCGCCGTACGGCCAGTGGACGGCGACGAAGACGCTCACCACCCCGCAGTGGGAGGCGAGCGAGGACATCAACTACGACGTGGGCGCGGCGGTCGTCGCTCCCCTGAACGGCCAGACCCTCACCTCGGTCACCGGCGCCCAGGGCATCCAGTTCAACGGCGGCTACAACAAGCCGATGTACGCCTTCGGCTTCCCGGCGGCCTCCCCGTACGACGGCTCGAAGCTGATCCACTGCTCGGGCAACTCGTCGAAGGACTTCCTCTTCTCCCAGGACCACAGCCTCGCCTGCAACATGACGGGCGGCTCGAGCGGCGGCCCCTGGTTCACCTCCTTCAGCGAGGCGACGGGCACGGGCCTGCAGGTCTCGGTGAACAGCTTCGGCTACACCTTCCTGCCCAACCGCATGTTCGGCCCGTACTTCGGCAACGACGCGAAGGCCCTGTACGACCGCGCCCAGGCGTCCTGACACACCCGTCCACCCACCCACCCACCCATCCACCCGTGCCCCCGGCGGAGACTGCTCCGCCGGGGGTACGTGCGTCGGTTCATCTCTCTTGTGACGAGATGGGATAGGCGGCATTCGGGTGGAGAACCGCGCGTACCGCAACCGGGATCGGCCCGTACGCACTCCTCCTGGCCAGTCGCAGGACAACTGAGGAGGCACGCATGACTGGGCTTCAGTCTTTCCCCACGGCCCCGACCGCAGTGTCGGACTTCGACCCCTACCGGTTCCCTGCCGTGTACATCGACGACCTCGCGGAGGAGACGCCGGCCGCGTACGACATCCCGTCGTACGGCGACCACCCGCTGCCCCCGCCCGCTCCCGCGAGCCGCCTGTCCGTTCCGCTGGAGCCGGCGGACCGCCGCCGGCTGGAGCTGCACGCCGCGCTCACCACGGCGGGCATCGCTCCCCTGCCGGGCGACCTGGACGCCATCGAGGCGCTGTGCGCGCTGGACGACTTCACCCACATCGCGCTCCAGCGCTGGATCACGCGCAACACCTGAGCCCCCCCGGTGCGGAGGATCAGAACTCGTCGGCGCCGTTGCGCAGCTCGTGCGTCCAGTAGCCGGTCTTCGCGACCGCGTCGTCGACCGCGATGCCGCCCGCGGGCGCGTGGACCTCCTCGCTGCCCTCGGCGGGGCCGTCGGCGGCGAAGAGGTTCACGGAGAAGGAGGTGACGGCGCGGTTCTCCTCGTCGACACCGCCGTTGTTGATCCGCACGGCCGCGTAGGCCGGGGCGCCGGCGTCGAGCACGAGGGGCGTGGCCGGCTCGGTCCTGGCGACGGCCGGGACGTCCTTGGCGGTCTGGATGTCGCCGAACGCGATCAGCGGGTACCGGACCATCGTGCAGGCGCGGCCCGATACGTTGGTGGCAGTCAGCGTGATGTGCGTGGTGGGCACGCCGTCCTGCTTGGCAGCGGAGATCCTCACGTCGTCGACGGTGCAGGAGGCCGGGGCCTTGCCACCGGCCTTCGCCTTGGAACCGGCCTGCGCACCGGAGGCCGTGGAGCCGGAGGAGCCGGAGGAGCCGGAGTCTGCGGAGTCGGCGGAGTCGGCGGAGTCGGCGTCCGCGCCGGTCGCGCCGGTCGCGCCGGTCGCGCTCGGGGCTGCCTGCGAGGCGGCCGCGGCGGCCTTCTTCTCCTTCGCGCCCGAGCCGTCCTCACCACCGCAGGCGGTGAGGGCGAGAGCGAGCGCGGCGGTGGCGGCGGCGAGAACGGTGGTGCGGGTGCGGAACGAACGCATGGGAACTCCCCCGTGAGTGATGACGCGGTGTCTTACCGCGGCCTGGGAAAGACTCTGCCGACTCGCCCCCACCCCGTGCCAGGCGTGGCACCCAATGCGGGACGCAGGGACGTTCCATCCCCTCTGACCTGCAGAAACAAGCCAACCTGGAACAGCGAATCGGAACGACCCGCCCCAACCACCGGCGCCTTGAGCCCCACGGGACCCCGGGAGCTCAGCCCTCGGCCGCCTCTGCGTCGCCAACAACAGCTGCAGAAGCTCCGCCAGGCCGATCGCGACCAGAGGGCCTTCCGGGCCCGTTCCGCGTCCCGGAAACGCGAAGATCCCGCCCGATCTTGCGATCGGACGGGATCCTCATTGTCTGTGGGGTGTTCGCGAGTGTCGCTGACCAGACGGTACAGGGGCAGTCGAAGATCGCTTCCCAGATCGGCGGAGATCGCTTCCCACCGATCAGCGGTCAACCGCCGCGGAGACCCCAGTGATCAAGGCCGCGGTAGATGTGCGCCGTTCGGCACTGAGGCGCCGCGAGACAGTCGGCTTCGCCTCGGTAGACGGCGATGAGGCAGTCTTCGCCACGCCACCAGTTGTCCGCGATGCCTTGGATCTCGCGGACCGGTTCGTATTCCTCCAGGCCCAAGTCGTCGACGGCGTCGCCCGTGATCTTCGTGATGCTCTGTGCCCAGAGCGCGGCGTGATGAGCCAGGGCCAATGATTCCACCCACCCGTCGATGCTGGCGTGCAAGGGTGTCCAGCGCTCGGCGTGGATACCGAACTCGCCCCCAGGCCCGATCATGAATCCGTAGGCCATCGACACCCGCTCGTCCCCGGCCGAGAACCACCAGCCTTCTGCGGCAGAGCCTTCGGGCGTGTCAGCGGCGAGGATCCGCGGACCGCCCTCGTACACGGGTGCCGGAGGCAGTGCGATGCCGCCCCAGCGCGCTTGGAAGGCCGCAACGCGGTCGACCTCGGCAGCGGGTATCCCGTGCATGAGCCACTGGTCCCGGTGAAGCTGGACTTCCAGGCACGGGACGAGCAGCCCATGTGTGTGGACGAACTGTCGGGCTCGGCGGCTCAGGCCTTCCGGGGGGCGAGGGGGCCGCGGTGCATGCGTGGTCACGCAGCGACGTCAAGCGTCAGGGACGCACCATAGGAAGGGAGAACCTCACCGCCCGTGCACTGCACGGTGTCGGGCGCTCTTCTGAACGAAGGAGCAGTACTGGGCCATGGTCTCCCGGCATTCGGCGGGCTCCAGCTCACGCCTTGGCGGCCGCTCGCGTGCCCATCGCTGCCAGGGGCCGTCCGGCGTGAGGAAGCGGGCTGCATGGTCGGTGCCTTGGGCGGTGTCGAGGTGGAGGAGGGCGCCAAGGGCGGATGCCTGGTCGTAGGCCAGGTCGGGGCGGGCCAGGTAGCGGTCGAGGTAGGCGGTCAGGAGGCCGGCGTCAGCTGCGGTCCCGAAGGTGGCCAAGGCGATGCAGTACGCGTGCCCTGCGTACGGGCCAGCGCTGGCCAGGAGGAGTTCCCCCAGCTGTGGGCGGAAGGCGGTACGACCGGCTATCGCGATCAGCCAGGCAGCGGTCTTGCGTTCGCGCCATCCACAATCGAGCAAGAGGCCCAGTTCGCGCGGCGTGATGGCCTCTGCAGTCTGTGCGAGTTCCCGCGCAAGATTGTCACGCTCGCGCTCCGCCAGACGAAAGATCCCGTAGTTCAGGCGCAGGTAGCGCCGATCAGCAGCGACGTAGTGGCGTCGCAGTTGGTCCAGCTCCAGATCGTCGGGGTAGGGGCGCATTCCTGCATGGTGCCCTACCGCGGGACGGCGTGGCAGCACTCCCACGTCCTGGCCCACGGAAGCGGCATGGATGATGGCGCCGTGACGAACATCAGTGACGACCAGGTGAAGGTCCACTTCCGGATGGCCATTGACGAAGACGGCTGGCCGCCGGCGAGCGTCGAGAGCCTGTGGGCCGTGGACCTCGGCGACGGCACCGTGCGGCTGGATAACACCCCGTGGTTCGTCCGTGGCA
This sequence comes from Streptomyces vilmorinianum, assembly GCF_005517195.1. Lineage (NCBI taxonomy): Bacteria > Bacillati > Actinomycetota > Actinomycetes > Kitasatosporales > Streptomycetaceae > Streptomyces > Streptomyces vilmorinianum. The sequence goes on along the minus strand of NZ_CP040244.1, from coordinate 759,357 downwards.
TCGCCAGCGACGACATCATCCGGGGTGAGATCGACGATGAGGGCATCCGCTGGGCTGGAGAGACGGTCCGAGCTTCGGAGAACTGCACGATCCGGCTGATCGTGCTCAAGGACGGCGGATCAGCCGCAGCCCGGCAGAGCGTTCTGGAGATCTTCCACAAGCTCGGCACGACAGGCGAAGGTATCGAGAGACTCCGGATGGTCGCACTGGATGTCCCGCCAGGGGCGGACCTGCCACGGATCCGAAAGCTCCTTGAACACGGTGCGACGGAGGGCTGGTGGCACTGGGAAGAAGGGTGCGTTACCGCTGCTTGGAGGTCCACGGCCACGGACTGAGCGGCCGCGTGTGCAGCGGGAAGGCCGCCGAGGTCTCTGTCAGCGGCACCGTGGATGATCGGGCACATGACACATGGTTCCCGAGAAGCCCTTCGATCCCTCGCCTTGCAGCACCTGTCGCCCGAGGATGCTGAGAAGTGGCTCGGTCTGCTTCGCCCTGGCGTGCGTCTTGAGGTAGCAACTGGCACTGACGACGCTGTGGGTCGACTCGGTGGCCTTCCCGCGTTGCCGGCCATCGCGGAGTGGCCGGTGTGGGAGGGGCACGGTCCGCTCTCTTTCGTCGCCTCGATCGACTGCGCGCGTCTGCCGACGGCCGCGCTGGACATCGATCTGCCCGAGGCGGGAACGCTGCTGTTCTTCTACTTCGACGGTCAGCTGGATGACGGCGAGGCTCTCGTTCTGGCCGAGGACCGGGAGAGCTGGGCGGGCGCCCGTGTGCTCTACGTGGCGGCCGAGGAGGAGGTGGCGGAGCGTGGGGCGCCTGCCGGTCTGAAGGGGTATCCGGTGGTGACGCTGGCCGCTCGGGTGGAGATGACTGCGGCCGAGCCCTGGCATCCGTCCGTCCGGGCCGCCTTCGCCCCGGGCGCCCCGCTGGGGAACCGGTATGGCCACCCCGTCTGCTCGCAGGGGTTCCTCGACGCGCTGTGGGAGTTCGATGATGAGGTGGGGCATCAGATCGGCGGCCACGCTCACTCGGTGCAGAACCCGGTCGAGATCGAGATCGCGGAGGCGGTTTTGGACGGCGAGGTGTCCTGGGACGACCCGCGGCTGTCCGAGGAGGCGGGCAACTGGGTGCTGCTGGCCCAGTTCGACAGCGAGGACGCCGCGGACATGATGTGGGGCGATGCCGGAGCCCTGTACTGGCTGATCCGCCCGGAAGATCTGGCCGAGCGGCGATTCGAGCGGGCGATGTTCACCTGGCAGTGCAGCTGATGAGCGCGGCACCTCCCGCTTGGGGAGTCCAGTACACGCTGAGCCTGCCGAGCGAGGGCGCTGCCCGCGCCGCCGCATCCGAGCTGTCCGGGATGGGGCACCGTCTGACGGCAGTGCGTGTCCACGATCACTTCCGGTTCGTTCCGTCGAGCTTCTGGTACGGCCGGCCATCGATGGACCCGGAGCTGGAGGGGTGGTGGCAGGTCTTCTCACTGGCCATCTACAGCGGGTACGAGCGCATGGCTCTCGAGCCGTTCTTTCGGAGTGAACGGATTCGGGTGGCCCATGTAGCCCGTGCCCACGGCGGTTTTCAGCAGGGGTACAGCGAGGGGCATGCTGAGACTCTCGAAGGAGTCTTCACACGGAACGGCCTGGTCCGTGAGCAGGCCGGCGCCAACGTCGCCCTTCCGAGTCCTCTGCCCAAGGATCCCGCGCGACCCCCAGCCGGACCACCGTGGAAGAGCAGTGAGGCCGGTGAGCCCGCAGTGCTGGTCCAGGCCGTGGTGGCGGTCGCAGAGCGCATGTACGGCAGGGCGGGGGACGTTCCGGATGCCGTCGGGTGGCTGCTCGATGAGGAGTTCGCGTTCGGCGAGCCCTACGGGTCAACGGGCGAGTTCCTCGGCGATCTCGCGGATGCTGCGGCCCACCAAGGCACCTGCACCGACACCACCGTCGAGGCTGTCCCATTCCTCATGGAGCTGGTCTGCGATGACAATGTCGCGCCCGGCAGCCGGTTGGTTCTGCTCGGCGACCTGTTGCGGCTCGCTGCTTCGGGGCCGGCAGCCGCAGTCTCCCTGGCCGATCGCATCACCGCACTCGGGGGTGCCGGGGAGGAGTCTGCAGCTGAATATCTGACACGGCGGGCCATCGGCAGCGAGCTGCCGAGACTGCTATCCCGCTGGGAAGACGAGAGCTATGCCGTCCGATTCGCTCTCGCCGCGCTCGCGGCGCTCTGTGGCACTCGTGACCAGCGCGCACTCTCAGGGCTGGCCGCTCTCCCGGCTCCAGCAGGCAGCTCCCGCGCCGATGTCGTGTCGCTCGTGGCAGCCCTGCTCAGTAACGACCGAGAAGGCTTGGTACCTGCACTGGACCGGCTGGCCTCCTGGTCGCCCCGCGTTGCAGAGAAGGCAGCCAGCCCGAACGTGGATCTTCAGAGTCTGGGACTGGCCATCCTTCCGGACCTCGTCCTCGAAGACGTGGCGTCAGGAATCGCAGCAGAGCGTGATCTGCCATAACTGTTGACGGCGTTAAGAATTACGACTGGCATCGCAGACACGTAGGTCAGGGGTGCCAGACATCAGGCTCGTGCCCCGGTGTGTGTCAACTACCAGACTTCGTTGGTCATTTGGCTGCCGGGCACGACTGGCATTCCCTACGATGACTGCCGTTGTCCTGTCGTACGGGAGGGCCGAGGAGGGGCGGATGGACTTCACAGGGGCGGGCGAGCCGGATGCGGCTCCCGGGTTGCGGACCGCTGTTGGGATCTACTCCGGCAAGACCGATCGGACGCTGGCGCGGATCTCGGAGCTCGAAGCAGAACTCGCCGACCTCCGAGTCGAGGCGGCAAAGTACGCGAGCACTCGCGATCAGCTGAGCGAAGCTCTCGCCGAGCTCCTCGCGGGCCGCTCGGCGCCATCCGAGGACGATCAAAGCCCCCAGCAGGAAGCTGACGCGGAGAACGAGGACGGCGATGCGTCCGCCGGTGACGAGCCGGAACCGAGCGAGCCGTCCGAGGAGACGCGTGCCGGGCAGAGCCGGCCTTCACGGTCGCCGTCCGGGCAGTTGATGCAGGCGGTCGAGCAGATCCTTGTGGGCGCCGGACGGCCGATGAAGGTCAAGGACATCACAGAGGCCCTTGGGCGTCCGACGAAGGGCGACGAAGGTCGGGCGCCCATCGAGACGACCCGCCGGACGTGCAAGCGGCTGGTGAAGAACGGCCGTGCCGTAGAGCACCCGATCGGAAGTTTCGCTGCCCGCCGGGTCACGGAATCACAGGGAGGGGACGCCTGACGCCGCCGCCCTGAACATGAGATGTCCCCTCCTCCCGTTGCGGGGAGAAGGGGACGGGTTCCGTTGAGCTTGGACTCTCTTCGGAACCTATGACGTGGACCCTCGTAGTGGCTCACGCATCCCCGAGGCTAGAGCAATCCACCTCGCCTCGGGGGCGCGTGGCCTATTTCGTCGTTCCCTGGGACGGGTTTCCCCGGGGACGGGAAGGCCGATTTTGATGCGTACTGCGCATTCCGTCCCGCGGGTACAGCGGGGCAGCGAGGAAATCTTCCAGGCGGGCAACGGTGACGACGTCCGGCCAGCACCGGCCGGCGAGCAGGTCGGCGATGGCCTGCCGGTTGACCCCGGATCCGGTAGAGACCTGCCGCAGGCTTCGCTTCTCGCGCTCCAGGGCGAGCGCGAGCGCGCGGGCGATGGCCTGGACGACTCTGGCGGCGACGTCGTCGACGGCGGAGTCGGGCCAGGTTTCCGGATCGCGGGCAAGGTCTCTCGGCGCGGTCTTGCGGGCCAAACCTCCGACCATGTCGATGCACTCCTTTCCGTGAAGATCGCCTTCGACGTCTTCACTGGCTGCTTGTCCAGCCGGTTCTGTTGGTCTGTGACACTGAGCTCGGAGGTCTCCAGCAAGATCCGCGACTACCGGCCCCGGCTGCCACATACGGAGTGGGCGCCGGTCGCCGAGCTGGTGAGAGCCACCGTGACGGCGGCAGCTCCGGCTACCTGCTACGCGGCGGAGCATCTGCTGCACGTGATCGGCCGGATCGCGGTCTGGGCGGACCGGCGCGGTCTTCCGCGCGACCCGGGAACCTGGCTGCGGACCGAGACGATCGACGCCTTCATCCTGTCGGGCTGCGCTGCGGCGAAGGACTCGACGGTACTGACTTATCGGACCTGGCTGCGACGGGCTCGGGAGGCTCTGGTGTGGGTCCAGCGCGGAGAGGCCCCTCCGGCTCGGCTTTCCTCGCCTCGCACGCCTCAGCCTCCTTATGGTGCCGGAGAGTTGGCTCGCCTGCGGGATTGGGCGAATCATCTGCCGGACCAGGCTCGACTCAACGGCCTCGCCCTCATGGCACTCGGAGCCGGGTGTGGCCTGATGCCGGGCGAGGTCCCGCCCATGCGGGGCAGTCACGTTCGCGTGACCTCTGGTGGCGTTGCGGTGCTGGAGGAGAAGCTGCTCGGCCGACTCGTGGCGTGCCACTCCGATTGGGAAGGCACGCTGGCCGAGCTGGCAGAGATCTCCGGAACCGGATTCCTCTTCAGGCCGGGACGGAAGGTCGCGGCAGCCAAGAACCTCGTCTCGTCCTGGCCTGCCCGCCATCGGCGCCATGCGGGTCTGCCGCCGCTCTCCGCTCGGCGATTGCGGTCGACGTGGATCGTCGGCCGGCTTTCCGAGGGCATCAGTCCGGAGGCGGTCGCTTCCGCCGCGGGCATGGCCTCCCCTGCCGGTTTGGCGGGCTATCACCACTGGGTGCCCCCACTACCCAGGGCGGAGGTGATCCCATTGCTGCGTGGCCGCCGCTCATGAGGGCGCGGCCTGAGGCTGACCAGCTGGCTGCCCGTCATGCGCGGCCACGGCTGCGGCCTGGACGGCTCACCGAGATCCCGACTCCAAGGTCGGCCAGCTGCTGACCGTCCTCGACCGCTCTGGTCTGCCCCAGCAGTTGGAGGACATGCTGCGCGGTCGCCCCGGGCCACCAGGCGTGCGGCCCAGGACCGTACTGGCCGGCTTGATGCTCGCCGTGTACTACACGGGCCGAGCCACGGTCTCCGACGCCTGGCGGATCCTGCACTTCCGTCTCCAACCCACAGCTCGCGCCTGGCTCGGCATCCCCGAGATGCCGCCGTCCACGGCACGCGCGTGCATAGCTGCCAGTCGTCGTCTCTACCGAGGGCTGGACCGGATCACCACCGTGCTCGACCCGGCACGCTGCGACCGACGCCGGCGCCTGGTCCAAGCGGAGGCTGACATTCACTGCGCTGTTTGGGACGAGGCTGCTGGCCGATCGGCTGTGAACCGGCTCCAGCGGCTGGCGAACGACCTCGTCTTGGTCCCGGTCCGGCTGGCACAGCAACGCGGATACATGCGGCACTGGGCCGGTGACGTGGGAGTGGACGCCACCTCGGTCCCGGTTCTGGCCGACCCGGACAGCGACCGCTCGGGCACGGCCTCCGTCGAGATCACCGCCGGCTGGCACTTCAGCGGCGGCTCCGACAAGGGCATCTTCGGCTACAGCGCGACCCTGCTCGTCGCCGCCCACTCCCGCACAGGCGAAGGAGCCGCGAAAGGCCGCCGCGCGCCCTCCTACCCGCAGCTCTGCCTCGGCCTCACCCTGGACACTCCGACCGTCCGCACGGGCGAGAACGCGGTCACGGTACTGAAGCACCTCGCCGAGCTTCGACTGCCGACTGGCACCTGTGCCGCAGATCGGGCCTATACCGGCTGCTCGCCGGAGAACTTCCAGATCCCCGTACGACGACTCGGCTACCGCCTCGCTCTGGACTACAAGGCGGCCGACCGTGGCATCCAGGGCAGCTGGCAAGGAGCCGTACTGATCGACGGCTCCCTCGCCTGCCCGCACATCCCCAACGCCTTGGCCCAGGCCACTCACGGCATGGACGACAAGACCTTCCGCCGACGGCTCGATGAACTGAAGCCACTGGTCGCCGAGCGACTGCCCTACTTCCTCAAGCTCAAGCAGAACGCCGACGCCCGAGGAACCACGCGCCTCCAGTGCCCGGCGGCCGGCCTCTCCCCTTCGGTGAACTGTCCACGCCGAGAACGCCTCCGCCCAACGCGGCCGACCGCCTCGAGCCCACCTCAGACCGTGATCCGGCTGGCGGATCGCCGCTCCCGCGCCAGCCATGCTTCGGCTCGCCCGACCATCCAGCTTCCTGACAGAGAGTGGACGGACCCTCCCGGGAAGGAGGCGCTGCCCGCCGTCTGCGGGGCATCCTCGATCAGCGTCCCCGCCGACGCGGCCGGAGACCTGAAAATCGCCAAGTTCCGGCAGGACAGCCACTACCTCAGCCCCGCCTGGGACCGGATCTACAAGCCGATCCGCTCCCACAACGAGGGCCTCAACGGTCGCCTCAAGGGCGCCTACATGGACATTGGTAACCCCATGCACCGCCGAGCACCCGGCCAGGTAGCCCAGACGATCCTGATCGCGATCATGGTGGTCATCGGAAACCTGGACATCCTGGAAACCTGGCTCTACGAGCGCACCGGCAGCCGACTCTCCGACGCCGACTTCGAGTCCATTCCGGCTCCCCCAGATCGCGACCGGCCGTACGTCTCCGCACCACTCGACATGGGGCGGCATCCGCCGGCCAACTTCTGATCGAGGCGCGTCACAGCCGCACATCACGACCACCAGCCCCGGGCGACCGGGGCCGGTTCGCATGCCTCGGCAACGGTCAGACGCCTGCCCAGCAACCCGCCAGATCTGATACGCCGCCATCCACCACCCCGAACAGGCATCGAACGACCCCCGAAACGACGAAGATCCCGCCCGATCTTGCGATCGGACGGGATCTCGTCACCACTCCTGAGCTAACTCAAGAACAGTCGTCTGTGGACCTGTGGGGATTTGAACCCCAGACCCCCTCGATGCGAACGAGGTGCGCTACCAGACTGCGCCACAGGCCCTTGCGACGTGTGAAACATTAGCATCCCGATCGGGGTACGAGGAAATCCGTTCCCCCGCAGGTCAGCCGAGGGCCACGGTGGGCCCCCGGCCGGCGGTCATTCGTTGGCCGCGCGGGGGCGGTCGTCGTCCGCGTACTGGTCGAAGAGCGGGGTGCGGCCGTGGTCGCGCTGGCGGCGCGGCGGGGTCGTGCGCTGGCGCGGGGCCGGGGGCGGAGTCGGGGTCGCCGACGGGGCCGGCGTCGGGTCCGCGGCCGTGGAGGAGCGGGCCGAGCTCCAGGTCTCCGGGTCCGTGATGTCGATGCCGCTGCTCGCGCGCGGCGCGACCGGGGCCGTGACGTACGTGGGCAGCGGGACCGGGACCGGCTCCCAGCTGTCGCCGCGGGCCGGGCCGCGCTCGCGCTGCTGGTCCACCCACTCCGCGTGGTCCGTCTGCTCGACGAGCGCGCGGCGGCCGGCCTCCTGCGGGGAGACCGCGGGGGCCGGTGCGGGTTCCGGGCGGGAAGGCTCCTCGTCCGGCTCGGTCGCCGCGGCGGCCGTCGCCGGGCGGCGCGGGCGGTTCTCGCGCAGGCGGGCCGCGGCCGCCTCGGCGCGCCGACGGTCCATCACGTACACGAAGCGCCGGCGTTCCGTCGTCCGCAGATGCACGATGTACGCGCTCAGCAGCACCGCCGGGACGGCCGGCGCCCACAGGAACGCGAGCCCGCCGACCGCGGCGACGATCGCACCGAGGGTGAAGGCGAGGAAGAGGACGACCGTGGTCCGTCTCCGCCGGGCGAGGACCTTGCCGCGGCGCGCGCGTTCGGCGGCCGCCGCCTGCGAGGGCCGCCGATGAGGCGCCGCCGCCGGCTCCGGCCCGGGCTCCGGTTCCGGCTCGGACGGGAGCGCCAGGCGCGCTTCCGTCCTGGCCGCGGGCGCGGAAAAGGACCGGACGTCGACCGAGCTCAAATGCTCGGTCTCGGCGTCCGGATCCACGTCGGGCTCCGCGTCGTCCGCCCTTCGGTCCCGGTCCTTCAGCTCCTTGGCGTACCGGCGCTCCATTCCCGCCCGTCCGGAAAGCAGCCGGATGGCGGTGCTGAAGCGTTCCGTCGGACGAGCCTCGTTGAGCTCGTCCTGCCTGCGGAGCCACATCGGTACCAAGTAGGCGGCCCAGGCCCCGACGATGACTGCGTAGATGAGGCCGCTGCTGCTCACGCCTCACACGGTAGAGGGGTTCGCGGGACCGCATCGGCCAATTGGACCGGTGTGTCGCACGATCTGGCTGATATCACTGAACTTTTTTGTGATTGTTCAGATCGATTGACGGTCAACTACTGATTGAATTCGAACACTTATTTCATTGTGCGGGGTGCGAGGGACGGGGACGCGCCTGGTGCCAGCGCCGCACCAAACCCTCGGGGACTTCCTCCGCCGTGAGCGCGAAGACGAGATGGTCGCGCCACGCCCCGTCGATGTGGAGGTAGCGCGGACGCAGCCCTTCCTCCCGGAATCCCAATTTCTCCACGACCCTCCGCGAGGGGCCGTTCTCGGGCCGAATGCAGACCTCGATCCGGTGCAGTCCGACCGTACGGAAGCAGTGGTCGACGGCGAGCGCGACCGCCGTCGGCATGACCCCGCGACCGGCCACCTCGCTGTCCACCCAGTAGCCGACATGGCCCGAGCACATCGAGCCCCAGGTGATCCCCGCCACGGTCAGCTGGCCGACGAGCTGCCCCTGGTACTCGATCACGAACGGCAGCATCCGGCCCGCGTTCGCCTCGGCCCGCAGATGGCGGACCATCTGCCGGTACGTCGGACGGTGCGCGACCGGACCGCCGGGGGCCGGCGGCGGGATCGTCGCCTCCCAGGGGCGCAGCCAGTCGCGGTTGCGCCGGTTCACCTCGCGCCAGGCCCGCTGGTCGCGCACCTTTATCGGGCGCAGCACGACGTCTCCGTCGACCAGGACCACGGGCCAGGAGGGGATCATGACGGTCTCGGGTGGTCGCCGCCGCGGATCTGGTCGACCGCGTGGACGAGGAGCGGCTCCAGGACGGCCAGCCCGTCGCGGACGCCGCCGGAGGAGCCGGGCAGGTTCACGATCAGCGTCCCGCGCGCGACGCCCGCGAGGCCGCGGGAGAGCGCGGCGGTCGGGACCTTCTCCCGGCCGTACGCGCGGATCGCCTCGGGAATCCCGGGGATCTCGTGGTCGAGGACCCGGCGGGTGGCCTCGGGGGTGGCGTCGGTCGGCGAGATGCCGGTGCCGCCGGTGGTGAGGATGACGTCGTACCCGGCCTCGACGCCTGCTCGCAGCGCGGCCTCGACCGGTGCGCCGTCCGGGACCACCTGCGGTCCGTCCACGGCGAAGCCCATCCGCCGCAGCCCTTCGGCGATCAGCGGGCCGCCCTTGTCCTCGTACACGCCCGCCGAGGCCCGGTTGGACGCGGTGACGACGAGCGCGGAGTAGGGGGCGCCGAGAGCACCGCCGGTCTCCGGACCCAGCTCCTCGGCGGCGTGGGTCTCCGGGGCGTGGGTCTCGTGGGCGTGGGTCTCGCTCACCCGGCCCGCGCGCGTCACGACTCCGTCCCTTCCGGCCCCCGGCTCCAGTCGCCGGACTTGCCGCCCGTCTTCTCCTCCACCCGTACGTCGGAGATGACCGCGCCCTTGTCGACCGCCTTGATCATGTCGACGACCGTCAGCGCGGCCACCGACACCGCCGTCAGGGCCTCCATCTCGACGCCCGTGCGGTCCGTCGTCTTCACGGTCGCCAGGATCTCGACCGCGTCGTCCGCCACCGTGAGGTCGAGCGTCACGCCCGAGACGGACAGCGGGTGGCAGAGCGGGATCAGGTCGGGGGTCTTCTTGGCGCCCATGATCCCGGCGATCCGGGCGGTGGCGAGCGCGTCGCCCTTGGGTACGCCCTCGCCCCGCAGCAGCTCGATCACGCGCGGCGAGACGAGGACGCGGCCACTGGCCCGTGCGGTCCGCGCCGTGACGTCCTTCCCGGAGACGTCGACCATGCGGGCCGCGCCCGCCTCGTCGATGTGGGTGAGTCCTTGCTGCGCGCTCATTGCTGTGACACTCCCGGTCGCTGTGTGGGACGCCACGGTACCGCCACCAGGCCCTCCTCAGCCGAGGAGGACCACGTCCAGGTCGCCGCCGGGTTCCACCGCGGTGCTCTCCTCCGGTACGACGATCAGCGCGTTCGCGTGCGCGAGCGCGGCGATCAGGTGGGAGCCGGCCCCGCCCACCGGGGTGACGGTGCCGGACTCGGCGTCGTACGTCCCCCGGAGGAACTGGCGGCGGCCCGAGGGGGACGAGAGCGCCTTGTCGGCCTTGAGCGCGGCGCGGACGCGCGGGCGATGGAGATCGCCGAGGCCCATCAGGGCCCGGATCGCCGGCCGCACGAACAGCTCGAAGGAGACGTACGAGGAGACGGGGTTGCCGGGCAGGGCGAGCAGCGGGATGTGCTCGGGGCCGATGGTCCCGAAACCCTGGGGCTTGCCCGGCTGCATGGCCAGCTTGCGGAAGTCGACCTCGCCGTCCGCCGTCAGCGCCTCCTTGACCACGTCGTACGCGCCCACGCTCACCCCGCCCGTGGTGACGAGCAGGTCGGCGCGGATCAGCTGGTCCTCGATGGTGGCGCGCAGGCTCTCGGCGTCGTCGGTGACGGCGCCGACCCGGTAGGCGATGGCTCCGGCGTCGCGCGCGGCGGCAGCGAGCGCGAAGCTGTTGGAGTCGTAGATCTGGCCCTCGCCCAACTCCTCGCCGGGCTGGACCAGTTCGCTGCCGGTGGAGATCACGACGACACGCGGGCGGGGGCGCACCCGCACCGTGGCGCGGCCGATCGCGGCGAGCAGCCCGATCTGGGGCGGCCCGAGGACCGTGCCCGCCTCCAGGGCCAGGTCGCCGGCCTGGACGTCGCTGCCGCGCGCGCGGACGTGCGCGCGGGCCTCGGCGGGGCGGTGGACCCGGACCTCGCCCGCGGCGCCCTCGGGGGCGGCGCTGGCGGCGCGCATCCCGCTCGCCGCTCCCCCGCCCGTACCGCCGTCGGTCCACTCGACCGGGACGACGGCCTCGGCGCCGGGCGGCAGCGGGGCGCCGGTCATGATCCGGGCGGCCTCGCCGGGTCCGACGACGGGCAGGCCGCCGGCGCCCGCGGCCACGTCGCCGATCACGGTCAGGACCGCGGGGTACTCCTCGGTGGCACCGGCGACATCGGCGACCCGTACCGCGTATCCGTCCATGGAGCTGTTGTCGAAGGGGGGCAGCGCGACCGGCACCGTCACGTCCTCGACCAGGACACAGCCCTGGGCGTCGGGCAGTTGCAGCTCGATGGGATCGAGCGGGGAGACCGCCGCCAGGATGTCGTCGAGGTGCTCGTCCACGGACCACAGGCCGCGGGACGGCCCCGCGCAGGGGTCGCTCGACGGATCGCCGGACGCCGGTGCCGTACTGCTGCTCAAGGTGCTACATCTCCTCGCTGACGTACCTGCGGAGCCAGGCCCGGAAGTCCGGTCCCAGGTCTTCACGTTCGCACGCGAGTCTGACAATGGCACGCAGATAGTCCCCGCGGTCACCGGTGTCATAGCGCCGGCCCTTGAACACGACGCCGTGGACCGGGCCGCCGATTTTCCCCGCGCCGGTAGGCGCTGATTGATACGTCTTGGCAAGTTTCTGCAGGGCGTCGGTCAGCTGGATCTCGCCGCCGCGGCCCGGCTCGGTCTCCCGCAGTATCCCGAAGATGGCCGGATCCAGGACATAGCGGCCGATGATCGCGTAGTTGCTCGGCGCCTCCTCCGGGTCCGGCTTCTCGACCAGATCCGTCACCTTCACGACGTCCGAGTCGATCGTCGCCTCGACCGCGGCGCAGCCGTAGAGGTGGATCTGGGAGGGCTCGACCTCCATGAGCGCGATCACGCTGCCGCCCTCCCGCTCCTGGATGTCCACCATCCGGGAGAGCAGCGGGTCGCGCGGGTCGATCAGGTCGTCGCCGAGCAGCACGGCGAAGGGCTGGTCGCCGACGTGCGGGGCCGCGCAGAGCACGGCGTGCCCGAGGCCGCGCGGGGCCCCCTGGCGCACGTAGTGCATGGTGGCGAGGTCGCTGGGCTCCTGCACCTTGGAGAGGCGCTCCTCGTCGCCCTTGCGGGCCAGCGCCTCCTCCAGCTCGTAGTTCCGGTCGAAGTGGTCCTCCAGGGGACGTTTGTTCCGACCGGTGATCATGAGAACGTCGGAGAGCCCGGCCGCGACGGCCTCCTCGACGACGTACTGGATCGCAGGCTTGTCGACGACCGGCAGCATTTCCTTCGGCGTCGCTTTGGTGGCCGGCAGGAAGCGCGTGCCGAGGCCGGCGGCCGGGATGACAGCCTTGCTGATCCTGGGGGGCGACTGAGTCATGCCGAGCACCATAGCCGTTCGGTATGAGGGGAAGATGGGCCTCCCATTAACTTCCTGTTCATATGGACAGGTACGAGAGGTTCGTGAGTTCACGTGAGTTCCCGGTGACGGCCGACATGTCCGAAAAGGCCGCCCTGCGCCGCCAACTCCTCGCTGCCCGCGCCCTGCTGACCAGCCATGATGTCGAATCCGCCGGTGAGCTGCTCGCCCGGGGGGCACGAGATCTTGCCGAGCTGGCGGAGGCGTCGACCGTCGCCGCCTATGTGTCCGTGGGCCGTGAGCCGGGCACGCGCGCGTTGCTCGACGTGCTGCGCGCGCGGGGCGTCCGCGTCCTGTTGCCGGTGCTGCTGCCCGACAACGATCTCGACTGGGCCGTGTACGAGGGTGCGGAGCACCTGGCGAAGGCCGGCCGGGGCCTGCTGGAGCCGACGGGGCCGCGGCTCGGGCCGGAGGCCGTGTGCGGGGCCGACGTGGTGCTGCTGCCCGGCCTCGCGGTCGACGAGCGCGGGATGCGGCTGGGCCGGGGCGGCGGCTCGTACGACCGCGTGCTCGCCCGGCTCGCCCGCGCGGACGCGCATCCGTCCCTGGTGGTGCTCCTCTACGCGAACGAGGTGGTCGCCCGGGTCCCTGAGGAACCGCACGACCACCCCGTGCAGGCGGTGGTGACCCCGGAGGGGGTCAGACACTTCGAGCCTTAGGGCCTGAGGACCAGCGTGTCCTTCGTCGAGGCGTCGACCGCCGCCTTGCCGAAGGACCAGTCGAGCAGCTCGCCCTTGGCCCAGGCCTCGGTCTGGTCGGTGTAGTGCCCGTGGTACGCGTGCCCCGAGGCGCCGGACAGGTTGATCCAGCGGGACCTGTCCCAGTCGCCGACGTTCACGACCATCCGCATCGAGGGGACCCAGATGACCTCGTAGCCGCCGGCCGCGTTCCAGCCGGTCGCGTTCACCGCGGCCTCGCCGCCGCCCAGGTTCCACGGGCCGCGGTTGAGCATCGACTGGACGAAGCCCGGTCCGCCGGTGCCGAGGGTCTGGTTCTTCAGGGTCAGCTGGTGCAGCCGGCCCCAGCTCCAGGTGGAGACGTCCTTGCCGAGCTTGGCGGTCAGCTCCCAGCGGGCGTCCTTCATGGCCCGGGCGAGCAGCTGGTCACGGGTCTCGGTGGCCGGGTCGGTGCGGTTGGCGGGGGTCTGCCACCACTCGCTCTTCTCCTGCTTCAGGAGCGGGCGGACCACCTCGTACCAGCGGTCGCCGCCGTCCGGCTGCGCGGAGTCCGGGTCACGCTCGCCGCACTCCCGTACCAGCTTGTTCTGCTCGTCGACCGGGCCGGTGAAGTCGGCCGGGCGGACGTTGATGCAGTCGCCCTCGGCCCGCAGCTCCTTGGGCAGCTTGTTGCCGAAGGAGAGCTTGAGGACGTTGCGCCAGACCGCGTTGAAGTACGCGGCGGCGGCCGAGTCGGGCTCCTGGGTGTAGTCCCAGCCCTCGAGGAGCTTCTGCGCCTCGCGGACGTACGGGTCCGAGATGTCGATCTTCAGCAGGAGCGGGTTGAGCAGGGTCGCGATCTCGCTGCGGTTGTCCATCTGCATGGTCCGCATGTCGTCCGGCGAGATCTTTCCGCCGTCCTTGGTCTTCGACTCGATGAGGTCGTTGATCCGCTGGCTGCGCGAGCCGTATCCCCAGTCCTTCGTCAGGAGGTAGGGGTACGTGTCGGCGTCGACGACGGCCTGGTTGGCGGTGACGATGTAGCCGCGGGCGGGGTTCTTCTCGTACGGCAGCTCGTCGTACGGGATGTAGCCCTTCCACTTGTACGAGGAGTCCCAGCCCGGCGCCGGGAGGCTGCCGTCGCCCTTGGCGCGGACGGGGATCTTGCCCGGTGCCTGGTAGCCGATGGTCTCGGCGTCGGCGTAGATCAGGTTCTGGGAGGGGACCTCGAACTTCTTGGCCGCGGCGCGGAACTGCTCGAAGTTCTTGGCGCGGTCGAGCTCGAAGACGGCGTCCATGGAGCTGCCGGGCCGCAGCGCGGTCCACTGCAGGGAGACGGCGTAGCCGGTGCCGCGGTCCGGGGCGGCGTTGCCGACGGGGGCCTTCTGGCCGACCTTCTCCAGTTCGGTGGAGCGGTCGGAGACCAGCGGGCCGTGCTCGGTCGAGCGGATCGTGATCTTCCGGCTGCCGCCGCCCGCGACCTTGATCGTCTCCTCGCGGATCGTGAACGGCTTGACCCGGCCGTCGACGACGTAACCCGTGTCCCCGACCTTCTCCAGGTAGAGGTCGGTGACGTCGGCGCCGAGGTTGGTGAAGCCCCAGGCGATGGTGTCGTTGTGACCGATGATCACGCCGGGCGTACCGGAGAAGGTGTAGCCGGCGACGTCGTAACGGCAGGTCGCCGAGACGGAGCGGCAGTGCAGGCCCATCTGGTACCAGAGGGACGGCAGCATCGGGGCGAGGTGCGGGTCGTTGGCGAGCAGCGGCTTGCCGGAGGTCGTGTACTTCCCGGAGACGACCCAGGAGTTCGAGCCGATGCCGTTGCCGTTGGGGCCGAGCAGCGCGGGGATCTCGTCGAGCGTGTCGGAGAGCGCGCCGAGCTGGGACCGCATGCCCCGCAGGGCGCCGTTGGTGCCGGTGCCCTCGCCGTCGTCGCCCTTGCCCGCCTCGCCCTTCGGGTCGTACGCGCCCTTCGCCTTGTCGACCGCGCCCTCCTCGACGATCGGCTGGTGCAGGTCGTACGGGTACCCCGGGTACAGCTGCTTGATCTGCGCCGCGCCGAGCCGGCTCGTCATCAGGGAGCGGTCGATCTCGTCCTGCATGTTGCCGCGCAGGTCCCAGGCCATCGCCTTGAGCCAGGCCACGGAGTCGACGGGCGTCCAGGGCTCGATCGCGTAGTCGTGGGAGAAGGCGAGCGCCGCGTACTCGACCGAGATCTCGGAGGCCTCCTTGCCCTTGAGGTAGGCGTTGACGCCCTCCGCGTAGGCCTGGAGGTTCTTCTTCGTCTCCGCCGACAGGACCTTGTCGTACTCCTGCTGCGCGACCTGACGCCAGCCCAGGGTGCGCAGGAAGGCGTCGGTGTCGACCTGGTCCTTGCCGAACATCTCGGAGAGACGGCCCGCCGTCATGTGGCGGCGGACGTCCATCTCGTAGAAGCGGTCCTGGGCTTGGACGAAGCCCTGGGCGCGGAAGAGGTCGGCCTCGGTGTCGGCGTAGATCTGCGGTACGCCGTAGGCGTCGCGCTTGACCTCGACCTGGCCGGAGAGCGCGTCCAGCCGGATCTCGCCCGTCGTCTGCGGGAAGGAGCCACGGACGGTGGTGACGCCCCAATACCCGCCGTATCCGACGCCCGCGACCAGTGCGAGGACCAGGACGAGCAGGATCAGGCGGGCGCGGCGCCCCTTCTTCTTGGTGGGGGGCGCGGTCGTGTTGGAGGGCATCGCTGTCCTTCGAGGGGCAGGGTGATCCTGGAGTACGGGAGCAACCTTAGGCGCAGCGTCCGGACGGCCCGGACGGGGTGTCCGTAAGGAGACCGTCCAGAGTCGTACTGGTGATCGAAGAGGCGCGAGGAAGGATCGGGGGAGACGCTGAGGGAGGGCGTCAAGGAAGCGTAAAAGATTAGGTAAGGTAACGAAGTGTCGGCTGCTGGAGGAACGATCCGGCCGCGCGCGAGGGGAAGGATCGGCCACTGACTGTCCATCAGCTCAACGAGCTCCTGCTCATCTGCTCGCTCGTCCTGCTCATCGCCGTCGCGGCGGTGCGGATCTCGTCCCGGAGCGGGCTCCCCAGCCTGCTGCTGTACCTCGGGATCGGGATCGCCATAGGGCAGGACGGGATCGGCGGCGTCGCCTTCGACAACGCCGAGCTGACCCAGGTGATCGGCTATGCCGCACTCGTGGTGATCCTGGCCGAGGGTGGCCTGGGCACCAAGTGGAAGGAGATCAAACCCGCGTTGCCCGCGGCGGTCGTGCTGTCGACCGTCGGCGTCGCGGTGAGCGTGGGCATCACGGCCGCGGTCGCGCACTATCTGGTGGGCCTGGAATGGCGGCAGGCGCTGATCATCGGCGCGGTCGTCTCCTCCACGGACGCCGCCGCCGTCTTCTCCGTCCTGCGCAAGGTGCCCCTGCCCGCGCGCGTGACCGGCGTTCTGGAGGCCGAGTCCGGCTTCAACGACGCCCCGGTCGTCATCCTCGTCGTCGCCTTCTCGGTGACCGGTCCCGTCGACAGCTGGTACGTCCTGGTCGGCGAGATCGCCCTGGAGCTGGCCATCGGCGCGGCCGTCGGCCTCGCGGTCGGCTTCCTCGGCGCCTTCGGGCTGCGGCGCGTGGCCCTGCCCGCCTCCGGCCTCTACCCGATCGCCGTCATGGCCATCGCGGTGGTGGCGTACGCGGCCGGCGCCATGGCGCACGGCTCCGGCTTCCTCGCCGTCTATCTGGCCTCGATGGTCCTGGGCAACGCCAAGCTGCCGCACGCGCCGGCCAACCGCGGCTTCGCCGAGGGGCTCGGCTGGATCGCCCAGATCGGCATGTTCGTCCTGCTCGGCCTGCTCGTGACCCCGCACAAGCTGATCGACGACTTCTGGGCCGCGGTGGTCATCGGCCTGGTCCTGACGGTGGTGGCCCGGCCCTTGGAGGTCTTCGTCAGCCTGATCCCGTTCCGCATCCCCTGGCAGGAACAGGTCCTGATGTCCTGGGCCGGCCTGCGCGGAGCCGTCCCCATCATTCTCGCCACCATCCCCATGGTGTCCGGGATCGAGGGCAGCGAACGGGTCTTCAACATCGTCTTCGTGCTCGTCGTGGTCTACACGCTGGTCCAGGGGCCGACCCTGCCCTGGCTGGCGAAGGCGCTGAAGCTCGGCGACTCCGCGGGCGCCGCCGACCTGGGCGTCGAGTCCGCCCCGCTGGAGCGGCTGCGCGGGCACCTGCTGTCCGTCGCCATCCCGGAGGGCTCGAAGATGCACGGCGTGGAGGTCGCGGAGCTGCGGCTGCCTGCCGGGGCCGCGGTCACCCTCGTCGTACGGGACGGCAAGAGCTTCGTACCGGGTCCGGCGACCGTACTGCGGCACGGGGACGAACTGCTCGTCGTCGCGACCGACCCGGTGCGGGACGCCGCCGAGCGGCGGCTGCGGGCCGTCGGGCAGGGCGGAAAGCTGGCCGGATGGCTGGGGACGGGCGGGGCCACCGCGGTCACCGATTCCAAGGGACACCGGCACGTTCGCCGGCCGCATCTGCCGGGCGGAAAGCGAACGTCCGGTTAATCACAGGCATGGATTCGGATGGGCGGGCGTTTTCCCAGGCGGAAAGACGCCCTTCCCTGTACCATGAAGGCACACCTGATCGAACCAACTCTGCCTGACGCAGAGCTGGCGCGACCGTATGGCGGCCGTGACGCCCTCCGCAGTGGGGCCCGGTATCTACCGCAGTTCCGCGCATGAGGACAGCTCTCGGCGGCACCCGCACCACCGTGCACGGGCGCGCTACCAGGCGGCAGAAAGGCAAGGACCGTGGAGTCCACGGTCACCGACCCGCGGCCTGACGCGTCACCCGCGACCACCGGCATGGCGCGGAAGAACCCGAAGAACCAGGCGCCCAAGAACAAGGCACCGAAGAACAGGGCGCCGGAGCGCAGGGCGCAGGCGCCGAAGCACACGGCGCCCAAGAGCGGGGCACCGAAGGGCAGGGCGCCGAAGACCGGCAAGCGAGCCGGTTACGGACAGCTCCTGCGTACCCCCGGAGCGCTGTCCTTCCTGCTGCCCGGCTTCGCCGCACGCCAGCCGTTCGCGATGCTGACGATCGGCATCGTCCTGCTCGTCCAGCACACCACCGGCTCGTACGGCAGCGCCGGCGCGGTCGCCGCCGTCACCGGCGTCTCGATGGCGCTGTTCGCCCCGCAGAGCGGCAAGCTCGCCGACCGCTTCGGCCAGCGCGCCGTCCTGGTCCCCGGCGTGCTCGTCCACTCCGTCGCCGTCTTGCTCCTCGTGGTGCTCGCCCTGGCCGGCGCCCCGATGTGGGCCCTGTTCCTCGCCGCCGTACCGGCCGGCGCCTCCGTCCCGCAGGTCGGGCCGATGGTCCGCGCCCGCTGGGCGGCCAAGCTGGAGAACTCTCCGCTGATGCCGACGGCCGCGGCCTTCGAGTCGGTCACGGACGAGTTCACGTTCGTCGTCGGCCCGGTCCTGGCCACCGCTCTGTGCACCGGCGTGCACCCGGCGGCCGGCCTGATCGCCGAGGCGGCCCTGACGCTCTTCGGCGGCCTGTTCTTCGCCGCCCAGCGCAGCACCCAGCCCGCCCATGGCCTCGTCGCCGCGGCCTCGGCCGCCGGCGAGACCCGCGTCTCCGCGCTCTCCGTGCCCGGCGTGCGCGTCCTGGCCATCGCGTTCCTGGGCATCGGCTCGGTCTTCGGCGGCATGCAGGTCTCGCTGACCGCGTTCACCGAGGAGATCGGCAACCCCGGCGCCAACGGCCTGCTCTACGGGATCTTCGCCGCGGGCAACATGCTCGCGGGCATCGCGTGCGGCGCCGTCGCCTGGAAGATCGGCCCTCGCCGGCGCCTGATCCTGGGCTACGCAGGACTGACCGTGGCGGCCTCGCTGCTGTGGTCCGCGCACTCCGTGCTGCTGCTCGGCGGCCTCGGCCTGATCGTGGGTCTGTGCATCGCTCCGGCCCTGATCACCGGCTACACCATCGTCGAGACCCTGGTCCCGGCCTCCGCCCGTACCGAGGCCTTCACCTGGCTCACGGGCGCGGTGGCGCTGGGGCAGGCGGCGGCCGTGACGGTCGCCGGACAGCTGGCCGACGAGCACGGCGCGAGCACCGGGTTCCTGGTGCCGCTCGTGGGCACCGCGCTCGCGCTGGCCACGCTGCTCACGCTGCGCTCGCGGCTGAAGCCCCGGCCGCTGGGGCGGGTCGCGGTACGTGGTATCGGTCACCGAGTGCCGGTGGCGGTGGACTGATTCCGCGGAATACGTCACTATGGATCGTCGTTAGCACTCGATGAGTGTGAGTGCCAGGAGGAAGACACGTGCCGACCTACCAGTACCAGTGCACCGAGTGCGGCGAGGGCCTCGAGGCGGTGCAGAAGTTCACGGATGACGCGCTGACCGAGTGCCCCAGCTGCAAGGGACGCCTGAAGAAGGTGTTCTCGGCGGTCGGCATCGTCTTCAAGGGCTCCGGCTTCTACCGGAACGACAGCCGCGGCTCGTCGTCCAGCAGCTCGCCCGCCTCGTCGAAGCCGTCCACGACGTCCACGACGTCCTCCGCGTCGTCGTCCTCGTCCTCGGAGTCGAAGCCCGCCGCTTCGTCGACGTCGGCGTCGAGCTCGTCGAGCTCCTCCAGCTCGGCCGCCTGACCCAGGTTCTTTCCAGGTCCTTTCCTGGTTCTTTCGAGGTTCTTACGGAAGCCCCACCGCTGTGCGCGGTGGGGCTTCCGGCGTTGTACGGGCAGCTAATCTGACCGCCATGGCGACCAACGCGTACGCGGACATCGGTGTGATCGGCGGCTCAGGGTTCTACTCCTTCCTGGAGGACGTGACGGAGGTGTCCGTGGACACCCCGTACGGCAGCCCGAGCGACAGACTCTTCCTCGGCGAGGTCGCGGGGCGGCGGGTCGCGTTCCTGCCCCGGCACGGCCGCGGCCACACCGTGCCCCCGCACAAGATCAACTACCGGGCCAACCTGTGGGCGCTGCGCTCGGTGGGCGTGCGCCAGGTGCTCGGGCCGTGCGCGGTGGGCGGGCTGCGCGAGGAGTACGGGCCCGGGACGCTCGTCGTACCGGACCAGCTCGTCGACCGTACGAAGACGCGGGTGCAGACCTACTTCGACGGGGAGCCGCTGCCGGAGGCCTGGGGCGGCGCCGTGCCGAACGTCGTGCACACCACCTTCGCCGACCCGTACTGCCCGGAGGGGCGGCGGGTGGCGCTCAAGGCGGCCCGCGGGAAGGGCTGGGATCCGGTGGACGGCGGCACGATGGTCGTCGTCGAGGGGCCGCGGTTCTCGACCCGGGCGGAGTCGCGCTGGCATGCGGCGGCCGGCTGGTCGGTGGTGGGGATGACCGGGCACCCGGAGGCGATCCTCGCCCGGGAGCTGGGGCTCTGCTACACCTCGCTCGCGCTGGTCACGGACCTGGACGCGGGCGCGGAGACGGGCGAGGGGGTCTCGCACACGGAGGTTCTGCGGGTGTTCGGCGAGAACGTCGGACGGCTGCGGGAGGTCCTCTTCGACGCGGTGGGGGCGCTGCCGGACACGGCGGACCGGGACTGTCTGTGCACGCATGCGCACGACGGATGGGACCTGGGGATCGAGCTGCCGTGAATCCCCTGGGCGGGTGAGGGAGTTGTCCACAGGGCGGGGTTGATCCACAGCCGCGAGCGGGACGGGCGCGGAGCCGGGAGGGTGAGAGCGGTTCTCCGGACGGTCCGGGGAACGGTACCCGGCTCCTGACAGGCGGTGTCCGCGATGACGACCTCTCCGACCTTCCCTGCCTCTCCTCACTCCCCGGCCTCCTCTCACTCCCCGGCCTCCTCTCACTCCCCGGCCTCCTCTCACTTCCCGGCCGCTCCTCCCCTCGATCACTCCCCCGTTCCCGGGACGTGCGGGGTTCCGCAGTTCGAACCGCTGCGGGTACGGGGCGGGCGGCAGCGCCTGCGACGGGCGCTGCGGCGCAGGCGGCGGGCACCGGCCGCGATCCTCGCGATGACCGCGGCCGCGCTGGCGGTGGCGGGCGGCGGCGAGGTCTCCGCGGACCCGCCGCCGCGCACGGCGGCGAAGGAACGGCAACGGCCGCCCGCGGTACGGCTGGTGTCGGCGCCGGTACGGATCGCGGACGCGGCGACCGTACGGCTGCTGAGGCCCGGAGACCGGGTCGATGTGATCGCCGCGCCACCCAACGCGCCTCTGGGGATGGGCGGGAACGCCGGCGGCGGTGAGGCCAGGGTGATCGCGGCGGGCGCTCGAGTGGCCGACGTTCCGCGCGCGGACGAGACTCGTCCGGACGGCGGGGCACTGGTGGTCCTGTCCGTTCCACGGTCGACGGCGACGGCTCTGGCGGGCGCGGGCATCACGTCCCGACTGGCGGTGACGCTGTGCTGATTCGCACGAACTGCCTGTCAAGTAACCGTTCCGTGTGTACGGATTGGACGGCTCTGCGCTCTTCGCGGCGTAATGGCACCGCTAACTGCACACGCGACGAAAGGCACCCGGGTGAGCCCGAAGAGGGAAAGCGTGATGGAGGGCTTCAAGGCCTTCCTCATGCGCGGCAATGTGATCGACCTGGCGGTGGCGGTCGTCATCGGCGCCGCGTTCACGAACATCGTGAACTCCGTGGTGAAGGGCATCATCAACCCGGTGGTCGGCGCCTTCGGGACCAAGAACCTGGAGAGCTACAAGACCTGCATCAAGGACCCGTGCGTGATCGTCAACGGGGAGATGGACGGCATCGAGCTCCAGTGGGGTCTGGTGCTCAGCGCCGTCCTCAGCTTCCTGATCACGGCGGCCGTCGTCTACTTCCTGATGGTGCTGCCCATGGCGAGGATCCTGGCCAAGCGGGCCGCCCACGACAAGGCGAAGGAGGGCGTCCAGGAGACCCTGGAGGTCAGCGAGCTGGAGGTCCTCAAGGAGATCCGCGACCACCTGGTCGCCCAGCGCGGCCCGAGCACGGGCGCCGGGACGGGGTCGCACCCCACCTCCTAGCCGGCGACTCGCACCGGCATCAGAGGTGGTGCGGCGGCTTCTCTTCGAGGAAGCGCGCGAGATCGGCGGCACTGTCGCTGCCGCCTCGAGGCCGCTCGCCCCACCCGCGGTCCGTATCGTCCGCGGATTGCTGGTCCAGCGGATCGTCGAAGATCAGCTTCGGCTTTGTGGTGTTCTCGGGGTTGGGCTGTGTGCCGGGCTGCTTCGCGTCTCGCGGTCCGTGGGCGGGGGCGGTGCTCATATCTCCAGGGTACGCCGGGAATTCGGCCGTGTACCCCGGTGATCAGCGGTCCTTCGGGTCGAGCAGCCACAGGCCGAGCACGACGAGGAACGACAGGACGAGGAAGCCGGCACCCCACCAGGCCGTGCCGGTGTCGCCTGCCATCCACTCGTCGACGACGATCGTCAGCCCCCACAGCTGGCCGATGACGACCGTGAGGCAGAGGGCCAGGCGCGCGTTGAGCTTCGACGAGCGCTCGGGTTCCTGTTCCGTACCGGCGCCCGGGCCGGGGCCGGTGTGGCGGATCCGGGGGTCGCCGTAGCCGCTGGTGGGCCGGAGCTGCGGATAGCGCTCATGGACCGGGCGGTTCAGGCGGGGCTGCGCACTGCCCGGGGTGTAGGCGGGCCGCGGTGGGCCCTCGGGTTCGCCCCTGGGCGCGGGCTTGGGTTCGGGCTCGGGTTCGGACTCGGGCTCGGGCTCGGGCTCGGGCTCGGGCTCGGGCTCGGGCTCGGGCTCGGGGGTGAGGTCCTGGCCGAAGTCCGGGCCGAAGTCCTGGCCGGGGGCGCGGCCGGGGGCCTCCGGGTCGCGGGGGAACGGGGTGTCGGTCATGTCCGCTCGCTCCTCTCCCCCGCGCCGCGCGCCGAGATCCCCGGGCAGCCGAGGCGCTCGGCCAGGCCCGGTCGTTCCTCGCCGAGCTGGCGGCACAGACCCTCCTGGACGCTCTCGCCGGAGCGGGTGGTGCCGACCGCCCAGACACTGCCGTCGGCCTCCTCCACCAGAAGCACCTTCGGCAGCGCCCGGGGCGGTGGGCCCGCGGTCACCTCTCCCGTACGCGCGTCGAAGACGCCCTCGTGGCAGGGGCAGTACAGCTCGCCCTCGCTGCCCCGGTCCTTGCGCCACAGCACGGCGCAGGCGAGGTGGGTGCAGACGGCCGAGTAGCCGGCGAGGGTGCCGTCCTCCAGGCGGATCGCGACCGCCCGGTCCTCCTGCTCGGGGTAGCGGAAGGCGAGGGACTCGCCGGGCGGCAGCTGGTCGGCGATCTTCTTCGGCTCGGGCGTCCCGTCCGCGTCACCCTGGCGGTGCAGGATTCCGGAGGCGACGCCGATCCCGCCGACGGCCAGGCCGCCGGAGACGGTGGCGACGATCCGCAGATAGTCGCGCCGGGTGGTGAGCGAGTCGGCGGCGATGCGGTCGCGCAGCGCCTCCTGAGCGGCGTCGGCCGCCCCAGGACCCTCGCCGGGGGGCTGTTCGGTGACGCTCATCGGAGGCCCTCCCGTCGTCCGCCGCCACCCTTGTTCGCGTTCGCTTCGCTCACGTCCACCCCGTTGATCTCGACGACGGGGAGGCCGCCGGGCACGGGCCACTGGACCTTGTCGGCGGGGACGACCATCGCCACTCCGGTGGAGACGGTCGTCGCGCCGAAGGTGAAGGAGTCGGCGACCTGGACGCCGGGGCGTTCGGTCTGGAGCTCTTCGAGGGTTCCGTAGAAGAGGGCGCCGGTGGGGCAGACCGTGGCGCACATCGGGGCGAGTCCGTAGGCGGTGCGGTCGTAGCAGAGGTTGCACTTCATCTGCAGCTTCGCCTGGAGGTCGATCTTCGGGACACCGAAGGGGCAGGCGTTGACGCAGTTGGCGCAGCCGATGCAGCGGGTGGTGTCGGCCTGCTGCACCACGCCGTCGGCGGTCACGAGGATCGCGTCGGCGGGGCAGACCTCGGCACACGGGGCGACCGGGTCCTCGCAGTGCATGCAGACCGTGGGAAGGGAGGCGACGGAGTGGCCCTCGTCGGGGTAGTCGAGGTGGATCATCGACTTGCCGCGGTGCGAGTCGCACTCGCGGCAGGCCGAGACACACGCCTGGCAGCCGATGCAGCGCCCGGGGTCGATGAAGATCGTGCGGCCCATCATGAGCGGCGTCAGCTCCTCTCCGCGGTGCCACGGCCCTGCGGGGCCGTGGGAGGCAGGGGGTCGGTGCGGGAGACCTGGGTCTCCGGGTAGGCGAGGTGCCCGGGGGCGGTCGGGGGCGCGGGGACCTCGTCGATCCGTTCGGCGGCCTCGATCCGGGCGGCGCAGACCTTGTACTCGGGGATCTTGGAGCGGGGGTCGAGGGCGTCGATGGTGAGCGCGTTGGCGGCGGTGGGGACCGGCCAGTGGTACGGCACGAAGACGGTGTCGGGGCGGATCGCCTCCGTGACAAGGGCCGGGAAGACCTCGCTGCCGCGGCGGGTGACGACGCGGACGGGGTCGCCGTTGCGGAAGCCGTGGGAGGGGTGGACCTCGACCCAGGGGCGCGGGGTCTGTTCGACGAGGGCGCCCAGGCGGCGGGTCTGGTTGCCGGAGAGGAAGTGGGCGACGGTGCGGCCGGTGGTGAGCGAGAGGGGGTACTCCTCGCTGTACGGGTCCATGGGCGGGTGCCATTCGACGACCTGCATATGGATCTTGCCGTCCGGGTGGTAGGTCCTGCCGTCCTCGAAGAGGCGGGGGGTGCCCGGGTGGTCGGTGGAGGGGCAGGGCCAGGCGATGCCGCCGGTCTCCTCCAGGCGTTCGTAGGTGATGCCGTAGTAGTCGTTGACCGTTCCGGCGGAGGCGACGCGGAGCTCCTCGAACACGGCGCGGGAGTCGGGGAAGGCGAACTTGTCGCCGGCGCCGAGCCGTTTGGCCAGTTCGCAGATGACCCAGGTGTCGGTGCGGACCCCGGCGGGCGGTTCCTGGGCCTTGTTGTGCTTGACGACCCGGGCCTCGGCGTTGGCCATCACGCCTTCGTCCTCGGCCCAGACGGTGACGGGGAAGACGACGTGCGCGTTGGTGGCGGTCTCGGACAGGAAGAAGTCGAACTGGGCGTGGAACTGGAGGGCGTCGTAACCGTCCTTGACGGTCGCGTAGTTGGGGAGGGAGACGAAGGGGTTGTTGCAGATGCCGATCAGTCCGCGGATCTCCTCGCGCTGCATCTGCCAGACCATCTCCATCATGGAGGTGCCGGCGGGCGGGAGTTCGGACTCCTCGATGCCCCAGATCTCGCAGATCTGGCGGCGGTGCTCGGGGTTCGTGATCGAGCGTCCGCCGGGCAGGAGGTCGGACTTCTGGCCGTGCTCACGGCCGCCCTGACCGTTGCCCTGGCCGGTGATGGTGCCGTAGCCGGCGCCGGGCCGGCCGATGTTCCCGGTGGCGGTGCACAGGTTGATGATCGACAGGCAGTTCTCGACGCCCTGGGAGTGGTGTTCGACGCCGCGGGCGTGCCAGGCCATGGCCCTCTCCGCGCCGGCGAACATCCGGGCGGTCTGCACGATCTGTTCCTCGGGGACTCCGCAGATCTGGGCGGAGCGGGCGGGCGGGTAGGACTCGACGGTCTCCCGCACCTCGTCCCAGCCCGTGGTGTGTGCGGCGAGATAGGTCTCGTCTGCGAGGCCTTCGGCGACGACGACATGCAGGACGGCGTTGAAGAAGGCGGAGTCGGTGCCCGGCTTGAGGGCGACATGGAGGTCGGCGGTGCGGGCGATCGCCGTCTCGCGCGGATCGACGACGATCATGCTGGCGCCGCGGTCCCGGGCTCCCCAGAGATACTGCGTCATCACGGGGAAGCACTCGCCGACGTTGGAGCCGGCGATGAGGAGGCAGTCGGTGAGGAGGATGTCGGAGAAGGGGTTGCCGGCCCGGTCGATGCCGAAGGCCAGCTTGTTGGCGCCGGCGGCGGAGACCATGCACAGGCGCCCGTTGTAGTCGACGTGCTTGGACTTCAGGGCGACCCGGGCGAACTTGCCGACGAGATAGGTCTTCTCGGAGAAGAGGCTGGCCCCGCCGAGCAGACCGAAGGAGTCGTTGCCGTACGCGGCCTGGATGCGGCGGATCTCGGAGACGGTGAAGTCCAGCGCCTCCTCCCAGCTCGCCTCGTGGAAGGGCTCGTCGCGGCTGCGGCGCATGAGCGGGGCGGTGAGCCGGTCGGGGTGGTTGACCTGCTGGTAGGCGTTGATGCCCTTGGGGCAGAGCCGCATCCGGTTGATGTCGTGGTTGCGGGGCTCGACGCCGAAGACCTTGCCGGCGCGGTCGACACGGAGATACATGCCGCACTGGACGCCGCAGAAGCAGCAGTGCGTGGGGACGAGGGTCTCGCCGTTCTGGTCGGCGTGCCAGCGGTCGGCGGGGATGCCGCCGGCGTCGCGGAAGGTGCCGGTCCCGGGCGGGGCGATGGACGGGTCGAGCGGGAGCCTCTCGTGCCGCCCCGCGTGCGCTTGCGTCACTTGAAGCCCTTCTTGACGTGGGTGAGGTAGGCGCTGCCGCGCAGGACGCGCTTGCAGCGGGGGCAGAACTCGGCCCACTCGTCGAAGTCGAGCTTCAGATCGCGCATGGTGCCCTGGAGGTTCTCCACATAGGGGGCGGTGTCGATGGATTGCCCGCAGCGACGGCAGGTGAGGGCCTCTTCGTCCTTGCGGCGGGAGGTGTACTTGAAGAGCTGCATGCCGACGGCGGCGGGCCGCTGGACGATGTGGAAGAACTTCCCGAACGGGATGTAGATGAGGGTGAAGACCACCGAGACCATGTGCAGGATCGCCAGGAACTGGTAGCCGCCGCCGTGCAGGAAGATCGACGAGAAGGTGAGCAGGAGCCCGGTCACGGAGATGACGATGAGGGCGATCAGCGGGACCAGGTCGTAGGCGAAGCGCTGGCCGGTGATGGCGCCGCGGTCCCTCATCCGGCGCCACAGGAAGTAGGAGGCGCCGGGGATGACGAGGACGGCGGCGATGTCGAGGCCGTGGAACATCAGCCAGCCGACGAAGTTCAGGGAGTCGAAGCCGAGGACCTTGAAGCCCCAGATCCGCATCTCGTACCCGGGTCCGGCGCCGGTGGACGAGGTGAAGGTGAACCAGCCCCAGGTGAGCGGGAAGGTGATCAGGGCGGCCAGGACGCAGCCCCAGAAGACCAGCTGGTGCGCCGCCCAGCGGGCGTGGGAGCGGGCGCCGAGGAACTTCTGGAAGCCGAGATAGGTGGCGATCATCTTCGGCAGCGCGGTCGGGGCCTTGCGGAAGTTGGCCACCGAGAAGAAGGCGCGCCAGCCCTGCTTGAACAGGCGGCGGGCGCCGGGGGCCGAGACCCAGACGGTGTAGCGGTAGGCGACACCGAAGGCGAGGAAGACGGTGGCGACGGCGTACGGGAGGAGCGCCGAGTCGAAGTCCCGCAGGAGCCGGCTGCCCAGGACGATCGCGACGATCAGCAGCACGGAGACGGAGGTCCCGGCGAGCGTGGCCCGACGGCGCGCGTCGGCGGGCGTCTGGACGACGGGCGCGGGGCCCAGCGGTGGCTCGGTCACCGGTTCACCGTAGGAGGGTATGGCATGGTTCAGCCTCTTTTGCGGGGGCGGATGGGTGGGGGTGTCGCCTAGATGGCGTTCAGGCCGTGGGACCGGAAGACGGCGCGGGCCGCGGCGATCTGCTCCGGGGTCGGGGAGGGGGTGTCGTGGAGGGTGAAGGGCTTGGCGAGTGCTTGCCACTTCGCTTCGCCGAGCTTGTGGAAGGGGAGGATGTCGACACGCGAGACATTGCCCAGGCCGCCGGCGAAGGCGGCGACGCCCTCGATGTTGGCGGGGTCGTCGGTCAGGCCAGGGACGAGCACGAAGCGGACGTGGACCTCCTGGCCGAGGTCGGCGAGGCGGCGGGCGAAGTCCAGGGTCGGCCGCAGCGGGCGGCCGGTGACCTTCCGGTACGTGTCCGGGTCCCAGGACTTGATGTCGAGAAGGACCAGGTCGGTGTCGCGCAGCAGGGCGTCGGTGGCGCGGGAGCCGAGGAAGCCGGAGGTGTCGAGGGCGGTGTGCAGTCCGAGCTCGTGCTTCATCCGGTGGAGGAGCTCGCCGGTGAAGACGGGCTGGAGGAGGGGTTCGCCGCCGGAGAGGGTGGCCCCGCCGCCGGAGGCGGTGATGAAGCGGACGTACTTGCCCGCTTCGGCGATCACGTCGTCGGCGGAGGTGCGTCTGCCGTTGCGCATCCGCCAGGTGTCGGGGTTGTGGCAGTACAGACAGGTCAGCGGGCAGCCGGAGAGGAAGGTGACGAAGCGGGTGCCGGGGCCGTCGACGCCGGTCGACAGGTCCCAGGAGTGCACCGAGCCCTCGGAGGGGCGGCGGGTCGCGGCGGCCGCCGGCGTCGCGGGGCCGAGTGCGATCGTGGTGGTCATGGCGGGACCGGCCTCTAGAGCGAGCCGTGGAAGGTGCGGTTGAGGACGTCGAGCTGCTGCTCGCGGGTCAGCCGGACGAAGTTGACCGCGTATCCGGAGACCCGGATGGTCAGCTGCGGGTGGTTCTCCGGGTGCTCCATGGCGTCCATCAGCACCTCCCGGTTGAGGACGTTGACGTTCATGTGGAAGCCGTCGCTGGCCATGTAGCCGTCCAGGACGCCCGCGAGGTTCTTGATCCGCTCCTCGGGGGTGCGGCCCAGACCGTCGGGGGTGACCGTGTTGGTCAGCGAGATGCCGTCCTCGGCGTCCTCGTAGGGGAGTTTGGCCACCGACAGGGCGGAGGCGACATAGCCGTGGGTGTCGCGGCCGTTCATGGGGTTGGCGCCCGGGGAGAACGGCTCGCCGGCGCGGCGCCCGTCGGGGGTGTTGCCGGTCTTCTTGCCGTAGACGACGTTGGAGGTGATGGTCAGGACGGACTGGGTGTGTTCGGCGTTCCGGTAGGTCGGGTGCTTGCGCACCTTCCTCATGAACTCCTCGACCAGCCGGACGGCGATCTCGTCGGCGCGCTCGTCGTTGTTGCCGTACGCCGGGTAGGAGCCGTCGATCTCGTAGTCGGTCGCGAGACCGGTCTCGTCGCGCACCGGGGTGACCTTGGCGTACTTGATGGCGGCCAGCGAGTCGGCGGCCACGGAGAGGCCCGCGATGCCGCAGGCCATGGTGCGGCGCACGTCGCGGTCGTGGAGCGCCATCTCGATCCGCTCGTAGGCGTACTTGTCGTGCATGTAGTGGATGACGTTCAGCGCGTGGACGTAGACGCTCGCGAGCCACTCCATCTGCTCGTCGAACTTCGCCATCACCTCGTCGTAGTCCAGGACGTCGGAGGTGAGGGCACCGGTCGCCGGGCCGACCTGGGCGCCGGACTTCTCGTCGCGGCCGCCGTTGATCGCGTAGAGGAGGGTCTTGGCGAGGTTCACGCGGGCGCCGAAGAACTGCATCTGCCTGCCGACCGGCATCGCGGAGACACAGCAGGCGATGGCGGTGTCGTCGCCGAAGCGCGGCCGCATCAGTTCGTCCGACTCGTACTGCACGGAGGAGGTGTCGATGGAAACCCTGGCGCAGAACTCCTTGAAGCCCTGGGGGAGTTGCGGCGACCAGAAGACGGTCATGTTCGGCTCGGGCGCCGGGCCGAGGTTGTAGAGGGTCTGCAGGTAGCGGAAGGAGGTCCTGGTGACCAGGGGACGCCCGTCCTCGCCCATACCGGCGAGGGACTCGGTGACCCAGGTCGGGTCGCCGGAGAACAGCTCGTCGTACTCGGGGGTGCGCAGGAAGCGGACGATACGGAGCTTGATGATGAAGTCGTCGACGAGTTCCTGGGCCTGCTCCTCGGTGAGGAGTCCGGCCTCGATGTCGCGCTGGAGATAGACGTCGACGAAGGTGGAGGTACGGCCGAGGGACATCGCCGCGCCGTTCTGCTCCTTCACGGCGGCGAGGTAGGCGAAGTAGAGCCACTGGACGGCCTCGCGGCCGCTCGTCGCCGGGCCGGAGATGTCGTGGCCGTAGGACCGCGCCATCGCCTTCAGTTCGCCGAGCGCGCGGATCTGCTCGGAGAGCTCCTCGCGCAGACGGATGGTCTCCTCCAGCGAACGGTCCCCGGCGGGGAGGGAGTTCAGCTCCTCCTTCTCCTCCTGCTTCACCGCGATCAGGCGGTCGACGCCGTAGAGGGCGACGCGGCGGTAGTCGCCGATGATGCGGCCGCGGCCGTAGGCGTCGGGAAGACCGGTGACGACGCCGGCCTTGCGGGCGGCGCGGATCTCGGGGGTGTAGGCGTCGAAGACACCGGCGTTGTGGGTCTTGCGGTACTCGGTGAAGACCTTCTCCAGCTCCGCCGAGACCGGGTAGCCGTACGTCTCCAGGGCTCCTGCGACCATGCGCCAGCCGCCGTACGGCATGATCGCGCGCTTGAGCGGGGCGTCGGTCTGGAGGCCGACGATCAGCTCCTTGTCGCGGTCGATCCAGCCGGGGGCGTGGGCGGTGATGGTGGAGGGGATGTCGTACGCGACGTCGTGGACGCCCTTGGCCCGCTCCTGCGGGAACCGGTCGGTGATGGCCTTCCACACGGCGGTGGTGCGCTCGGTGGGGCCGGCGAGGAAGGAGTCGTCGCCCTCGTACGGCGTGTAGTTCTGCTGGATGAAGTCACGGACGTCGACGGAGTCGCGCCAGAGCCCGCCCTCGAAGCCCTTCCAGGCCCCTTCGTTCACCGTTGCCTCAGCCGGGGTCGCAGTCACTGCCCGCACCGCCTTCTTCGATCGGCTCGTCGCTTGGCTCCATTGCACGCCTCCCGAGCGGCCGGAAGGGTCGGCAATGGTCACCGGTCGGCGGCCATTGGTCCCTTTCCGGGAACGCGGAAAGGCCCCGCCTGGGCGGGGCCTTCAGCGCAAGGGGGGAGGGGACCGATCAGCTGGGCGCCTCCGCGCCCTTGCGGGCGTAGAACCACCAGGTCACGAGGGTGCAGCCGGCGTAGAAGGCGACGAAGCCCCACATCGCGCTGGTCACCGCCACCGAGCCGAAGAGAGCCGGGATGAAGAAGAAGCCGTAGGCGGCGATCGCCGAGGTGAAGCCGGTGACCGCACCGGACTCCATCTCCGCCTGCTTCAGCGCCTTCGCGTACTCCGGGGTGCCCTCCGTCAGCCCCTTCAGATGGGTGCCGCGGAAGATGACCGGGATCTGGCGGAAGGTCGAGCCGTTGCCGATGCCCGAGAAGAGGAACGCCGCGAGGAAGCAGAGGAAGAAGCCGTGGAAGCTGCCGGAGTCGGCTCCCGACGGCAGGAAGGTGATCACGCCGACGATGGAGGCCGCCATGCCCACGAAGGACAGGATCGTCACCCGGGCGCCGCCCAGCTTGTCCGCGATCCAGCCGCCCGCCCACCGGGCCAGGGCACCGATCGCCGGGCCCATCCAGGCGTAGGTGGCGACCGAGTAGTCGGGGAACGTGGTCTTGATCAGCATCGGCAGCGCGGCCGCGAAGCCGATGAAGGAGCCGAAGGTGCCGACGTACAGCCAGGTCATCAGCCAGTTGTGCCTGCGCCTGAAGATGATCTTCTGTCGGCTGAAGGGGGTGGACGCCACCTTCAGGTCGTTCTGCCCGAACCAGGCCACCGCCGCCAGGACGATCAGCACCGGCACCCAGAGGAAGGCCGCGTTCTGCAGGTGGACCGGGGTTCCGTCCGAGGTGTGCTGGGCCGTGCCGATCGCGATCGTCGACCAGGTGATGACGATCGGCGTCAGCAGCTGGACCACCGAGACGCCCAGGTTGCCGAGCCCGCCGTTGATGCCGGTCGCGCTGCCTTTCTTCGCCTTGGGGAAGAAGAAGCCGATGTTCGCGAGGGAGGAGGCGAAGTTGGCGCCGCCGATACCGCACAGGGCCGCGATGCCGACCATCACGCCGTACGGGGTCGACGGGTCCTGGATCGCGATGCCGAGCCAGATCAGCGGCACGATCAGCACGACCGTCGACAGGGCCGTGAAGCGGCGCTGCCCGATCATCGGGCCGAGGAAGGTGTAGAGGATCCGGGCCGTGCCACCCGTCAGACCGGGGATCGCCGTCAGCCAGAACAGCTGCGAGGTGGAGAAGCCGAAGCCGACGTCCTTCAGATGGGTGGCGGTGACGCTCCACACCTGCCACACCACGAAGGCCACCAGGAGCGCCGGCACCGCGATCCACAGATTGCGGGTGGCGACGCGCTTCCCGATCGACTTCCAGAAGAGCTCGTTCTCCGGATCCCAGTCCGTGATCGGCCTACCGGGGCCGTACTGCTCCGTGTCGTACGACGGGGCCGGATCGCCGCTCGTCGCTCTGCCGTCCTGGACTACGGAACTCATGGCGCATCCCTGGGGATTGGGGAATTCCTTGCCTCTCCAGGCTTCGCCGGCGCACCAGGGGTACGGCAGAGGCCATGGTCGCCGCTCGTGCGGCCGTAGGTCCCTCGGTCCCGGGCCGTACGGACGTCCCCAACGGGAGGGGGCCGGGCGGAAGACCCCGGCCCCCGGACCCACGACGGGTGAGCCCAGGTCCGCCGGCCGCTCCAGGCCCCCGCGTGCCGTGCTGTTCGTGGCGTCGTCGCCTCTGGTCTGCTGGGCCGCATGACGCAACCGTTTCTGCCGCTCACCGCACGCTCCCGTGCCGAGACGCATCGCGCCGCGACACCGCTCGAGCTCTTCTTCGACCTCTGCTTCGTCGTCGCCGTCGCCCAGGCCGGCGCCGAGCTCGTGCACGCCGTCGCCGAGGCCCACACCGCCGAGGGCATCGTCAACTACGCGATGATCTTCTTCGCGATCTGGTGGGCGTGGATGAACTTCACCTGGTTCGCCTCCGCCTACGACAACGACGACGCCCTCTACCGCGTCGTCACCCTCGTCCAGATCGCCGGTGTCCTGATCCTCGCCGCCGGTGTCTCGCGTGCCTTCGCCGACCACGACTTCTTCGTCGTCTGGCTCGGTTACGTCGTCATGCGGCTCGCGCTCACCACCCAGTGGCTGCGCGCCGCCCACCATGCCACCGACCCCGGCGAGCGCACGATGTGCCGCCGGTACGCGGGCGGGGTCCTCCTCTGCCAGGTCGGCTGGACCGCCCTCCTGTTCGTGCCCGAGGACGCCCGCCCCTGGGTCTTCCTCGTCATGGCGATCGCCGAGATGGCGGTCCCGGTGTACGCGGAGAAGGACGTCACCACCCAGTGGCACCCGCACCACATCGCCGAGCGCTACGGCCTGTTCACGATCATCGTGCTCGGCGAGACCGTCGCGGCGGCGACGGTCGCCGTGAAGTCCGGCGTCAGCGAGAACGACGCCCTCGGCGAGCTGCTCCCCATCGCCACCGGCGGCCTGCTGATCGTCTTCGCCGCCTGGTGGATCTACTTCGTCGTCCCCGCCCACGACCGGCTCACCTCCAACCGGCAGGGCTTCCTCTGGGGCTACGGCCACTACCTGATCTTCGCCTCCGCCGCCGCCATCGGAGCGGGCATCGAGATCGCCGTCGAACAGGCCGTGGGCGAGGCCCACATCTCCACGCTCGCCGCGTCCTCGGCCGTGACGATCCCCACCGCGCTCTTCCTGCTCTGCGTGTGGGTCCTGCACGCCCGCTACTTCAAGGTGGGCATCGCGCAGCAACTCGTCCTGCCCGTCTCGTCGCTCGCGATCCTGATGTGCACGTTCGCCGGCCGCTGGGCGGTCCTGGTCGCCGGTCTCGTCGCGGCGGCGACCGTGGCGGTCGGGGTGACCCTGACGGCCCGCAACCCCGCCACGCGAGCACGCCGACCGAACGGGCGTGGTACGCAGGGACCATGACGAAGCACGACGCACTCACGGACGTGACCGGCCTCCGCGTCGGCCACGCGCGCGTGGAGGGGCCAGGCGCGCTCAGCGGGACCACCGTCGTCCTCGCCCCGCCGGGCGGGGCCGTGGCGGCCGTGGACGTACGGGGCGGTGGCCCCGGCACCCGGGAGACCGACGCGCTCGACCCGCGTAACGTCGTCCAGCGGATCGAGGCCGTGGTCCTGACCGGCGGCAGCGCGTACGGACTCGAGTCGGCCGCCGGTGTGATGGCCTGGCTGGAGGAGCAGGGCCGGGGCGTACGGGTCGGGCCCGACCCCTCGCACGTGGTCCCGGTCGTCCCCGCCGCCTGCGTCTTCGACCTGGGCCGGGGCGGCGACTTCACCGCCCGCCCGAGCGCTGCCACGGGGCGCGCCGCGGTCGAGGCCGCCGCGGCGACGGGGCTGCACGCGCGCGTGGAGACGGGCGCGGTCGGCGCGGGCACCGGGGCCGTCGTCGGCGGGCTCAAGGGCGGGGTCGGCACGGCGAGCACGGTCCTGGAGTCGGGCGTCACGGTCGCCGCGCTGGTCGTCGTCAACGCGGTCGGCGCGGCGGTCGATCCGGAGACGGGTGCGCTGTACGGGACGTACTTCCAGGGCCGGGCCGCGTACCCGGACCCGGCCGTCCACGAGGCCGCGCGGCAGCGTCTCGCCGAGGCCCGGGCCTCGCACGCCCCGCCGCCCCTGAACACCACCCTCGCGGTCGTCGCCACCGACGCGGACCTGACCCGCGCGCAGGCGCAGAAGCTCGCGGGCACGGCGCACGACGGCATCGCGCGCGCCATCCGTCCGGTGCATCTCCTCAACGACGGGGACACCGTCTTCGCCCTCGCGACCGGGGAGCGGGAAATGGCCCCGGAGGCCGGGCCGCTCGCCCTCAACGACATCCTGGCGGCGGGCGCGGACACCGTGACCCGGGCGATCGTGCGGGCGGTCCTGGAGACCGCCGGGGGAATCGAGGGACCGGGCGGCGACTTCCCCGCGTACCGCGAGCTGTACGGACCGGACCTCTCCCCCGACTCCCGGTAACCCGGCAGGAGTTGGGGCGAAGGGAGCGCCGGGCGCGCGGGAACTTCTCGCGCGCCCCCTTCGTTTTGCCGAACCCCGGACGCGATGTCAGACCCAGGGACTACGTTAAGCAAGCACCAAGTGACATGCGGCGACGGCCTGGAGACCCTCTTGAACGATCCGCAGGATCCTCACGATCCGTACGAGACGACCGAGACGCACGTCGAGCGCCTCCTCGGCCGGGCGCTCAACTCCTTCGACCTGCCCGACATCACGGTCGAGCGCCTGGAGACGGCGCTCGCACACTCCAGCGCGCTGCACTCCTCGCACCACAGCGCGTCGCTGCACCGCACCACGTACCGCCACACCTATCTGCTGGCCGACGGCACGGCGCTCAGCCTGTGGGAGCTGGTGCACAACTCCGGCCGCGACGGCGCCGAGCAGCACGAGCTGTACACGGAGGAGGCGGAGGCCCGGCTCGCCGCGTCCCGGCTGCCGGCCCGCTTCGACCAGGGCTGGGGCATAGAGCGCTCCGCCGGCCTGGACTTCGACGAGGACGGCGACCTGGAGCTGCTCAGCGCCCTGCTGGCGCGCCCGATACCGACGCAGCCCCGGATGTACGTCCCGGACAACTCCGCGGACCACGCGCGCCGTGTGCTGCGGCGTGCGGAGAACGCGGACCGGCCCGGCGAGGAGACGGCGCGCAGGCTGCGGGTGGCGTTCGCCCACCACATCACGCAGGCGTTCGGGCGCCAGTGCGCGGTGGAGCGCAACCGTGAGGCCGGATTCACGCTCTACGAGCACGCGTTCCTGCTGCTCGACGGAAGCGAGCTGAGCCTGTGGGAGGTCGAGCACACGGCGACCCCGGACGGCCGTCACATGTGCGAGGTCTACGAGGACGAGCACACGGCGCGGGAGGCGATGGAGCACCGCGCGCGGGTGCGCTGAGAACGAGCGCCGAGAAGGTGCGCTGGGAACGTGCGCCGAGGTGAATGAACGGTCGGGCCTAAGGGGCGGGCACCGCGGCCGGGGCCAGCCGGCCGGCGGCGAACGCGCGGTTGGTCTCGGTCTGCCGGCGGTAGGCCTCGGGCAGGTCGGGCATCGCAAGGAGCCGGTCGCAGGCGGCGAGCGAGGCGACGGTGTCGCCCACCCAGTAGGAGGTGACCGAGAACTCGAACAGCAGGCCCCAGCGGTACACCCACGGCTGCACGAACAGCAGGTCGTCCGGCGGCTCACGGTCGACGGCGGCGGCGACGAACGCGTGGGCGGCGTGATGGCGTCTCATCCCGCGCAGGCGCGAGGCCAGTTCGTAGCAGGCCTCGAGACGCTGCGGGCGGGACTCCCAGGCGCGCGTCAAGGCGTCGGCCGCCGCCGGCCAGTCTCCCGAGTCCGCCTGGAGGATCCCGGCCTGGAGCAGCGCGTAGTAGACCTCCTCGCCCCAGCCGCCCATGGCCGCGCGGCGCTCGTAGAGTGCGACGGCCTCGTCCGTACGGCCCATGTCCCGCATGGTCTGGGCGAGGTAGAACACGGTCCGGGGGTTGGCGGGATCGCGCGCGAGCTCGGCGGTCAGCAGGCGGGCGTCGCGCTCGAACTTGTCGTGCCGTGAGCCGCCGTCGGCGAAGTGCTCGACGACGAGTGCGTCGAGATTCTCGCTGGTGCGCTCCTGGCCCCCGGCCCCGTCCGCCGTCAGATACTCGTGGGTGACCCCCTCGTACCGCCAGGCGATGTCGCCCCTGACCAGGCGCTTGATGCGGTACTCCAGCGCGCCCTCGTGGCGCAGCAGGTACGCGTCGGCGGTCAGCGGAGGCAGCGGGCCCTCCCGCCGGAGCACGTGGTCGGCGTCGAGGAGCAGCAGGTAGTCGGCCCGGCCGCGGGCGTGCCGGATGTTCAGGCTCCGGTTGTGGCCGAAGTCGGTCCAGGGCTCCTCGTACAGCTCCCCGGGGATGCCGCGCAGGGCGTTCCGGATCAGCTCCTGGGTGCCGTCGGTGGACCCCGTGTCGGAGACGACCCAGGCGTCCACCAGATCCCTGACGGAGGCGAGGCAGCGCTCGATGACACGCGCCTCGTTCTTGACGATCATGCACAGGCAGATCGACGGCTTCACGGCAACACCACCCCCGGTGGATCGATCCGGCGACCTCATGTGCGCGCGACCCTACGGACGGGCCCGGGCCGCCCGGGAACGGCACGCCGGGGACCCCATTCGGGTTCGCTCCTGCGCATGCGTCCACTCGGTGAGTGGCGTACGCCAGTGAGCTGATAGCTCCGCAGGCCGCTCAAGACGTTGCAATCGCGATCCGATGATCCGAGGGGAAGTCCGAACAGACTTCCACCCCATCGCTCGATCCGGTTACCGAAGGAGCACATGTATGCGTCCTGATCTCAGGACCAGGTCCTCTCTGGGCCCGCTCGCACGACGACGTTCCTGGCTCGCCGGCGGGGCCGTCGCCTCGCTCGCGGTCATGGTGACGAGCCTCGCGAGCCCCGCCGTCGCCGCGCCGCAGCACCCGGCGCAGCTCGCGGGCGTGAGCGCGGCGGCACCCTCGACCGGGGACGAATGCCAGCCGCACCACCCGGACGGCCCGCCGCCGCAGCACCACCCGGACGGCCCTCCGCCGCACCCGGGCGCCGGACCGCACCAGGAGCTGGAGCGGATCCAGGAGTACGTCCAGGGTCAGCTGCACCACCTCGACAAGGGCGCGCCGCCGCAGGTCCGTGGCGGTGACAAGTGCAAGGAAGGCCCTCCCGGGCCGCCCGGACCCACGGGTCCGGCGGGTCCGGCAGGTCCGGCAGGACCGGCGGGCCCCAAGGGCGACACGGGCGACACGGGTGACGCCGGTCCCGCGGGACCCAAGGGCGACACGGGCGACGCCGGTCCGGCAGGACCCGCGGGACCCGCGGGCCCCGCAGGACCCCAGGGACCGACGGGACCGGGTGGCGGTGACACGGGCCCCGCAGGCCCGGCTGGTCCCGCTGGACCCGCAGGACCGGCAGGACCGGCAGGACCGGCAGGACCGGCAGGTCCCGCAGGTCCCGCAGGCGCGACCGGGCCCTGCTCCGACATCGACACGTACAGCCCCTCGAACAGCGAGGACTTCCAGGCCGTCCTCACCGGCGGAGTGGCCTACGCCGGCAAGGCGAGCACGCCGGGCGGCACGATCGAGTGGCAGGACCTCACCAACACCGTCGCGAGCGACAGCGATCCCGCGAACGGTTCCGACGAGACGAACGACGCCTTCCCCGGCAACGCCTGCGGCATCGCCATCGAGGCCCAGGGCAACGACGCGTACGTCAAGATCGTCACAGTCGACGGTCAGGTGTGGCAGACGCACGGCGACATCCAGGGCCAGACCTTCGTCTGGGACGAGGGCTGGACCCAGCAGACGACGCCGACGCCGGCGGACCTTCGGGCGGCCAAGTTCAAGCGCAACGCGGCCGCCACTTCCCTCAACCGCTCCTGACGGATCGGACGCACGAACCGAGGGGCGGTGCGTACCGCTCGCAGTACGCACCGCCCCTCGGGGTCCCTCGCGGGACCGGTCAGGCTGCTACGGCCACCTTCGTCTCAGCCTGAGGCTTCTCCTCCGTGCCCCCGTTTCCCACGGGGGCCGACGTGCGTGCGCCCTTGAGGAGGATGACAAGTGCGGCGCTCACCAGGGTGCCCGCCAGGATCGCGAGCAGGTAGAGCAGCGGGTTGCCGATCAGCGGGAGCACGAAGAAGCCTCCGTGCGGGGCCCGCAGGGTGCACTCGAAGGCCATCGACAGAGCGCCGGTGACCGCGCCGCCCACCATCGCGGACGGGATGACCCGCAGCGGGTCGGCCGCGGCGAAGGGGATGGCGCCTTCGCTGATGAACGAGGCTCCGAGGACCCAGGCCGCCTTGCCGTTCTCCCGCTCGGTCTTGGTGAAGAGCCTGCCGCGTACGGTCGTGGCCAGCGCCATCGCGAGCGGCGGCACCATGCCGGCGGCCATCACGGCGGCCATGACCTTGAGGGAGCCCTCGTTGGGGGTGGCGAGACCGCCGACGGCGAAGGCGTACGCGACCTTGTTGACGGGGCCGCCGAGGTCGAAGCACATCATCAGGCCGAGGATCACGCCCAGGATGATCGCGTTGGCGCCGGAGAGTCCGGACAGCCAGTCGGTCATCGCCTTCTGGAGGCTCGCGATCGGCTTGCCGATCACCAGGAACATCAGGAAGCCGACGACGATCGACGCGAGCAGCGGGATCACCACGACCGGCATGATGCCCCGCAGGGCCGCGGGCACCTTCACCTTCTGGATGGCGAGGACCGTGCCGCCGGCGATCAGACCGGCGGCGAGGCCGCCGAGGAAGCCCGCGTTGATGGTGAGGGCGATCGCGCCGCCGACGAAGCCGGGGACGAGACCGGGGCGGTCGGCCATGCCGTACGCGATGTAACCGGCGAGGACCGGGACGAGGAAGCTGAAGGCGAGCCCGCCGATCTGGAACATCAGCGCGGCCCAGGAGTCGGCCTGGCCCCAGGCGAAGTGCTCGGCGACGGAGGGGGCCTTGTTGATGTCGTAGCCGCCGATGGCGAAGCCGAGGGCGATGAGGAGACCGCCTGCGGCGACGAACGGGACCATGTAACTGACGCCGGACATCAGCCACTTGCGGAGCTTGGTGCCGTAGCCCTCGCCCGGCTCGCCCGCGCTCTCGACGGGGGTGGGCGTGCCTGCGGCGACCTCGCCGCGCTCGGCCTTGCCGCGGACCTCGGAGATCAGCTCGGCGGGCCGGTTGATGCCGGCCTTGACGCCGACGTCGACGGTCGGCTTCCCGGCGAATCGTTCCTTCTCGCGGACGGGAACGTCGTGCGCGAAGATCACGCCGTCGGCCGCGGCGATGACGTCGGGGTCGAGCCGCGCGAACCCGGCGGAGCCCTGCGTCTCGACGACGACCTCGACACCGGCGGCGCGGCCAGCCTTTTCGAGGGACTCGGCGGCCATGTAGGTGTGGGCGATGCCGGTGGGACACGAGGTGACGGCAACGATCCTGAACGGCGCCTCTCCCCCACCCCGCCCCTTCCCGAAACTGGGGGTTCCCCCCAGCCCCCCATCAACGGAGGCGGCGGGGTCGGCGGAGGCGGGCACGGCGCCCGGCGAAGCCGGGGCGGCAGGCGTGCCGTCGCCGGGCGGCGCAGCCGACACGGCGTTCGGTGCGGCCTGGACGGACGGCCCGTCGCCTTCGGCGGGCTCGGCCGCCGGTGCGGCGGCATCCCGCCCGGCGGAGGCCGAAGCCGTCCCGCCGGAGGCAGCCGGCGTGGAGGCCGAGGACCGCGCGGTGGCGGCGGGGCCGGCGGAGGCGGGCACGGCGCCCGGCGAAGCCGGGGCGGCAGGCGTGCCGTCGCCTTCGGCGGGCTCCCGCCCGGCGGAGGCCGAAGCCGTCTCGCCGGAGGCGGCCGGCCCCGCCGTGGTGGTCGGCGAGGCGGGCACGGCGCGCGGCGAAGCCGCGGCTTCAGACGCGTCGTCGGCGGGCGACGGCGGCTGGTCGCCTGAGATCAGGGCCGCTGCCTCGGGGGGTGAGGTGGCTGAGCGGAGGGCTGTCGTGAAGGCCTCGTTCATCAGTTGGCGGGCCAGGGAGGAGAGGATCGTCAGGTGGGCGTCGTCCGCGCCCGCCGGGGCCGCGATCAGGAAGATCAGGTCCGCCGGGCCGTCCGGGGCGCCGAAGTCGATGCCCTGGGGGGCGCGGCCGAAAGCGAGGGTCGGGGCCGTCACGTGGGCGCTGCGGCAGTGCGGGATGCCGATGCCGCCGTCGAGGCCGGTGGGCATCTGGGCCTCGCGGGCGGCCACGTCCGCCAGGAAGCCGTCGAGGTCGGTCACCCGGCCGAGCGCGACCATGCGCTCCGCGAGCGAACGGGCCGCCGCTTCCTTGGTGCCGGCGGACAGGTCGAGATCGACCAGGTCCGCGGTGATCATCTTGCTCATCGCGGGCTCCCTTGCTCGCTGAGTTCTCGGTCGAGGGGTACGTCGTCGGTCACGGTGACCGCCGACGGGTTCAGATCGCCCGGCGTGGGCATCTCGCTGCCGGGCAGCTGGACCGCAGCGGCGCCGTGCGCGACCGCGGCCGCCAGCGCCTGGGGGCCTTCGCCGCCCGCCGCGAGGAATCCGGCCAGCGACGCGTCACCGGCGCCGACGTTGGAGCGGACGGTGTCGACACGCGCCGTGCCGAACCAGGTGCCCGCCTCCGACACCAGCAGTTGGCCGTCCGCGCCCAGGCTCGCCAGGACCGTCCCCGCCCCCAGGTCCCGCAGCTCCCCCGCCGCCTTCACCGCGTCGCCGACCGTCGCCAGCGGCCGGCCCACGGCCTCCGCGAGCTCCTCGGCGTTCGGCTTGACGACGTCCGGACGGGCCGCGAGGGCCGCCAGGAGGGAGGGGCCCGAGGTGTCGAGGGCGATCCGGGCGCCCGCGCCGTGCGCGCGGGTGACCAGTTCGGCGTACCACTCGGGGGCGAGGCCGCGCGGCAGGCTGCCGCAGCAGGCGATCCAGTCCGCCGCCGGGGAGTACGCGCCGACGGAGGCGAGGATGGCCTCGGACTCCTCGGGCGTCAGCTCCGGTCCCGGCGCGTTCACCTTCGTCAGCGTCCCGTCCGGTTCGGCGATCGCGATGTTGGAGCGGGTGTGCCCCGCGACCGGTACCGGCGCGACCTCGATGTCCTGTCCGGCGAGGAGCTGGGCGACCAGCGCGCCGGGCGCGCCGCCCAGCGGCACGACGGCGACCGTGCGGTGTCCGGCGGCGGCCACGGCCCGGGAGACGTTGACGCCCTTTCCGCCCGGGTCCACGCGTTCGCCGGAGGCGCGCAGCACCTCGCCGCGCTCCAGGGCCGGGACCTCGTACGTCCGGTCCAGCGACGGGTTGGGGGTGACGGTGAGGATCATGTGCGTACGACTTCCGTTCCCGCGGCCTCGATCGCCGCGGCGTCCTCGGGGCTGAGCCCGTTGTCGGTGATGAGCAGATCGACATCGGTGAGGTCGCCGAAGCGGGCGAAGTGCTCCTGGCCGTGCTTGGCCGAGTCGGCGAGGAGCACGACCCGGCGGGCGGAGGCGATCACGGCCCGCTTGACGGCGGCCTCGGCGAGGTCGGGGGTGGTGAGACCGTGGTCGGGCGAGAAGCCGTTGGCGCCGAGGAAGGCGACGTCGGCGCGGATCTCCCCGTACGCGCGCAGCGCCCAGGCGTCGACGGCGGCGCGGGTACGGTGCCGGACGCGGCCGCCGACCAGGTGGAGGTCGATGCCGGGGTGGTCGGCGAGGCGGGCGGCGGCGGGCAGGGCGTGGGTGACGACGGTGAGCGCGCACTCGAGGGGGAACCCGGCGGCGAGCCGGGCGACGGTCGTGCCGGCGTCGAGGACGACGCTTCCCTCGTCGGGGAGTTCGGCGAGGGCCGCCTGGACGATCCGGTCCTTCTCGTCGGCGGCGGTGGACTCGCGCTCGGCGAGGTCGGGCTCGAAGTCGAGCCGCCCGGCGGGTATCGCCCCGCCGTGGACCCGGCGTACGAGTCCGGCCCGGTCGAGGGCCTTGAGGTCGCGCCGTACGGTCTCGGCGGTGACCTGGAACTCCTCGGCGAGGGAGAGGACGTCGACGCGTCCGCTCTCGCGGGCGAGCCGCAGGATCTCTTGCTGGCGCTCGGGTGCGTACATGTGGGTTTACATCCGTTCGATGCCCGAACCTGTGGTTTCAGCAGAGGCTACGCCCGGATTTCCCGAAAGTAAACGGATCCGGGCATCGTTACGGACACGAACGGGCATCGGGCCCGGACGCGAACCGCGAAAGGCCCCGGCCGCCGGGGACGGCTGTCCCAGGGGCCGGGGCCATTCGGCGCGCCGGAGTGCGTTCAGTGAGTGCGCACGGTCCACTCAGTGCGTCAGCAGCGGCTCCTTCTCGACGGCCGACGCGTCGTCCGCGTCCTCCGCGTCGTCCGCGCCCTCCACGTGCTGCTTCGGCTTCGCCGGCAGCGCGAACATCACCAGGAAGATCCCGGCGAGCACCGCCACCGCCCACCCCAGCGCGTTCTGGAACGCGTCCGTGAACGCCGCCCCCACCTCGGCCGGAACCTTCTCGAGACGCTCCTCGTCGATCACGCCGAAGAAGACGACCGACACGAGCCCGAGCCCGAGCGCGTTGCCCATCTGCCCGGTCGTGTTGATGAGACCCGACGCCGAACCGGCGTGCTCCCGCGGCACGTCCGAGAGGACCGCGTCCGTCAGCGGGGCCACGATGAGCCCCATGCCCAGGCCCATGACCACGAGGGGCAGGATCATCTGCCAGGAGTGGATGGAGGTCCCGTACCGCCCGGCCTCCCACATGTAGAGCAGCACGCCCGCCGCCATCGTCAGCGCGCCCGCCTGCAGCACCTTCCGGCCGAAGCGCGGCACCAGCTTCTGCACCGACAGACCGGCCGCCGTCGAGACCGCGATCGAGAACGGCACGCCCGTCAGACCCGCCTTCAGCGGGCTCCAGCCGAGACCGACCTGCATGTACAGCGTCCAGACCAGGAAGAAGATGCCCATCACGACACCGAAGGTCAGCTGCACCGCGATGCCCGCCGCGAAACTCTTCACCTTGAACAGCGACAGCTCGACCAACGGGGAGCCGTCCTTCTTCGTCTTGTACTTCTCGTACGCGACGAGGGCGCCGAAGACGACGAGGCTGCCGGCCA
This sequence comes from Streptomyces vilmorinianum, assembly GCF_005517195.1. Classification (NCBI taxonomy): domain Bacteria; kingdom Bacillati; phylum Actinomycetota; class Actinomycetes; order Kitasatosporales; family Streptomycetaceae; genus Streptomyces; species Streptomyces vilmorinianum. The sequence goes on along the minus strand of NZ_CP040244.1, from coordinate 715,988 downwards.
TGCACAGGTGGCCCCAGAGCGGCCAGTCCAGCTCGCGGCCGCGCGTCAGCGGGTAGATGAGCATCAGCAGCGCCAGCGTCACGAGCAGCACGCCGACCAGGTCGAGGCGGAGCGCCTTCGGGGCCTTGGACTCGGTGATGAACTTCCGGCCCAGGATCAGGCCCGCGATGCCGACCGGCAGGTTGATGAGGAAGATCGGCCGCCACTCCAGGCCGGCGATGTTCCACTGCGTGAGCAGCGCGCCGAGCAGCGGGCCGGAGACCGCGCCCAGGCCGATGATCGCGCCGAACATGCCGAAGACCTTGCCGCGCTCGTGCGCGGGGAAGGTGACGTGGATGATCGACAGCACCTGCGGCACCATCATCGCCGCCGCCGCGCCCTGGAGGAGGCGGGAGGCGACCAGCATCTCCGGGTTGGCGGCGAGGCCGCAGAGCGCGGAGGCGAGGGTGAAGCCGGCGGTGCCGAAGAGGAACAGCCGCTTGCGGCCGTAGATGTCACCGAGACGTCCGCCGGTGATCAGGCCGGCGGCGAACGCGAGGGCGTACCCGGCGGTGATCCACTGGATGGCGCCGAACGTGGCGCCGAGGCCCCGCTCGATGCTGGGAATCGCGATGTTGACGATCGTGGCGTCGACCAGGTCCATGAAGGCGGCGGTCATGACGATGGCGAGGGCGATCCAGCGCCTCTTGTCCGCGGCTCCGGCGGCGGCGTCGTGTGAACTCATGCGATGAACGTAGAGGCCATATAGGTCAGCCGATGTCCTAGATGAGCGCCATCCTGGAACACATGACGGATACTCCGGCACGACTCCTGAATCTGCTCTCGCTGCTCCAGACGCCGCGCGAATGGCCGGGCAGCGAGCTGGCCGAGCGGCTCTCGGTCTCCGCGCGCACGATCCGCCGCGACATCGACCGGCTGCGGGCCCTCGGCTACCCGGTCGAGGCGACGATGGGCGCGGTCGGCGGGTACCGCCTGGTCGCCGGTACGGCCATGCCGCCGCTGCTCCTCGACGACGAGGAGGCGGTCGCGATCGCGGTCGGGCTGCGGGCGGGGGCGGGGCACGCGATCGAGGGCGTGGAGGAGGCCTCGGTACGGGCGCTGGCGAAGCTGGAGCAGGTGCTGCCGTCCCGGCTGCGGCACCGGGTCTCCACGCTGCAGAACGCGACGATCCCGCTGACGCGGGGGGACGGGGCGACGGTCGCGCCGTCGACCCTGACGGCGCTCGCGGGCGCGGTGACGGGCCAGGAGCGGCTGCGCTTCGGCTACCGCGCGGGGGACGGGACGGAGTCGAAGCGCCAGGTCGAGCCGTACCGGCTCGTGTCGACGGGGCGGCGGTGGTACCTGGTGGCGTACGACCTGGGCCGTGACGACTGGCGCACGTTCCGGGTCGACCGGGTCTCGGACCCGTTCGCCACGGGGGCCCGTTTCGCACCGCGCGAGCTGCCGGCGGGCGGGGCGGCCGAGTACATGACGCGCTCGATGTCCCGCGCCCAGCCCGAGCTGGACCTGGACGTCACCTTCGACGCCCCCGCCGACTTCGTGACCGCCCGCCTCCCGGCCCACCTGGCCCCGACGGCGACGAGCGACTCCACCTGCAGGCTGCGCACGCGCACGTCCGACTCCACGGAGTGGCTCGCCCTCCGCCTGGCCCTGGTCGACGCGCCGTTCACGATCCACGGCCCCGATGCCCTGATCACGTACGTACGGGATCTGGCGGGCCGCTTGACGGGCGCGACGGCGTAAGAGGGCCGGGGGCCGGGACACCCGGCCCCCGGTTCGCCGGTCCACCGGTCCACCGGTGGACCGGTGGACCGGTCCGCCGGTCCGCCGGTCCGCCTGTCCGGCTGTCGCCCTAGGCCGCCGCGTCGAAGCCCGTGTCGCGCGCCATCTTCTTCAGTTCGAGCAGCGCGTGCTTCTCGATCTGGCGGATGCGCTCCCGCGTCAGACCGTGCTCCTTGCCGACCTCGGTCAGCGTTCGCTCCCTGCCGTCCTCGATTCCGTACCGCATCCGGATGATCGACGCCGTGCGGTGGTCGAGCTTGTCGATCAGGTCGTCGAGCTCCTCGCTGCGCAGCAGCGTGAGCACCGACTGCTCGGGCGACACCGCGGAGGTGTCCTCCAGCAGGTCGCCGAACTGCGTCTCGCCCTCGTCGTCCACGGACATGTTCAGCGAGACCGGGTCCCGGGCCCAGTCCAGGACGTCCACGACCCGCTCCGGGGTCGAGCCCAGCTCCGTCGCGATCTCCGCCGGCTCCGGCTCACGGCCGTTCTCCCGGTTGAACTCGCGCTGCACGCGCCGGATCCGCCCCAGCTCCTCCACCAGGTGGACGGGGAGCCGGATCGTGCGCGACTGGTCGGCTATGGACCGCGTGATGGCCTGACGGATCCACCACGTGGCGTACGTCGAGAACTTGAAGCCCTTCGCGTAGTCGAACTTCTCGACCGCGCGCACCAGGCCCGCGTTCCCTTCCTGGATCAGGTCGAGCAGCGGCAGCCCGCTGCGCGGGTAGCGCCGCGCCACCGCGACGACCAGCCGCAGGTTGGACTTGATGAAGAGGTCCTTGGCACGCTCGCCCGCCGCGACCAGCCCTTCGAGCTCCTCGCGGGACGCGCCTGCCGCATCGCTCTCCACCTCTCCCTCCAGGATCTGCTGGGCGTACACGCCCGCCTCGATGGTCTGGGAGAGCTCGACCTCCTTGGCGGCGTCGAGCAGGGGCGTGCGCGCGATCTCGTCGAGGTACATGCCGACCAGGTCGCGGTCGGCGATGTCCCCACCCACGGCGCGAACGCTGCTGGCCCGGGCGCTGCTCCCGCCGGAGGCGGAGGACTGACGACGGGCGACGGCACGGGTTGCCATGCGTGCTCCCTTGCTGAGTAGGGTTGCGACACCCTTGCGGGTGCCCTGCATCCGACGGAAACAACGACTGGAATCAGGACAGAATTCCCACGCGGCGCATCGATTTTCGCGATCATGCAGTACCCTGTGCCGCCGCCGAGGGGGCGCGGGCATGTCCGAATCCACAGACGTGCAGGTCAGGCCGCTCGCGAAGCGGTACAACGCTGCACGACCTCCGCTCCCACCCTGAAGACGGCCTGCGCCTCCTTCTGGTTGCTCGCGATGTCCGAAAAGGGACGAAAGGGCGAATTCTCGGATTGGTGGCGCCCAGGGGACCAGGCCCCGTCCTAGGTCCCGCGACCGTTACGGACCCGCCTCCGCGGTACCTAGGGTCGCGGCCATGGACGACACCTCCGGCACCCTCGACGAAGCCCTCCAGCGCCTCCACGCCAGCGGTCCCGAGCGGGGCGGCTGGCTCACGAACCACGCCCCCATGGCGGTCGAGGCGCTCGTGCGCCACGGCCAGGCCCCGGCCGTGCACCGCTGGCTGGACCGCTACCGGGCCAAGCTGGAGGACATGCCCGCGCCCCACTCCCCGATCACGGCCGCCGACTGGCGCAAGGCGCTCGGCGACCCGGCCCGGATCGCCGACTGGGCCCGGTTCTTCGAGCGGGAGACCGCGGAGCGGCCCTGGCGCGTGGTGCTCGCCGAGTGGTGGCCGCGTCTGCTCCCGGGCATCGCGGGCGGGGCGACGCACCCCGTGATCCGTACCGGCCATGCCGTACGCACCCTCCTGACGACCGAGGAGACGGCACCGCGCCGCACCGAACTGGCCCACGCCCTCGGCTACTGGGCGGCCCGCCACCAGCCCCTCCCCGAGCTCACGCCGCTCACGCCGCTCACCCCGGCGTCCACCGCGCCCACCACGCCCACCGCGGCCGCCGCGGCCGCCGCCCTCGACGCCGTACCGCCCGTCCCGGACCAGGAGGGCGGGATCCGCGCCCGGCTCGCCCAGCTGACCGCGTTCCCACGCTGGGGCACCGCCCCGGACGCCGACACCGCGCACGCCCTGCTCACGGAACTGGTCACCGCCGCGACCCACCGCTACGCCACCCACGGCCACGGCGAGCCGATCATGCTGGTCCACGCGGCGACCGCCCCCAACGCGGTCCTGCGCACCCTCCCGGCGCTCCCGCGCGAGCTGTGGCCGGCGAGCCTCTCGGCGGCCTGGGCCGCCTCCGCCGCCGTGACCGCCGCGTACACGCCGCCCGAGCCCGCCGCCCGCAAGGACACCGCCCACAAGGACACCGCGCTCACCGCCGAGGAGGTCTTCGAGCGGGCGGCGGCACACGGCGACGACCACACGATCAAGTTCACCGACACCGCGCTCGACGTCGGCGACCCGCTCGCGCTGGCCGCCGCCGTCCGCTCGGTCGAGCTCAACCCGCCCGCCTTCTAGCCGAATTGCACCGAACGCTTCGCCAGGCCCATCCAGAACCCGTCGATCACGCTCCGCCCGCCGCCCAGGTCACCGGCCGCGTCCGCCGCGCCGAGCGTGACGAACAGCGGCGCGAAGTGCTCCGTGCGCGGGTGGGCGAGCCTGCCCGCAGGGGACTTGTGCTCGAAGTCGAGCAGCGCGTCGACGTCCCCGGCCTCCAGCGCGCGGTGCCCCCAGTCGTCGAACTCCGCCGACCAGCCCGGCACTCCGGGACCGGAGTGCCGCAGCGCCGCCAGGTTGTGGGTGAAGAAGCCGCTGCCGACGATCAGCACGCCCTCGTCGCGCAGTGGCGCGAGCCTGCGGCCGATGTCCATCAGCTTCCGCGGGTCGAGGGTGGGCATGGAGATCTGGAGTACGGGGATGTCGGCGCCGGGGAACATCTCGACCAGGGGCACGTAGGCGCCGTGGTCGAGCCCGCGGTCGGGGATGTCCTGCACCGGCGTGCCGGGCCCCTGCAGCAGTCCGCGGACGGACGCGGCGAGTTCGGGCGCGCCGGGGGCCGCGTACCGCACCCGGTAGTAGTGCTCGGGGAAGCCCCAGAAGTCGTGGACGAGGGGCACGGTCTCGGTCGCGCCGAGCGCGAGCGGGGCCTCCTCCCAGTGGGCGGAGACCATCAGGATCGCCTTCGGCCGGGGCAGTCCGGCGGACCAGGCGGCGAGCTCGCCGGGCCAGACCGGGTCGTCCGCGAGCGGCGGGGCGCCGTGCGAGAGATAGAGGGCGGGCATCCGCGCCGGCGTGGCACCCGTGGCGTCCGTGACATCCGTGGCGTCCGTGGCGTCTGTGGTGTTCGTGGCATCCATGACGACGCCTCCCGAGGATCTCGACGTTCGACGAAGTGCTTGAAGGTTCAAGCTCGACTGACCCGACAAGCCTAACCCATCTAGTTCAATATTCAATAATGACCCGTAGGATAGATACATGACCATGGCACCCAATGACGCGCCCCGCTGGCTCAGCGACGAGGAGCAGTGCGTCTGGCGCGCGTACCTGCACGCCACCACCCTCCTCGAGGACCATCTCGACCGCCAGCTGCAGCGCGACGCCGGGATGCCGCACGTCTACTACGGTCTGCTCGTCCAGCTCTCCCAGGCGCCCCGGCGGCGGCTGCGGATGACCGAGCTGGCCAAGGGCGCCAAGATCACCCGCTCCCGGCTCTCCCACGCCGTCGCGCGCCTGGAGAAGAAAGGCTGGGTGCTGCGCGAGGACTGCCCCTCCGACAAGCGGGGCCAGTTCGCGTTCCTCACGGACGAGGGCTACGAGGTCCTGGAGCGGGCGGCGCCGGGCCATGTCGCTGCCGTACGGCAGGCGATGTTCGACCGGCTGAGCCCGCAGCAGGTGGAGCAGCTCGGCGAGATCATGAAGGTGATGGCGGAGGGCCTGCAGCCGACGGACCCGAACGCGGATCTGCCCTGGCTCCGCTGAGCGGAACCAGGGCAGACCTCCCCACACCGAGGATCAGTGGGCGACGACGGGGATCTTCAGCGCCGCCTCGCCCTCCTCACCGGACTCACCGGACCCGGCGGCCCCGCCGGACCCGGCCACCGGGCCGCCGCCCGGCTTCCCGGTGTTGATGAAGGTGACGGCGATCGTGGCCGAGACGACCAGGATGCCGACCGCCCACCAGATGGCCGCCGAGTAGCCCTCGACCATGCCCTGGAGCTGGAGCAGCTTCTGGGCGCCGGGGGTGGTGGCGCCGGCCGCGTGGTCGGCGATGTACGCGGTCGTGGCCGAGGCCGCGATCGTGTTCAGCAGCGCCGTACCGATGGCGCCGCCGACCTGCTGCGAGGTGTTGACCATCGCGGAGGCCACACCGGCGTCCCGCGGGTCGACGCCGTGCGTGGCGAGCGACATGGCCGGCATGAACGCCGTACCCATACCGAGGCCGAGCAGCAGCTGCGCGGGCAGGATCAGACCGGCGTACGACGAGCCGACCTCCAGCTGCGTGAGCAGCAGCATGCCGACGCCCGCGGTCAGGAAGCCCGGGCCCATCAGCCAGCGCGGGGGAACCCGCGTCATCAGCCGCGTACCGATCTGGGTCGAGCCGGTGATCATGCCCACGATCATCGGGAGGAACGCGAAACCGGTCTTGACCGGCGAGTACCCCTTCACGACCTGGAGGTAGTACGTCAGGAAGAGGAACAGACCGAACATCGCGATGACGGCCAGGCCCAGCGAGAGGTACACACCGCCGCGGTTGCGCTCGGTCAGGACGCGCAGCGGCAGCAGCGGGGACTTCACCAGGGACTCGGTGAGGACGAAGGCGAAGAGCAGCACGCCCGAGCCGACGAAGAGGCCGATCGTCGTCGGGTCCGACCAGCCCTCGGACTCCGCGCGGGTGAATCCGTAGACGAGCGCGACCAGACCGAGGGTGGACAGGACCACGCCCGGGATGTCGAGCGGCGAACGGTTGCGCCCGCCGGCCGGCTCACGGATGACGAAGTACGCACCCGCGGCCGCGACGATCGCGAAGGGGATGTTGACGAAGAAGGTCCAGCGCCAGTCGAGGTACTCGGTGAGGAAGCCGCCGAGGATCAGGCCCACGGCGCCACCGCCACCGGCGATCGCGCCGTAGATGCCGAACGCCTTCGCGCGCTCCTTGCCGTCGGTGAACATCACCGCGAGGAGGGAGAGCGCGGCGGGCGCGAGGAGTGCGCCGAAGGCGCCCTGGAGCGCGCGGGCACCGAGCATCATCGCCTCGCCGGTCGCGGCCCCGCCGAGCGCGGAGGCGGCGGCGAAGCCTATGAGGCCGACGACGAAGGTGCGCTTGCGGCCCCACAGGTCGGCGATGCGGCCGCCGAAGAGCAGCAGACCGCCGAAGGCCAGCGCGTAGGCCGTGATGACCCATTGCCGGTTGCCGTCCGAGATCCCCAGGTCCTGCTGGGCGGAGGGCAGCGCGATGTTCACGATCGTCGCATCCAGCACGACCATCAGCTGGGCGAGAGCGATGAAGACCAGCGCTTTCCAGCGCCGGGGATCTGTTTCGGACATGGGGGTAGCCACCTCTTGGTGCGTAAGGGAGAAAACGGACGTACGGAGTAAGGGAGTTACGGGACGGTCAGCTCGCGGTCACGCCTGTGGCCAGTCGCCTCGCAGATCCTCCAGAGTGGCGGCCGAGCCGGGCAGTACGGAGCGCGCGGGCGCTTCGAGACCGTCCAGGAACAGCTGCAGATGGCGGTGGACGAAACGGTCCATGTTCGGGCAGGCGGTGCCGGGGAGCGGGCGGGTCAGCTGGGAGACGGCCACCATCAGGTCGCCGACGCCGACGTCGGCGCGCAGCCGCCCCGCCTGCTGCGCACGGTCGACCAGGCCCTGCACGGCCTGCTCCAACCGATCGCGTTCGGCGTGCAGTTCGGGATGGTCCTGGGCGAAGGCGCCGTCGATCATCGGGCACAGGGCCCCGATGCGTTCGTCGGCGGCGGCGTGGGTGAAGCGGCGCAGCGCCGCGAAGGTGTCGTGCTCCTCGGCCACCGCCTCCTCCACGAGGTCGGTGATGCGGGACATGACGGAGAGGACGACCTCGTGGACGAGGTCGGAGCGCTCGGGGAAGTTGCGGTAGAGCGTGGCGTTGCCGACTCCGGCGCGGCGCGCGATCTCGTCGTACGGCACCTGGGGGCCGAACTCGACGAACATCTCGCGGGCCGCCGTCACGATCCGCTCGCGGTTGCGCAGGGCGTCGGCCCGCGGGCGCGGTACGCGGCGGACGGGCGCGGTCTCGGCTTCGGTGGTCACGCCACGGCCTCCTTCCGGAACGTCGATCGAAATCGATCCGGGGACTGAGTCCCCACTTCCTCGAGCACAGGCGTAAACGGGGACGGACTCCCCGGTTATTTCCCCGTTCAACTGTGACCTGGGACACATCTGCGTCCTGCGGCGGAATACCCCTGATCGGGCCACCCGGCGCGCGCGCCCGCACCACTCGACACAGGCTGACGAACAGCGGCGCCGACCGGCGCTGACCAGCGGCTGACCAGCGCCTGGCAGGCAGGTGGCGGGCAGCCGGCAGAGGCAACCGAAGCAAGCGCTACGGAAGCAAGCGACAGAAGCAAGCGCGACAGAGGCAAGCGCGACAGAGGCAACCGACAGAAGCAGCAGAGCCTGGCCGACCAGAGAGGCGACCGCATGCAGCACACCCGCCGGCGGATACGCAGACCCGTCGTCCTCGCCGCCGCGGCGGCCCTCGTGCTCGCCGCCCTGGCCTCGGCCAGCACGAGCCTCCCCGGCCCGGCACCGGCCTCGGCCGGCCCGGTGGCCACCGCCCCCGGGAACGCCCCGCTCGGGCCCTGCCGGATCGCGACGACGATGGGTGTGCAGATGTCGGAGGGGCTGCCCACGGCCCCCGGATACGCCCGCTCCACGGGCCGGATCAGGGCCCTCAACCTGATGATCGACTTTCCGGACGCGCCCGGGGACGGCACGGCGCTCGGCCGCCTGGCCGAGTTCTTCCCGAAGACCGCCGACTGGTTCCGCACCAGCTCGTACGGGCGCCTCCAGTACCGCCCCGACGCCCCGCTGCCCGACTGGCTGCGGATGCCGAGGCCGTTCTCCTCGTACGGGATAGAGCGCGGCTCACCGTACGAGCCGGGCTACCGCGGCCTCGTCGAGGACATCGTGAAGACCGCCGACCCGAAGGTGGACTTCAGCGCGTACGACCTCGTCAACATCCTGGTCACCCCGAACGCCGGGCCCTCGGCCCTGGACACCGTCCTGTCCGTCACCTTCTCGGGGAACGACGAGGCCCCGTACGCGGACGGCGTCCCGCTCTCCAACACGTCCTTCGTCTACAGCCGCCAGGACGACGGCTCGGGGACGTACGCCGAGACCGGCTACCGGGTCCTGCCGCACGAGAACGGGCACGTCTTCGGCCTGCCCGACCTCTACACCGCGGACGGCGGGGGCACGGTCGGGCACTGGGACATCATGTCCGAGGACTGGGGGGCCAACAACGACCTCCTCGGCTGGCACAAGTGGAAGCTGGGCTGGCTCGACGACGAACAGATCGGCTGCGCGTCGGGGGCCGGCACGAGCGAGTACACACTGACCCCGCTGGCTGTCGCGGGCGGCCCGAAGCTCGCCTTCGTCCCGCTCTCGGAGAAGTCCGGCTACGCGGTCGAGGTCCGCACCCGCGAGGGCAACGACGAGGCCGTCTGCGAGCCGGGCGTCCTGATCTACCGGGTGGAGTCGGACGTCGACACCGGGCACGGTCCGGTGACCGTGGCGGACAGCGACAAGGACAGCGGCGGCTGCACGCGCCGCCCGAACGTCCACGCGGAGCTGTCGGACGCCCCGTACCGCCCGGGCGAGACCTTCACGGACCGGACGAACGGGATCCGCATCACCGTGATCGACGAGGACACGTCCGGCGCCTACCGCGTGCGCGTGACGCGCAGCTGATCGCGCAACTCGTCGCGCAACTCGTCACGCAGCTCGTCGCGCAGCACCCGCTTGAGAATCTTCCCGGCGGCGTTGCGGGGCAGCTCCTCGTCCCGTACGACGACATGGGCGGGCACCTTGAAGGCGGCGAGGCGCGCGCCGGCATGGGCCCGGAGCTCCTCGGCGGTGACGGCTGCCGCTGCCGCCGCTGCCGGGGCGCCCTTGAGCCGTACGACCGCGGCGACCTCCTCACCGAGGGTGGGGTGCGGTACGCCGAGGACGGCGGCGTCGAGGACCGCGGGGTGGTCGTGGAGGACGGCCTCGACCTCGACGCAGTACACGTTCTCGCCGCCGCGGATCACCATGTCCTTGAGCCGGTCGACGATCGTGACGCGCCCCTCGCGCAGGTGGGCGAGGTCCCCGGTGCGGAACCACCCGTCCTCGGTGAAGGCGCTCCTCGTCGCCTCCTCGTCGCCCCAGTAGCCGCGGATCAGCGCCTGCCCGCGGAGCTGGAGCTCGCCCACGCCGTCGGCGTCGGGCCGGTCGACGCGGACCTCGGTGGCGGGCGTGGGACGGCCGACGCTCCGCGGGTACGCGCGGTACTCGGCCCCGAAGTTCGCGAAGACGCCGCCGCAGGTCTCGGTGAGCCCGTAGCCGTTGCGGGGCTCGACGCGCTCCCCGTACGCGGCCGTGATCCGGGCGACGATCTCGGGCGGGGCGGCGGCTCCGCCGGTGTTGAGCATGGTGAGCGTCGTCAGCGGATCGTGGGTGCGCTCGGCGAGATCGAGCAGCTGGAGAGCGGTGGTGGGCACGCCCGCGTAGTGCGTGACGCGATGCTCGCGGATCAGCTCCAGGGCCTTGGCCGCGTCCCACTTGCGCATGAGGACGAGCGTGCCGCCTGCGGCCATGACCGAGTAGAAGGAGGTGAAGGCGGCGACGTGGAAGAAGGGGAACGTCGTGAGCGAGACGGGCGCGGGGCCCTGGCCGGGGACGGTCCCGCGGCCGAGGGCGGAGGCGGCGGCGTAGTACCGCGGGTTCATCGCCGCCCCGGCCTGCGCGAGATGGGTGGCCACGGCGCCCTTGGGGCGGCCGGTGGTCCCGGACGTGTAGATGATGGTGGCGTCGTGCTCGGGCAGGACGTCGACGAGCGGCGGCCCCAGGAGGGGATCGGTGTCGCGGACGTACGCGGTGAACCCCTGTTCCGGGACCGCCGCCGAGCCCTCCCCCGGCTCCCCGTGGACGACGATGCCCGGGACGTCGTGCTTGCGTGCCCAGGCCCGTACCCGCTCCACCCGCTCGCCGTCGACGACCAGGATCCGGGGCGTGCAGTCGTCGAGGGCGTACGCGAACTCGTCCTCGGTCCACCAGGCGTTGAGGGGGACGGCGACGAGGCCGGCGAGCTGGGCGGCCCAGAAGGCGATCTGCCACTCGGGGTGGTTCCGCATCGCGACGGCGGCCCGGTCCCCCGGGCGCAGCCCGTAGTCGTCCACGAAGCGGCGGGCGAGCCCACAGGCGGCGTCGAAGAACTCCCGGTAGGTCAGCGTCCCGTCCTCGGACACCAGGAACACCTGGTCCCCGTAGGCCCAGGTGGCCTCCACGAACTCCCGGAGCGTGCGGGGACCTTCGACGTACACCCCGTCCTCGACGGCGAAGGGCGCGCCGGGCGCGGCCAGCCGCGCGGCGACCGCCGCTGCCGCTGCCGCCGCTGCTGCCGCCGTCGTCGTCGCTGCCGCCGTCGTCGCTGCCGCTGCCGTCGTCGCTGTCGCTGCCGTCGTCTCTCCTCCGGCCACGTGCTCCCTCTCCTGATCCCTAAGCGCTTGCTCAGTCCCGGTCGGACGCTAGGCCCGCCCTCCCCGACCGTCAACTCCCGGCCGCATCCATAATGCGCGGGTGAGCGACTCCCCCTTGCCACTGGCTGCCGAAGAGATACCGCCGGGCGCGGCCGCGTGGCGCGCGGCGGACGCCGAACGCTGGCGCGAGGCCGCCCCGCGGCCGTGGGCCGACCCGCTGTGGGCGTTCCTCGCCCTGCTGGCCTCGGCCGTCTGGTCGATCGCGGACACCCCCTACCCGGTGTGCTCCACCGCCACGCCCTGCGCCTCGGACTGGCCGGGCCTGACGGGCGCGGTGGTCCAGGTCCTCACGCTGTACTGGCTCTGGCAGCGGCCCGGCCTCGCGCTGCTCACCCTGGCCGGGTCCACCGTGTCCCTGTTCGTGGACGGCACCCTCATGGAGCCGTCCGTGCCGAACACGGCCCTCCTGCTCGCCGTCTTCTACGCCGCGGCCACCCTGCTCCACCGCGTGGACGCCGTGCGACAGCAGCGCTCGCTGGCCTTGGAGGCGGCGGGGGCGGCACGGGCGCCCATGCCCGCGCCCCCAGGGCACCGGCTCTCCTTCGCCCTGGCCGCGCTGCTGCTCGCGGTGTCGGCCTTCGCCGTGTGGCAGGGGCTGCGGGTCGTCTCCGACCACGAGGAGCGGGCCGCGCGGGCGGAGACGACGAGCGCCGTCGTCGTGAAGGCGGACGAGGACGACCTCACGCTGAAGGTGCGCTTCGAGGGGGCGGCCGGCACGCACACCTTCGACGCGCTGTTCCCGGAGCAGCACGAGGCCGGTTCGCGGGTGGACGTGCTGGTGGACGGCGACTGGATGCGGCTGGCCGCCGAGCCGTACGACACGACCGGCTGGGAGTTCCTCGTCCTGCTCACGGCGGTGCCCGGCCTCGCCTTCCTCGCCAACGGCGCGGCGGCCCGGCGCTCCGGGCCGGTGCCGGTGCCGGTGCCGGTGCTCAGGGTCCTGGTCCGCGGGGACCGGGACGAGGACCGTACCTGGGTGTACGCGGCGGACGACCGTGCCGGCGAGAGGCCGGTGCTGTACATCGACTCGCTGTACGAGGAGGACGTGTACGAAGAGGACCAGGACGAAGACGACCTGGAGGACGAGGGCCTGGAGGACGGGCCCGAGGACGAGCCGGAGGAACTCCCGGAACCGCCCCTGCGTGAGGCGGTGCTGTTCGGCACCCCGTACACGGGCGGCCCGAAGCTCGCCCTCGTCGCCGCGGGCGCGGAGGGCGAACCGCTCACGGAGTGCCTCGTCTCCGCGATCCACCCCGCGCCGGCCCGGGCCTCGCTCCCGGCCGCCCAGGAGCCGCCTCTGGTCCTGTCGGCCGACCGGACGTCACGTACGGTGGCGATCGCCCTCCTCCTCGTCGAGGCCGGCGCCGTCTGGGGCTTGTTCTCCGACGGCTTCTCCTGGAAGTGGGCGGTCGGGGCCCTGTTTCTCGTCGGGCTCGTCAGCTCGGCCGCCACCGCCCTGAGCTGGCGTGTCACCGCCGACAGCACGGGCCTGTGGGTGCGCGGCCCCTGGCGCGTCCGGCACGTTCCCTGGGCCGAGATCACCGCCGTCCGCGCCGACCACGACAGCATCCGGATCCGCACCACGGGCGACGACGACGCGGGCCTGTCCCCCGTCGGCTGGTCGTGGCTCGAACGACGCCTCGGCCGCAGCCCGGCCGCCGTCCGCGCCGCCGCCACGCTCCGGACCCTGCTCCACCACCCGGACCTGCGCCCCACCGTCCCGTCCACGCGCGCCCAGCACGGCATGCCCCTGGGGCCGCTACTGACCGGCGCCACCCTCCTCTGGGCGGCAGCGGTCCACTTCACGCTCTGACGGGCGGGAGCCGGCCGCCCTGCGCTCCATGAACCACGCGCAGGCGAAGCTGAACGTGGCGAGCCAGAACAGCGGGGCTCCGAACGCCTTGTCCCCCGCGACGGTGAAGAAGGTGGCCACCGCGGCCTGCAGCAGACCGTTGACGGCGAACGTGGTGGCGGCGCGGCGCTTGTCCTTCATGGTGCCTCCCCCTTCGGTGGATACCTCGGATCAGGTGCGCGCACGAGGGACGACGCCGCTGCCCTCGGCGTCCTTGGCGGCCTCGGCACCCTTGATGTCCCCGGCACCCTTGGCGTCCCCGGCGTCCTTGGCGTCCTTGGCGTCCTTCGTCTCGTGGGTGTGGGGGATCCCCTCCACGAGGTCGTCGACGTGGAACAGCCGGGCGATCGGGACGTCGGTGCTGCTGTGGGCGATGATCGAGAAGGCGATGCACACGGCGATGAGCGTGTACGCCTCCTCCCCCTGCGGGATCCCGGCCTGCAGGACCAGCAGACCGTAGACGACCGAGGCGAAGCCCTTCGGCCCGAACCAGGCCGCGACCAGCTTCTCCCGGCGGTCGATCGACGTCCCGAGCAGCGACAGCAGCAGCGACGCGGGCCGGATGAGCACGATCGCCAGGACCACCGCCACGTACCCGCCCCAGGACAGGTCCCCGAAGAGCTGCGGCGTCAGCAGAGCACCGAAGACCAGCAGCGCGGCGAACTTGGCCAGTTCGGCCAGCGACTCCCCCAGCGGCTCGAACGCCGTCTTCGCCTCCGGCGATACGGCCGCAAGCACCGCGCCCGCGGAGAACGCCGCCAGGTACGGGTTGGCGTGGGTCAGGTGGCAGGCCGCGTAGAGGATGACGCCGGTGGCCAGCGGGAGCAGCGGCTGGAGCTTGGCCTCCGCACCCAGGTGGCGGAGCCGCACCAGGCCGTTGACCAGCAGCGGCGCGAGCACACCGAAGCCAAGACCGAGGGCCAGCTCCAGGCCGATCTTCCCGAAGGACGCCTCCGCGTGCGGCGAGGTGGGGCCGGCGACCGCGATGAGGATCAGGACGACCGGCAGCGCCAGGCCGTCGTTGATCCCGCTCTCGATGTTGAGGAGTTCACGCAGCCGGGCCGGAACTTCCTTGCGCCCGACGATCGCCGAGGCGAACACCGGGTCGGTCGGAGCCAGGACCGCGCCGACGAGGAACGACGTCGTCCAGTCGAGACCGACGAGGTAGTGCGTGATCAGCGCCATGCCGACGCACGCCAGCGGCATGCCCAGACCGAGCGCGCGGGCGGGGTTGCGCCAGTTGGCCCGCAGCTTGGCGAAGGAGACGTGCATGCCGTCGGTGAACAGCACCGCGAAGAGCGCCAAGTCGGCCGTGACCGACACGATCTCGCTCTCCGGCGAGATGTGGATCAACCCCAGGAACCCGTCACTGACGAGCGCCCCGCCCACGAGGAACAGCAGCGAGGTGGACAGGACGGTACGGGCGGCGAGCCCGGACAGCAGAACCGCGATCAGCAGCGCGGCCCCGAAGACGGCGATGAGCACCATGACGGAATCCTTCGATCGATACAGAGGCGTGCCCCCTGCTTTGCCGACCAGGCTTCCCGGCACTCCGCGACGGACCTTACACGTTCCTTACGCGCCGTTGACAGGTCCTTGATACGCATCGGAGCCCGGCCCCTGATTGCCGGAACCCGGCAATCAGGGGCGGTGAGGATCAGGCCACCGGACAACCGTGCCGGGCCCCGGAGGCGGTGGCGAAGGCCGTCACCAACTTCAGCGCGTCCGCACCGGCGACGCTGCTCCGCACCCCCTTCTCGGCGTCCGGCCGCGGGAATTCCTCGAACTTGAAGTACGCGGTCCCCAGGCCGCCCTTGCAGGGCTGCGACCGCGTGACCGCGCCCTTCACGCTGCCGGGGTAGCGGCCGTCCAGGTACATCTCCTGTTCGGCGGAGGGCCCGTAGTAGGCGGTCAGACGGAAGCGGCGCATGGTCGCCCGGTCCTTCGCCGCCCGGTCCATGGTGCACCTCTCGGTGAGCGCACGTCCGGCCGGCATCTCCGACACCGTCGTGAGCCGCAGCCGGGCCGCGTCCTGGGAACCGACGACACCACGGCAGGTTCCCTCCGCCCGGGCAACGGGGCGCTCCTGCCACTCCGTACGGTCGACGGTCGACGGGCGTTGCCCGAGAGGCCCCTCGCAGCCGAAGCGCTCCGCCGCACGGCGGGCCGACTCGGTGGCGAACCGGGCCACTTGGAGCACCTGCGCGTCGGAGAGCTCGTCGGTGTCCTTGCGCGCCTCGGCCAGGACGAGAAGGCCCTTGCCGGGCAGCGGGGCGCAGTCGACGAGCACCCCGGCCTCGGGCCGGCGTCCGGACACGAAGGAGCCGTTCCAGCCGAATCCGATCGGCGTCGCCGAGGTCTCCTCCGCCGCGCCGCTGGCACGATGGGCCGCCGCCGGACGGATGTTCAGCCTGAGCTGCACGCCACCGGACTGCTCGCCACGGGCCCACGCCGCGCAGTACTCGGTCTCATGGCCCACCCATTCCGCGGTGTGCCCGCCGAACTCCAGCTCGGCGCCGCCGAAGAACCCCCTGGCCTCCTCGACCGCCAGCGCTCCCCGGCACGTGTCCTCGGGGACAGGACCCGAACCGTCGCCCCGCAGGCCGAACCCCCAGATCAACCCCCCGGCCACGAGCGCCAGGACGAGCGCTCCGCCTGCCGCCTTGGTCCGTCGTCCGATCACGGCTCCCCCTCTGTCACGGTGCGGTCGTCGTCGTGGGCGCGGCGGGCGCGGCGCAGCGGTGGGCCGCGGCGGAGCGCTCGGCGAAGACCTTCAGTACGGAGAGCTCGTACGCCCGGTCGGCGTCCGACCTCTTGGCCTTGTCGCTGTACGGGATGAGCGAGAAGAAGGCGGGTTCGCCGCTGCCGGGGCAGGTGGCGGTGGTCCAGTAACCACCGTTCCCGAGCAGCCCCGACCGCTGCCCGGACGCGATCGGATCGGGGTCCCCCAGGCGCTCGGCGTGGTCGTGCCGCGCGCCCTCCGCGTACGGGCCGTAGTGCGCGGCGAGCCGGTAGGTGGTGCGGCCCTCGGTGTCGCCCAGCACGCACGCCTCGAACGGCGTGGTGCCGCGCCCGCTCTCCCAGGCCCGTGCCACGGCCTTGCCCCGGGCGGGGATGCCGGAGCAGGTCCCCTTGGCGTCCGCCGGGGCCACGTACTCGTCCTTGTTGACCGGCAGAGGCGCGGTGGTGAGCGCCTCGCCGAGGTCGGCGTCGCAGTTCCACCGGCGGGAGGCGTTGGCGGCCGTGTCCGTGGCGATGCGCGCGAACGCGGTGCGGCGCTCGGGGTCGTCGAGCGGGCTGTCGTCCACGTACCCCTCCACGTTCACCGCGACGGTGATCAGCAGGTCACCGCGGCCGGGTGCGCAGTCCAGCAGGACGGCGGTGGTGGCCTTCGCCTCGCCGTGGTCTTCGTCCATGCCGAACGCACCGTTCCATCCCTGCCCCAGAGGGGCGGGCGGCAGTTCGGACCGCAGCGTGGGGTAGAAGGTCTCGTAGTGCCGGGCCTCGCGGCCGAGCGTCGGTACGCCGTTGATGGTGACCGACACCGATCCGTCGTCGACGGGCTTGCCCGCGTTCCTCTCGGTCACCCGGCTGATGCCGCACACCACCCGCAGCGAGGTCGTGGGGTCGTCGAGACCGCCCCCGCTTTCGTCGCCACCCGTCTTCAACGGCCCCTCGCCGAGGAGGGAACGGACCTGGCCGGCGGGGAGCACACCGTCACACGCGCTCGTGAGCATCCGACCGGTCGACCAGCGCTCGTAGCCGCCGCCGGCGAACCAGAACAGGCCGCCCGCGAGCAGCACCAGCGCGCCCAGTCCGGCTGCGCCCCTCACCGCGCGTCGCTTCACCGGCGCCATTCCTCCACCTCGCCCAGGATCGTGGTGTCGTGGC
The DNA here is from genome assembly GCF_005517195.1 of Streptomyces vilmorinianum. NCBI lineage: Bacteria > Bacillati > Actinomycetota > Actinomycetes > Kitasatosporales > Streptomycetaceae > Streptomyces > Streptomyces vilmorinianum. The sequence continues at coordinate 698,691 of NZ_CP040244.1, read as the reverse complement.
AGTGCGAACGCGTCGGCCAGCCGTCCGGCGCCGCCAGATAGCGGTCGAGCGCGGCGCGCGCGTCCGTCGAGAACTGCTTGCGGACGTGGTCTTCCACGACGACTTCCTTCTTGCCCCCGAAGTCGAGTTCCGGGGTGACGGCGACCCGGTGGTAGCTCGGGCCGCCGTCGCACACCGACTCGGCCCACAGGGCCAGCGTCGGCGGGGAGTCCGAGGACGTGATGGCGGACGACGACGCGCGCCGTCCGGGAGCGGTTCCGACGTACGCGTGCCGCTCGTACGCGCCGCGGGCGAACTCGCCCGACCAGCTCTCCGCCCGCACCGCCACGACGGGCGTGCCGGTGGGTGCGCCGTATCCGGCGATGCGTCCGCCGCAGAACCCGGCTCGCGGGTTGTACGTGCCGTCCCCGGAGAACTCCCATTCCTCCTCGGCGAATCCCAGCTCGTCCGGGTCGAGCCACGCGCAGAGCTTCGTCGGCGCGGGACCTTCGGCGGGGCGGGGCGAGGCGTCGGTACGGATCGGCTCGCGGCCGCAGTTCTGGTGCTCGATGACCCAGTTGGCGACGCCCACGGCGGTGCGGGCGGCGAGCAGCCGCTCGGTGTCGGAGACGTCGTAGTCGCTGTCCGCCGTCGACGGCAGCTCCACCTCGACCTGGAACCTCGTGGACGCCTGGCTCCGGCCGCGCAGCCCTCCGGGACACTCCACCTGCAACGAGGCGCTGACCTCACTGCCCTTGACCCGGTCGTCGGCCCCGGTACCGCCCCTCGCGCCGGCCGGAAGGGGCAGCGGGAAGTCACCGATGGACCGGGACCCCGCGTCGGCCTCCGCGACCTGCGTCGCGATCAGCGCTTCCGCCCGGACCTGGACCAGCGCCTCGGGCTCCCACACCCCGGCACCCCAGGCGAGCGAGCAGTCCAGCAGCGCGCGGCTCTCCCGGCCGGGCTCGAGCATCGTCCCGTACTCCTCCAGGACCCCGGCGCTGTCCCCCGGTACGAAGCCCTCCAACTGCTCACGAGGCAGCAACCCCGCGCAGGCCCGCCCCAGTTGGTCCAGATTGTCCGCGCGCTGCTCCGCCCGGCCGGCCGAGAACCACACCACGGCCCCGGCGACGACGACCGCGAGCAACCCGCCCGATATTGCGTAGAGGCGCCATGTGCGCCCCTGTATGCCGCGCATTTCCTGCCCTTCCCCCGCTGATCCGGCCGAGGACGCTATCAGAGCAGCTCGCGACGGGTGTCACCCCTGCGGTCGACGGCAGGCAGCGTCCCCCGCAGGCTGCCGGGTCCCGGCATGTCGATGGGGGACGGCGGCTGAGAACATCCCGGCGAGACCCGAGACCCCTGTGGAGGCAGCCATGTCCACGTTCCTCCTGATCGTCACCCTGCCGCTGGCGGCACTCTTCGCCGCGGCGGGCCTGTACGCCCTGACCACCGCCCGCATGCCCCTCCCCTGGCTCCGCCGCAGCGTCCACCGCCCCCGCCTCTGGGGCGCGGGCTCACTGGTCATGGCGGTCGCGGTCGGCACGCTGCGGATCACCCCGTTCGAGGTGGGCATGACGCTCATCCTGGCCGGTCTCGTCCCGACGGCCCTCTCCCAGCTCCTCGGCGCGCAGGGCGACGGCGGCCACGGCGGCCACGGCCACTGACCGATCAGGAATCGAGAAGCGTCGGTCACGAGCCGCAACTAACGTGAGGGACATGGACCTCACCATTCACACGGTCTCCCTTCCCCATGACGACCCGGACGCGTCCCTCGCCTTCTACCGCGACGTCCTCGGCTTCGAGGTACGCAGCGACGTCGGACACGGCAGGATGCGCTGGATCACGGTCGGCCCCGTCGATCAGCCCGGCACGTCCATCCTCCTGGCCCCACCGGCCGCCGACCCCGGGGTCACCGAGGAAGAGCGCCGCACGATCGTCGAGATGATGGCCAAGGGCACGTACGGCTGGATCCTGCTGGCCACCCGCGACCTCGACCGCACTTTCGAGAAGGTGCAGTCCGGCGACACCGAGGTCGTCCAGGAGCCGACCGAGCAGCCGTACGGCGTTCGCGACTGCGCCTTCCGCGATCCCGCGGGCAACCTGATCCGCATCCAGGAGCTTCGCTGAGCCGTTGGGCGCCCCGAGGAAAGGGTTCTCTCATGTGTCATCCCGCATGGAGGCGCGCACTCATCGCCGCGCAGCGCCTGCGCGAGTTCGCGCGACTGCGCCGCGTCCGCGACCGGATCGACCGGGAGTACGCGCGCCCGCTGAACGTCGAGGCGCTCGCCCGCACGGCGAACATGCCGGCCGGGCACCTCAGCCGGCAGTTCCGGCTCGCCTACGGCAAGTCGCCGTACGCCTATCTGACGGCACGTCGCGTCGAACGCGCGACGGCGCTGCTGCGGCGCGGCGACCTCACCGTCGCCGAGGTCTGCTTCGCGGTCGGCTGCTCGTCCCCGGACACCTTCGGCACCCGCTTCACCGAGCTGGTCGGCATGCCGCCCACCGCCTACCGGCGCGGCGCGGCCGGCGCTGCGGCGAGGGTGGAGCCGAGCGCGCAACTGGCGGAAGCATGACAGGCACGCCGCCGCGTGGGCTCGAGGAGAGGCTGCGGGACACCCGCGCGCGACTGGAGAGCGACGTCGATCTCTGGGTCGCGACACCGGGCTCCCCGGGCGTCCACCTCGTCCCGCTCTCGTACCTCTGGGACGGGACCGCGTTCCTCATCTCCACGCCGCGCGCCTCGGTCACCGGGCGCAACCTCCTGGCGGACGGCCAGGTGCGACTCGGCCTCGGGCCGACGCGCGACGTCGTCGTGGTCGACGGCACGGCCGAGCCGGTGGACGTCGCCGACCTCGCCCTGGGGACGGGCGACGCGTTCGCGGCCAAGACCGGTTTCGACCCGCGCGAGCTCGACGAGCCGTACCAGTACTTCCTGATCCGGCCACGGCGCATCCAGGCCTGGCGGGAGGCGAACGAGCTGCGGGGACGCACCCTCATGCGCGACGGCCACTGGCTCGGCTGACCGCGACCGAGGCCCCCGCCACACCAACTGATCGAGAGGAAACCTGCCATGAAGCGCACGGAGACGTCCGCCGAGCACGACGGATTCACGGACGAGGAACGAAGCGCGATCAAGGAGCGCGCCAAGGAGGTGAGGGCCTCCGCGCGCCGCGGCCCCCGCGCGGCCAAGGCGGACCCGGAGACCGAGGTGCTCGCGAAGATCGCCGAGATGCCGGAAGCGGACCGCGTCCTCGCCGAGCGTATCCACGCCATCGTCAAGGCCGACGCACCCGACCTCTCGCCGAAGCTCTGGTACGGGATGCCCGCGTATGCCAAGAACGGCAAGGTCGTCTGCTTCTTCCAGAGCGCGCAGAAGTTCAAGACGCGCTACGCCACGCTCGGCTTCAGCGACCAGGCGGAACTCGACGAAGGCACCATGTGGCCGACCAGCTACGCCCTCACGAAGCTGACCGCCGACGACGAGGCCCGCATCGGCGCGCTCATCAAGAACGCGGTGAGCTGACGACCCGGCGCGGAACAGGGCGCCGTCGCCCCCTGGTCCGCGGTTTCGCCGGGCGTTCGCGAAGGCCGGGGGCAACAAGACGGTCGTCGTCCCGGTGGAAAGCGACCACGAAGGAAAGTCGTTCGAGAGCGACGAGATGAGGAACTCTTCGGGCACTTGGTCCTGCCAGAGCCACAGACGCTGAAGGGTGCCCGTTGGACGGGAGTGTGCCCGCCGTGTGTGAAGGACCACCGACGTCACAGCGTCGCGTGGATCGACATCTACGTGTACGACATGCCAGGCGGCAAAGCCCGGGTGTACCTCCACGCATTCTGATGACCCGCGCAGCGGACTGACTTCCTGGTGCCCGACACCAGGAGCCGGTGTCGGCCCGTGGGACGGTGGGCAGCGCGCAGTCGAAGCCGGTGAGGCCGAGGGCGGCGATGGCCTTGTCCGGGTCCGCGGCGCCCGGCACGATCGCCGAACTCACCGCCCTCGGCAAACCGTCCGCCCCCATCCCGCTCGCCACCTCGGCCGGCAACGAGCAGGAACACAACGCCCTCCACCTCCAGCAGTCCGGCGCCGCCGTGGCCCTGGTGAAGGACGCGGTCACCCCCGAGGGCCTCCGCGAGGCCGTCGCCCCGATCCTGGCCTCGCCGGAGCGCCGCGCGCACATGGCGCATCAGGCGCGGACGCTGGGGCGCCCAGACGCGGCCGACCGGCTCACTGAGGTGCTGCTGAGCGTCGCCGTGTGAGCTGCGGGCGACGGCGGAACCGCTACGACACCGCCGTCTGACAGCACCTGCACCTGTCCGGGGTAAAGCCCAGACCAGAGCTACCCCCACAAGAGAGTCCCTGCCTACGGGGCCGACGCAGCGCTTTTGATCTACGTCGGCTACGCCTGGCTGAGCAACTCCGTCGTCCGAGCCAAGATCACCCATGCACTCGCCGCCTGAGCCAGTGCGCACCTCTCTCCGCCCTCGGATCAGGCACCACCCGCTACACTGACCGCGGTGGCTACGCCCTACCGGGCTGCCATCGCGACCTGTCGCCAAGCAAGCCTGAGCGGTCCGCCTACCTCGGCAGACTTTCAGACACGTTTTCCGACAGATCCCCGCCTTCGTAGCTCAGGGGATAGAGCACCGCTCTCCTAAAGCGGGTGTCGCAGGTTCGAATCCTGCCGGGGGCACAACGCATTACCGCTCTGACCTGGGGTTTCTCCCCAGGGAGGCGTTCTATTCGGCCTCGGACTCCCCGTCCGGGGCCGTTTGCGTGAGCGGAAGGACGACCTCGTCGAGGTTGTCGGCACGGTGCCGAGGTCGCGGTGGACCTGGTCGAGGCGGCTCGGCCCGCGCAGGCGACCGACATCCTGGTGCGCCTCTGCTTCTCTGTTGCGTCCAGGCGGACTTAGCAAGGCAAGATCGCGTATCGGGGCGAGAGGCTCGGCCGACCCGAGTTCGGCCGACAGGCCGTACGCCCCGACACCAACATGCATCCCGGCGCGCTCAGGAGGACCACGCCGCGAGGAGTTCCGCCGGGCCGTACGCAGCGTCGAGCCCCGCACAGTCGGTCCCGCTGCGCGAGACAGCGATCACAGGCACGGGAGCAGGCGTGAGCGCGGCGCGGTGTCGGTGCAGCGCCGCGAGATCGTGCCGGTCGAATGGGGAGTTCTCCAGCCACTTCACCGAGCCGACGAACAACAACTCCTTGGCGATTGGCGCGCGGTCCGCTCCCACGACGTCGATCTCCACATCGTTGGTACGGGTCCAGTAACCGCCGATGGCGGGGGCGGCGGGGAGGTTCGCGTCGGGCAGCAGCCGTGCCAGCGCCTCACGCACCAAAGGCTCAACGGCCCTGCCACGCCAGCTGGTCCAGTTTTCGCGGATGCGCCGCAGCGTCAGGTCACTGCGGCCCCGCTCGATCTCCTCCATCGCCGGACCCAGGAGCTTCAGCCAGAAGCGGAGGTAGGGATCCGCGACCCGGTAGCGACGATCCTTCGAAGGCCGCGTGGACACGGGAAGCTCCGCCGCGATCACCCGCTTGTCCGCGAGGATTCCCAGCGACCGCTGTAGCGGGGTCGCCCCGATCCCGCCGGCGGCGCGGGCGATATTGGAGAACGTCCGTTCACCGCTGCCGATCGCCGAGAGGACAGTGCGGGCTTGCACCTGCTGGGGGAACTCTGCAGCGAGCGAGCGCTCCGCCGAGACCAGCAAGGCCGAGACCGGATCACTGAGTGCCGCGTGCAGGAACTCCCACATCCCGGCGCCGTGCGTCCACTCTGCACAGATCAGAGGCAGTCCACCGGTGATCAAGGCCGCATCGAAGGCCGAGGCAGGGTCGAGGCCGAGCATCTCGCCCACCTCCGCCGGGTTAAGCGGACCCAGCACCATCTCCCGTCCGCGCTGGTGGAACGGGCGTCCATAGCTGTTCAGCGCCTCCATCATCGACAGGTCGGAGCCGATGAGAACCAGCAGAACCGGCTTCGTCTCCAGCACTCGGTCCCAGGCCCGCTGAAGCATGCCTTCGAAGGCGCCCTCCGCATCCATCAAATAGGGCACCTCGTCCATGACCACCACGCTCGCCCGGTCGTGCGGCAGCGCCGCCGCCAGTACATCGAAGGCGGCATCCCAACTCGCCGGGCGGGCCGCGGACAGCAGATTCGCCAGCGGAAGGCTGGATGACTGCGCATCCTGGCTGAGCCGCTCCAGGGCCGCCCCCGGCGACGCCCCTGTGGCGGCATAGAAGAGGAACGGCGCACCAGACCTCTCGGCGAACCGCTCCACCAACCGCGACTTACCCACCCGGCGGCGTCCTCGAAGCATCACGCACCGCCCGGGCCGCTCCCCACCGACCCCGGCCGTCACCTTGCCCAGCTCGCGATCCAGCGTCTCGAGCTCGTGCCGCCTGCCCACGAAATCTGCCATGTCGCCACCTTCCAAGGTGTTACCTAGCCCTCTCGCAGATACTAACACCACGGTTAGTAACATTGACGTTAGTGACAGGGGCTGGCTCGGAAGGATGGCTGCTTACCCCGGTACACCCACGGGAGAAGTCAGCCTTCGGCGCCACAGCATGTCCGCCGCTGGGCGTCCCACGGCCGCCGAATGCGTGAGCGGCGCGTGAGCGGACGGCGTAGCAGGAGCCGTCTTGAGCCGGATGGCCGGTCATGCCGCGCGGCGCTGACCAACGGACCCGTGGGCTCGCGATGGCGCGCCGGGGGCGCCACCAGGTCATCCATGGCACTCACACCCGTAGCTGGACTCCTCCCACCTGCGCGCACTCGCCGACGAAGCCCTCGCCCGCATCGTCGACGACGAGGATGGGCCGGCCTCAAACTGGGTCGACCCGGAGGGCTGGAAGCAGTGGCGAGCCATACTCACGCGCCTTCGCGCAGTGCTTGCCCCGCCACCCCGTTCCAGGGCTCTCTTCGATGTCCAGCCGTTGAGCCGGAACCCGAGAGGACACCGCCCACTGAACAGTCGCTCGGGGCGTCGGCAATGCGCTTCACCCTCGGCCCAAAGGATGTTGCCCCAGACCTGGTGAGTCCGGGGCGATCGGCGAAGTCCAGGCGCAGCCTGAACCGTCCTACCGGACGACGACGTTGTGCGCCGGAATGATCGTGGGCTGCACGTCGGTATGGCCGAGGTCGGCCAGGATCGGGCCGAAGGTCTTCGCGTGGTCTTCGAGGGCCTCCACGCTCTCCCAGACCTCGGTCACGCGGAACCCTCCGTCAACCGGACCCGCCGCGTGAGAGACGAGACCTGTGGTCGGCAGGTCTGCGAACTGTGTGAAGCCTTGCCCACCGGTCACGCGTTCGATGACCGCGTCGTAAAGCTCCTGTCCGGCGTCAGGGAAGTCGAAGGTGACGATGATGGCCATCCAGATGCCCCTATCTCGATCCGCCGCGTGGCTGCGGCAACGTCCGCGATCCTAGCGTTATGTAATCGGGTGAGTTCACTGAGCGACGAAGCGCCGCCGGGGGCACAAGCCGAAAGACCCCGGGCCGATCATGGTCCGGGGTCTTTGCGTATCTGGTGGAAGGCGTAGGCGCCTGCGAGGATCGGGCCGTGAACGAACCCTCGGTGCCCGCGAGATTGAGCAGGGCCCTCGACTGGGCCGGACTGCCCCTCTCCGTGGTCCTCTTCGTGGGCGGCATCCGGGAGTATCGCGACGGCGGGTCGGTGGGGTGGCCGGTCGGTGGAGCCGTGCTGGTTCTGGTCAGCCTCTGGGTGATCTACCGCGGGCTGCCGCACCGAAGGGGCAAGTCCCCCGGGTCGCCGTAGAGGGCGTGAGCCGATCGCGTGGTGCGGATCTCTGTGGTCGTGGTGGTGTAGGCGAAGTTCAGGACCGTGCGGCGTAACCCGGGGCGGGTCAATGGGGTGACGCGGTGGGCCGTGGTGTCGCTGCGCAGGAGGTAGGCGTCGCCCGGGTGGTGGTGGGCCGCGCGGGAGTCGGCCGTGTTCAGGGCGGTCAAGGACGCGGCCCGCGGGGCGAATTCGAGGAGGCCGCCGTCGGACGGGGTCGCCGGTGACTCGAGGAAGAGGACCAGCGCGTACGGGTAGTCGTCGGTGTGCGCGCCGTGGGTGTCGCCCTCGCGGTGGAGGATGTTCAGTACGTGGCGTTCGAGCAGGTCGGGGACGGCGACGACGCGCTCGGCGGTGAGCGTGGCGAGCAGGTGGGACAGGGCCGCGTCCGCGTACAGCTCGGGGATCAGGTGGGACTCCCGGGCGATCGTCTCGCCGCCGAGTGTCGTCATGTGGCGGGGCGAGCCGTCCATGCACGCCATGGCGAAGTCGCGGCGCCGCGCGATCTTCTCCAGGCGCAACGCCTCTTCACGGAGCGCTTCGAGACCCTCGGGGGTCAGCAGGCCGGGCAGGGGCAGGTAGCCGTCGGTACGGAAGCGGTCGTGCGCGGCGTCGGCTTCGGCGTCGTCCTCGTGGGGACGGGCGTGCAGCATGGGCGGCACGTGAGGTACACCTCCGGTCGGCGGGTCGGGGACAGGAGGAGCGTCCCCGGCGGGCCCACGGTTCAGTCGCGGGCGGGCCGGATCGGCCGAAAGCATGCACGTTCACGCGCGCGTGCACGTCAGCCGCATCTGGGCCGCCGCGTGGTGGGCGTTCTCGCGGGCCGGGGTGCCCCAGTCCTCGCCGCGGTCGAGGAGGCGGACCGTGAAGGTGGGGGTGCGGAGGTGGTGGGTGCCGGCCGGGAGGAGCGTGCCGGGGTTGGCGCGTTGGTCGAGGGCGAAGATGGCGTACGGGGTGCCGTTCGCCAGGAGTTGGTAGACCGAGGGGTCACCCGCCGCGTCCTGAGGGCGGGGCGGGTAGGGGATGTGGACCGCCAGGGCGCAGGTGCGGTACTCGGGGCCGACGTGCCAGGTCCAGGTGGCCGAGTTGTCGCGGTCCTTCGTCGCGCTGCCCGACATCGGGAGGGCCGAGAAGCGGCCGTCGCAGCCCCCGCCCCGGTAGCCGCCCGTCACGACCGTGTACCAGCCCTCGTCACCGTCCTCGTACCGACCCGACTCCACATAGCCGCCGCCCTCACACCCCGGGCCCGCCCACACCTCGTAGGGATAGGGAGGAGAAAGGGAAGGAGGGGGAGGGGGAAGGGGAGGGGAAGGGCGGGGAGAAGACGGGGAGGGAGGCGGCGGCGTGGTCGTCTCCGGGAGCGGCTCGCCCGGGAACGCCGTCGGGCCGTTCCTCGTCGGCAGCGTCCGTACCGGCGGATCCGTCTCCGCCGCCGGAGGCGGGTCCTCCGACCCGCCCAGTGACACCACCACCGCTAGACAGCCCACCGCCACCACCACAGCGAGCACCCATATGCCGCCCCGCCCGGGCCGGGTGGAGCCCGCGCAGTGCCGGCAGGACATCCCCGGCAGCGGGCCCCGGCCCACGCCGCCGCACCATTCGCATGCCATAGCGGCACACCCTACGACCGACTCAGCGGAGTTCCTCCGGGCATGCGGTGCCCCGCGGAAAGATCTTGTACGGCGCCGCCAGCCGGTACACGCCCGCCTTCGGCGCCACCAGCTCCGTCCACTCGTCGCCCTCCGAGTCCGCCTCCGCCTTCAGCAGGCAGCCGTACTCGTTCAGGAAGACCTTCGGCAGCTCCGTCTCCGACTCCGACTCCGACGCCTCGCGCGCCGCCTTCGACGCCTCCGTCTCCTCCGGCGGCTCGATCTTCCCGCCGTTCTCGTCAAGGAGCGCCAGCCACGGCGAGTACGGGACCCGGATCAGCACCCGCCCCGGGGTGTCGACCTCGATCACGACCTCGTTCGCGCGCGCCTGCCGCACCTTGGCCGGCGGGTTGGCCAGCGGGGTCGGGTTCTCCACCTCGTACAGCCGCCAGTTGGCGTCGGACCAGACCTGCTTCAGATACGGCAGCCCGTCCCCGACCAGCTCCGCCTCCCGCTCCGCGCCCGAGTCCGGCACCCCGGTCGGCAGGACCACGTAGTGCACCGCCCAGCGGTCCAGCCAGTCCTGGTAGTTCACGGCGTTGAGGGTGTCGTCGTAGAAGAGCGGGTTGCGCTCCATGTCCGCCTGCCGGTTCCAGCCCCGCGCGAGGTTGATGTACGGGGTGAGCGCGGAGGACTCGCGGTGGCTGGACGCCGGGACGACCTCCACCCGCGCCTTCTCCGCCCCGCGCACCTGCAGCTGGTTGATCAGCGGCGCGACCTCCCGGGCCCAGGACGCGTCCGGGGCGGTACGGATGATGTCGTCGACGCCCTTGAAGCCGATCCAGAGGTTCAGCCCGGCGAACGCGACCACGAGCGCGTACCACCGGCGCGAGCGCGGCACCGCGTACGGCAGGGCGGCCAGCAGCACCACCCCCGCGAAGAGCATCACCAGCCGGGAGACGTTCGAGCCGATCTGCGAGTCCACCAGCCAGGTCAGCAGCGTGCCGGCGGAGTACACGGCCGCGCCGGTGCGGACCGTGCGCCACTCGCGCGGCACGAGCAGGAAGCACAGCACGCCGAAGAGGAACGGCAGTGCCGTCGACGCCAGCGACATCGGCTGCGTACCGGAGAAGGGGAACAGCCAGGAGGACAGCGCGACGACGAGGACGGGGGCGAGACCGAGGGCGTACGCGCCCGGGCGCCGCTTGTTGAGGAAGAGAGCCGCCGCCGCGACCCCGAGGAAGAGCCCGGCCACCGGGCTGCAGGCGGTCGCCAGACCGGCGAGCGGCGCGGCGACCGCCGCCTTCGCCCATCGCTTGTGGCGCCAGCGGTACGGCCAGCAGAAGACGGCCGCGACCGCGCCCAGCGCGAACATCATGCCGAGCCCGAACGTCACCCGCCCCGACAGGGCGTTGCACAGGAACGCGAAGACGCCGGCCAGCGAGCACGCCAGCGGATTGCGGACCGCCCGCACCCGCACCAGGATCAGCGCCGTGAGCCCGGCCGAGACCGTGCCGGCGATCATCATCGTCGTACGGACGCCGAGCACCGACATCACATACGGCGAGACGACGCTGTACGAGACCGGGTGCATCCCGCCGTACCAGGCGAGGTTGTACGCGGAGTCGGGGTGACGCCCCACGAACTCGGCCCACGCGTCCTGGGCGGCGAGGTCGCCGCCGCTGTTCGCGAACAGGAAGACCCAGAGAACGTGGGTGAGCGCGGCGAGGCCCGTCGCGATCATGACGGGGTAGCGGCGCTTACGGCGGTGGGGCCGCGGACGCGCACTCGCACCCGTACCCGCACCCGCACCCGCACCCGCACCCGTCGTACTGGGTGCCGTCTCGGTGGGTGGGCGGGGGGCCGGAAGGTCTATTCGTGAGGGCACGGCAGGCCGCGCCTGCGCACCGTCGTCGGCGCGTGTCGGCTCGGCGGTGGTCACTCGCGGCCCTCTCGCTCTCGGTCTCCGGAACGCTAACAGGCGGCACCCCGGAGAGCCGGGGCGCCGCCCTGTCACGTCAACCCAGACGGGTCAGCTTCTTGTCGAAGCCGGGCTCCGCCAGGTCCGTCTGGAGGGAGACGGGCGCGCTGACCTTGCCGGCGCCGCTGCCGATCGACACCTGGCCGACGACGTCGCCCGCCTTGCCGGCGTGCGGTACGGCCTTGCCGCCGTCGGTCAGCTCCAGGTTCACCTTCAGGCCCGGCCAGCCGACGGCCTTGAGCTCCTTGTCCGCGACGACCGGGGTGCGGCCGCCGAGGCCGTCGTCGATGTAGCCGACGACCTGGCCCTTGCGGACCACGGCGGCGGAGGTCACGTCCTTCTGCGCCTGCTGGATCAGCTTGAAGCTGTAGTCGATCGACAGCTGGAGCTTCTCGTGCAGCAGGCGGGCGTCCTTCGCCCCCATGACGATGCCGAGGATCCGGCGCTCCTTGCCGTCGATGACGGTGTTCGCGGCCCAGAGGAGGTTGCCGCCGGCCGGGGTGGACGAGCCGGTCTTGATGCCGGAGACGCCCGGCTCAAGGATGATCTTGTTGTTGTTCTCGATCCGGCCGGGGATGCCGTCGACGGTGAGGTTCGGCATGTTCACGATCTCCCGGAACACGTCGTACTGCATGACCGCCTTCGCCAGCTTCAGCTGGTCCAGCGGGGTCGAGACGGTGGTCGACTCCAGACCGGACGGGTCGGTGTACGTCGACTCCGTCATCCCGAGGTCCTTCGCGGCGGCGTTCATCTTCTCGACGAACGCGGCCTCCGAACCGGCGTCCCAGCGGGCGAGCAGCCGGGCCACGTTGTTCGCGGACGGGATCATGAGGAGCTGGAGCAGCTCCTTCTCGGAGTACTCCTGCCCCTCCTTGACGGCCGCCGTCGACTCGAACTGCGCCCCGGCCTCGTCATCGGCCTTCTTGTCGATGGCGATCTCGGGGCCGGTCTCGTTCCCCTTGATGGGGTGGTCCCGCAGGATCACGTACGCCGTCATCGTCTTGGCCACACTCGCGAGCGGGGCGGGCTTCTGGGCCCCGTACGTCCCGAGCGAGCCGACGCCCTCGACCTCGGCGGCGCCCTGACCCTCGGTGGGCCACGGCATCGTCAGCTCGCCGCCCTCGAAGGTGAAGGTGGGGGCGGCGGAGAGCGTGAGGACGGGGGCGGGGAGCGGTCGTACGAACTGTACGATCGCAAAGATGATCAGGAGCAGGACCACCAGCGGGGTCCAGATCCTCACCCGCCGGAGCGTGGTGCGCAGGGGCGTCGGCGGCGGGGGCGGAGTGTTCGTCAGCTCGGCGAGGAGGTCGAGCGGGGGCAGCGGCGGCATGGGCTGCTGCTTGGTCCGCTCCGCCTCGGTGAGCGACGGCGGGGTTACGGGGGTGGGGGCCGCCGCCTTGGCCGAAGCCGGGGCCGGGGCCGGGGCCGGGGCGGCGGGCTTCGGGGCGTCGGTGCGGAGGGGCACGAACTTGCTCGTGCTCTCGGCGGCGGGCTCCGGGGTCGCCGGGGTCGCCGGGGCGGCCGGCGGGATCTTCAGCGCGGTCGTCGGCTGGTCCACGACAGGCGGCCGCACGGCCTTGAACACGGTGGTGGGCTGATCGACAGCGGGGGCCTCGGGCTTGGCCTCAGGCTTGGCCTCAGGCTCGGGCTTGGCCTCGGCCTCGGGCTCCTCGTCGGCCTTCGCCGCGGCGGGCTTCCGCGCGAACCAGGACTCCCCGGCGCCGGCGTCCGTACCGCTGCCGTCACGGCCGGCCGCCCACGTCGGCACAGCCCGTCCGGGGCGGTCGGTCTCGGCGTCGGACTCGGCCTCAACGTCGGACTCAGCCTCGGCGTCCTCGCCAGACGTCTCCGCGTCGTCCGCGTCAGCCGCCTCAGCGTCCGCAGCCTCCGCCTCATCGGCCTCCGACGGCTCCGACGGCTCCTCGTCGCCGGAGGCGACCCACGCCGCCACCGCCGCCCGCAGGCGGTCGCCCTCCCCGGCGCCCTCCTCGGCGGCCTCCGCGTCCGTCTCCGCGTCCGTCTCGTCCGTCTCCGCCGCGTCCGCCGCGTCCGCCACCGGGGCGTCGTCCTCCGGGGTGCGCGGGGCGACGGTCTTGAAGACGGCCGTCGGCTGGTCGACCTGGACCGGCGAACCCTTCGGCGCCCCCGTCGTCGACGAGGGCGCGGCCGCGGGCTCACGGAGTACGGACAGCCGCGGATCCCGGCCGCCGCCGCCCGGAGTCGTCTCCTTCGAGGACTCCTGCTCCTCCGCCTTGTCGGGGGACTCGCCCGCCACCGTGCCTCCTCCATGCGTCATGCGTACGTCCGAACCGTGTACCAGTGTCCTGTGTGAACCCCTTGGCTCCCGTGCTAGACGAGAACGACATACCTACTGGTTCCCGCACGAACCACCCAGGCACTCTCGACAGATGAATGTGAGAGGGGTCACCCTGTGACTCATCCACGCGGGGAGGCATGGATGGGCAGGAGCCGCAGAACAATTCCGGAGGAGCTTCTGCTGCTCGCTCTGGACCCGGCCACGGGTACCACAGCGCAGCCGCAGTCGCTCGACCTCGGCCTGGCCGGAGCACAGCTAGTGGAGCTGGCTCTGGCAGGACGGATAGCCCCTGACGGGGATCGTATCGCCGTGGTGATGCCACGGCCGACCGGAGATCCGACTCTGGACTCCGCACTGGAGCTGCTGCGCAGACGCGGCAGCCCGGTACGGGCCGTCCACTGGATTGGCGGGCCCCGACTGGGGCTGCGCCAGATCTACCTTGCGCATCTGGAGCGCTGCGGCATGGTGCATGCCGTGGAGGGCCAGATGTGCGGAGTGCTGCCGACGACTCGCTACCAGGCGACGGACACGGCCATCAGCCGGGACATCAGGGCCCGGCTGGACAGTGCGATCCGCACCGGCGTACCGCCGGACCCGCGGACCGCGGCGCTCGCCGCGCTGGCCCACGCGGTCGGTCTCGGCAAGCACCTGTACCCGGGGAACGAAGGACGGTCGTCGCGGTCCCGGCTGCGCGATCTGATCCGGCACGACCCCATGGGCGGACTCGTGGCGCATGCCGTGATGGACGTCCAGAACGGTGTGGCCGCCCAGCCGCGCCGCAGTGCTCCGGGTGGCGTTCCACAGCAGCCGCGTCGCGGCAGCATGGCCCGCGCCGCCGTGCACTGAGCACCGCCGAGCACCACACGCACCACACGCACCACCACACGCACCACCGAGCTCCACCGAGCACCACCGCTGGGCACCACAGAACCCGGTCCGGGAGCCGCGCACGTGTGCGGGGCGGTCGTCACGACCGCCCCGCGCACGTACGTCCGGCCTGCGTTGTCGTCATTTCCCAGCGCACACCACACCTTTGGTGGCAGTCTGCCAAGCAGTAGATACTCACAGCTACGCAGCCGACAGCCGGAGGTGCAGTTTCCGTGGCGTCCAACGTCAACCCCACCGTCAGGCGACGCCGATTGGGCCAGGAGTTGCGCCGGCTCCGGGAGCAGAAGAACATGACGGCCGAGCAGGTCGCCGAGCGCCTTCTGGTCTCCCAGTCCAAGATCAGCCGTCTCGAGAACGGCCGTCGCTCCATCAGTCAGCGCGATGTCCGTGACCTGTGCGGGGTCTACGAGGTCGAGGACGAGCGGGTCGTCGAGTCGCTGATGCAGATGGCCAAGGACTCGCGCCAGCAGGGCTGGTGGCACGCCTTCGGCGACATCCCGTACAGCGTCTACATCGGCCTGGAGACCGACGCGGAGAGCCTGCGGGTGTACGAGCCGCAGATCATCCCCGGCCTGCTGCAGACCCATGGCTACGCGGAGGCCGTGATCAGCGGCGCGCTGCCGGAGTCCAACCCGACCGACATCGATAAACGGGTCACCGTCCGTACCCGGCGCCAGGACCGGATCAAGGACGAGGAGCGACCGCTGCGGCTGTGGGCGGTCATCGACGAGGGCGCGCTGCGCCGGGTCGTCGGCAACAAGCAGCTGATGATCCAGCAGCTGGAGCATCTCGTCGAGCAGTCGCACCTGCCGCATGTCACGGTTCAGGTGCTGCCGTTCGAGATGGGCGCGCATCCGGGTATCAGCGGGCATTACGCGATCCTGGAATTCCCGGACACGTCCGACTCGAGCGTCGTCTACATCGAGGGCGTGACGAGCGATCTGTATCTGGAGAAGGCTCAGGACGTCGCCAAGTACAGCGTCATGTACGAGCATCTGCGGGCTCAGGCGCTGAATGTCGAGCAGACCCGGGAGTTCATTTCGGACATCGCGAAGTCCTACGCATCCGAGTAACCCGAGTAATCCGAATTCTCCGGTTCGGGGGCGAATGCAGCCATTCGGCCGGGCCGCCGACGAAGAAGCCGGTACGGTACACCCCGGACTCGCCCCAGCGGAAGCCCACTTGGAATATGCCATCCGGTCGGGTGAACGCCGCCCCCACGCGGCGGACCCGGCGAGTAGCGTCGATCACGCCAGCATGAACGTTGGCGCGACACACTACTGGCAGAACCGGAGTGAAGAACATGGCGATTATTCAGGGCGCTACGGACACCTGGACGAAGTCCTCGTACTCCGGCGGCAATGGGGCTTGCGTCGAGGTCAAGTCCCCTGTCGTCGCGGCGATCGCGGTCCGGGACTCCAAGGCCCCCGAGGGTCCGTCCATCGCTTTCGGCTCGGCGTCGTGGAACGCCTTCGTCGGCGAAGTGAGCAACGGGGCACTCTGAGTCCGAGTGCACACACATCACCATCACAGCGCAGCACAACGAAAAGAGCCCTCTCGACCGGTCCGCCGTCCTGGCCGAGGGGGCTCGGCTTTTCCCGTCGTCACCTGAGTTCGTCGACGTACCGGTCCGTGCCCGGCAGCGTCGGGACGAACGGCGCCACCAGCTCCACCCGCCCGGACTCCCCCGCCACCGTCTCCAGGTCGGCGAAGTGCTCCGCCCAGCACGCGCGCGGGTCGCGCTCCAGGAACCACAGCAGGGTCAGCCGGGTGTCGACCCCCTCGACCTGCTTCACATAGGTCATCCGGTCCCCGGGCAGCGGGGTCGGCCGGAAGACGGTGACCATCGCCGCCGGAGAGCCGGCGAGGCGCCGCGGCAGTTCGCGCGAGCGCAGCCGTTCGAGCAGCTCCGCCCTCCCCTCCGGCCCGTCCGCGTCGATCACCTGGAGGATCAGGCCCGCGTACGGGTGGTCGAGGGCGTGGAAGTCCCGCGGCCCGGCCGCCCCGTCCCTGTACACGGTCGCCTCGTGGTCCTGGAAGGCGGTGAAGACGTGCGTACGGTCGCGGTAGACGCGGGCGTCGCGGCCCAGCCGCTTGTTGATGGCGACGGTCCACTTCATGTGCTCGTCGTAGCGGCCTTCGGTGACCCAGTACGTGGAGAGGTAGCAGCCGGCCGTGACGGGCTGGGCGACCGCGGACTTCTCCGGCCGGCGCAGTTCCTGGAGCTCGCGGGTGGCGACCCAGCGGCGGCCGGCGTACATCCAGGGCATCGCCATCGCGCCCGCGTAGTAGTGGTCGTCCTCGTACCAGCGGTTGTAGGCGTACTCGTGCCCCGGGTGCGGTTCGACCATCGTGATCAGGGCGTGGCCGGGACGCACCCCGTACGGCCCCACCGCCGCCAGCTCCGCGTACGTCTCGGCGCGGGTGTCGCTCCGAGTCTCCTCGCTCATGTCCGTGCCCCTTCCCTTGTCACCTGGAGCCCCTTACTCTGACGGGCCGTCAGATCAAAGGCCAGAGGCGGGAGGCACCCGGATGCTGCTCCAGGGAAAGACCGTGGTCGTGTCGGGTGTCGGTGCCGGGCTCGGCCGGCGGATCGCCGAGACGGTCGTACGGGACGGGGGCAACGCGGTCCTCGGCGCCCGTACCGAGGCCAACCTCGCCAAGTCCGCGGCCGAGATCGACCCGGAGGGGCGTCGTACCGCGTACCGGGCGACCGACATCACCGACGAGTCGCAGTGCGAGGCCCTCGCCGCGCTCGCCGTCGAGCGTTTCGGCGGGATCGACGCGGTCGTCCATGTCGCCGCCTGGGACAGCTGCTTCGGCGGCCTGGAGGACGCCGACTTCGCCACCTGGCAGGGCGTCCTGGACGTGAACCTGCTCGGCACGCTGCGGATGACCCGGGCCTGCCTGCCGGCGCTCAAGGAACGGGGCGGCTCGGTGGTCCTGATCGGTACGCAGTCGGCGGTGGCCGCGCCCTCGCAGGTCCGGCAGGCGGCGTACGCGGCCTCGAAGGGCGCGCTGACCTCGGCGATGTACTCGATGGCCCGCGAGCTGGGGCCGCACCGGATCCGGGTCAACACCGTGCTGCCGGGCTGGATGTGGGGCCCGCCGGTCCAGGCGTACGTACGGCTCACGGCGCACACCGAGGGGGTGGCGGAGTCCGAGGTGCTCGGGCGGCTCACGGGGCGGATGGCGCTGCCCGAGCTGGCGACGGACGGGGACGTGGCGGAGGCGGCCGCCTTCCTCGCCTCGGACCGGGCGCGGGCCATCACCGGGCAGTCGCTGCTCGTCAACGCGGGCGAGCTGATGAGGTAGCCGCAGACGCGGCGTCCAACCCCGGCCGCACGGCGCACACCCGCGCCGTGCGGCCTTTTTGACCCCATCTGGATTCATGGATATGAACACAGGTCAACAAGGAGAACGATTTTACTCGCTCTTGACTCTCCTCCGCGTTGTCGTGGCCCTCCAACTCACCACACCATGAACGGCGTTCACAAGGCGGACCGGACCCCTGGAGGGGGCTCAATGAACAGTCTCGACTGGACCGTGCTCATCGGCTATTTCGGCGTGATGGTCGCGATCGGCGTCTGGTCCCACAAGCGCGTGGACAACGTCTCCGACTTCTTCACCGCCGGCGGCAAGATGCCCTGGTGGCTCTCCGGCATCTCCCACCACATGTCGGGCTACAGCGCGGTGATGTTCACCGGGTACGCGGGCATCGCGTACACCTACGGCGTCACCTCCTACGTCACCTGGTCCTTCCCCATCGCGATCGGCATCGCCATCGGCGCCCGCCTCTTCGCGCCCCGCCTCAACCGGCTGCGCTCGCGCCTCCATGTGGCCTCCCCGCTGGAGTACCTGAAGAACCGGTACAACCTCCCCACCCAGCAGGCCCTCGCCTGGTCCGGCGTCCTGCTGAAGATCGTCGACGTCGGCGCCAAGTGGGCCGCGATCGCCACCCTCCTCTCCGTCTTCACCGGCATCTCCCTCAACCAGGGCATCCTCATCACCGGCGTGGTCACCGGCATCTACTGCACGGTCGGCGGGCTCTGGGCCGACGCGCTCACCGAACTCGGCCAGTTCGTCATCCAGTTCTTCGCCGGCATCGCGATGCTCGTCGCCGTCCTCGCCGAACTGGGCGGCTTCAGCGCGCTGTGGACGGTCTGGGACCGGCCCGAGCTCCAAGGGCACACGGAGCCGACCGCCGGCCCCTACACGCTGACGTTCCTGCTCGCGTATCTCTTCATCAAGACCTTCGAGTACAACGGCGGCATGTGGAACCAGGCCCAGCGCTACATGGCCACGCCCAGCGCCCGCGAGGCCACCCGCTCCGCGCGGCTCTCGGCGGTGCTGTGGTTCGTCTGGCCGCTGGTGCTGTTCTTCCCCATGTGGGTCGCGCCGCTGCTCGTCGACCCGCAGAAGCCCGACTCCTCCGACGCGTACGCCCTGATGTCCGAACAGCTCCTCCCGCACGGGCTGCTCGGCCTGGTCATCGTCGGCTTCTTCTCGCACACCATGGCCATGTGCTCCTCCGACGCCAACGCCATCGCCGCCGTCTTCACCCGGGACATCGCGCCCGTGATGAGCAAGGCCGCCCGCTCCTGGACGCAGCGGGCCGGACTGCTCGCGGCGCGCTGGTCGACCATCGCGTTCCTCGCGCTGTCGATGGCGATCGCCACCCAGGTCAACTCCCCCACCTTCAAGGACATCATCACCGTCGTCATCAAGTGGGTCGCCGGACTCATGGGACCGATCGCGATCCCGTTCATGCTCGGCCTGCTGCGGACCTTCCGTAAGTCCGGCCCGACGGCGGCGCTCGTCTCGTGGGCGGCGGGGCTCTTCGCCTTCTGGCTGACGAACTACGGACTCGACGGCATCGAGCTGCAGATCCAGATCGTGTCCCCGCTCGCGACCTCCCTCGTCCTGTACGTCCTGATCGGCTTCGTGAAGCCGGAGGACACCCCCGAGCGGGACGCGGTCCTCGACAAGCTCCACTCGGACGGCGGGGCCGCCGCCGTACCCCCGCAGGCCTCGGCCCCGGCCGACCGCGCGGATCAGCCCCTGGGGTAGCGGGCGAGCCAGCCGGGGTGCGACTCCGAGGGGCTGTGCAGGGCGGCGCCCTGGGTCATCTCCATCGCGAAGTCGTCCGCGAGCTGGAGAACCGTGGAGCGGCCCTCCAGTTCGGCCAGCCAGGCCGGCGGGAGGGCCGTCTCGCCGTGCAGGGCGCCGAGCAGCGCGCCGGTGACCGCGCCCGTGGCGGCGGACGGGCCGTCGTGGTTGACCGCGAGGCGCAGACCGTGGCGGATGTCCTCGCCGACGAGGGCGCAGTAGACGGCGGCGGCGAGCTGGTACTCCGCCCGGTCCTCGGCCGCGCCGAGAGCGGTGACCCGGGCCGCGTTCGGCATCCCCTGGCGTACGGCACCCAGGGCCTGCTGGAGCGCGTCGGTGACCGGCTCGTGGCCGGGGCGCGGGGCGAGCTGGCCGAGCGCCCGCTGCACCGAGCCGTCCACGCTCTCACCGCGCGCGAGCCCGTGCACGACGACGGCGAGCGCTCCGGCCGCCAGATACGCGGCCGGGTCGCCGTGGGTCTGCGCCGCGCACTCCACGGCGAGCTGGCACACGAGCTGCGGCTCCCAGCCGACGAGCAGCCCGAAGGGGGCCGAGCGCACGAGGGCTCCGGAGTCGCTCGCGTCGGGGTTCTTGGGCTTGTCGAGCGTGCCGAGGATCTCGTCGCCGAGGCCGGTGAGGCAGGCGCGGGCGGGGTCGCGGCGGGCGTAGAGCCACTCCTCCCGGGCGAGCCAGCCGTTGTCCTTGCGCCGCTCGTCGGGGCCCCAGTCACGCTGGGTGGCCGCCCAGCGCAGATGGGCGCGGTGGACATCGGTGGGCGGGTGCCAGGCGCCTGTGTCGCGGCGGACCTGGGCCCGTATGAGCCCGTCGACCGTGAACAGGGTCATCTGCGTGGCGGCGGTGACGGCCCCGCGTCTGCCGTGCGCGGCGACGGGCTCGGTGAGCCCCTCGGACCCGTGGGCGTCCCTGATCTCCTCCAGCGAGAGCCCGGCGACTCCCGCGCCGAACGCGTCGCCGACGGCCCCGCCGAGGAGACAGCCCCGGACCCGCGCCCGGAAGTCCTGCTGCTCGGCGCGGCCCCACACGGCCGCGGCGGTTGTGGTCACGACGCGCCTCCCCCGGATAGCCCTCCGTACTCGGTCTCGCAGCACTGTAATCGACCGGGTACGAGCGTTCGGGGGCCGGAACGTTATGTGGTCGGACGCCCTTCAGGCCGCTTTTGACCGCCGTTCACCGGAGGTCTCCCCCGTGCGGCGGAGGCGGACCGTTCCCTCGGCGGATGCCCGGGAGGGAGGCGGCCGGCGATGCTCGACGGGACCTGCCGCACACCTCGATCGGAGCATCACCGTGCTGAAGAACTCCCTGCGGGCGGCCGCCGTACTCGCACTGGTCGCCGCCATCGCAGCCCCCGTCGCGGTCGCGGCGCCCGCACCCGCCGAACTGGCGCCGGCGCCGGCGCCGGCGAGAGCATCCCTCCACTCGTCCCTCAAGGGCGAGGCGCGGATGGAGTACCCCGTGCCCGACGAGGAGGTGCGATTCAGCGTCGACGCCCACTCCACCCACGGCCCGGGCTCCACCCCCACCCGCTCGTGGGGCACCTTCCGGCTCTCCCACAGCTACCCGGCGAAGGACGGCGCGCCCGCGAAGGTCCACTGGGGCGAGTTCAAGGTCGACTGCCTGACCACCGGCGGCCCCACCGCGACCGTGACCGGCACCCTCGTCCGCGCCGACCCCGACCACCCCTGGCTGGACGTCCTGGAGCCGAACTTCCGCATGGGCGTGAGCTTCCTCGTGCCCCCGAAGGGGCAGGGACCGGCCCGCATCGGACTCTCCGGAGGCACCTGGAAGGACGAGCCGCTGCTCACGAAGTGCATGGCCCCCGCCGCCGACGCCCGCGTCGTCGACGGCGGCTTCACCCTCCGCGACCGGCGCTAGTCCTCCAGCACCGGCAGCAGCTCGGGGAGGTGGCCGTCGGACGCCCGCGCCGCCCGTACCCGCTCCTCCGGGACCTCCCCGTACAGCGTCGTCCGGGGGCGGGACGGCCTTCCCGCCGCCTCCGCGATGGCGACAAGGTCCTTGACCGAGCGGTACGAGCCGTAACCGGAGCCCGCCATCCGGGAGATGGTCTCCTCCATCAGCGTGCCGCCGAGGTCGTTGGCGCCCGAGCGGAGCATCTCGGCGGCGCCTTCCGCGCCCAGCTTCACCCAGCTGGTCTGGATGTTGGGGATGTGCGGGTGGAGGAGGAGCCGGGCCATCGCGGTGACCGCGCGGTTGTCGCGGACCGTCGGACCCGGGCGGGCGATCCCGGCGAGGTAGACCGGTGCGTTGGTGTGGATGAAGGGCAGCGTCACGAACTCGGTGAAACCACCGGTCTCCTGCTGGATGCGGGCCAGCGTGCGGAAGTGGCCGAGCCAGTGGCGGGGCTGGTCCACATGCCCGTACATCATCGTGGACGAGGAGCGGATGCCCAGCTCGTGCGCGGTGGTGACGACCTCGATCCAGGTGGCGGTGGGCAGCTTGCCCTTGGTGAGGACCCAGCGGACCTCGTCGTCGAGGATCTCGGCAGCCGTGCCGGGGATCGAGTCGAGTCCGGCCTCCTTCGCCGCCGTCAGCCACTCCCGTATCGAAAGCCCGGTCCGCGTCGCGCCGTTGACGACCTCCATCGGGGAGAAGGCGTGCACGTGCATGCCCGGCACGCGCTCCTTCACGGCCCGCGCGATGTCGAAGTAGGCGGTGCCCGGCAGGTCCGGGTGGATGCCGCCCTGCATGCAGACCTCGACCGCGCCGACGTCCCAGGCCTGCTGGGCGCGGTCGGCGACCTGGTCGAGGGAGAGGGTGTACGCGTCGGCGTCGGTGCGGCGCTGGGCGAAGGCGCAGAAGCGGCAGCCGGTGTAGCAGACGTTGGTGAAGTTGATGTTCCGCGTGACGATGTACGTGACGTCGTCGCCGGCCACCGCCTTGCGGACGTCGTCCGCGATACGGGTGAGGGCGTCGAGCGCCGGGCCGTCGGCGTGCAGCAGGGCCAGGGCCTCGTCGTCGGTCAGCTTCGTCGGGTCGTCGGCGGCCACCGCGAGGGCCTGGCGCACGTCCGTGTCGAGGCGCTGCGGGACCATCCCGGGGGCCGCGGCCTCGCGCAGCGCGCCCCAGTCGCCGTACACCTCGTCGAAGTCGTCGCGGCGGTCGTGCGTGCGGCCGGTGGTGTCGATGGTGCGGTGCAGATCCGTGCGGCCGGAGGCCGTGAAGGCCTCGTCGGGCTCCTGCCAGGGCAGTCCGCGCACGGGCGCGTCGGGGTCAGCGAGCCCGGTCTCGGGGTCGGCGAGGGCGCGCACGTGCGGGAGGAGGCGCGGGTCGAGCCAGGGCTCGCCGCGGCTCACGAACTCCGGGTAGACGCAGAGCCGTTCGCGCAGCTCGAAACCGGCGGCGCGGGACTTCTCGGCGAGGGCGTCGATCTGCGGCCAGGGCCGCTCCGGGTTCACATGGTCGATGGTGAGCGGGGAGACCCCGCCCCAGTCGTCGATCCCGGCGCCGATCAGCCGCCCGTACTCCTCGTCCACGAGGTTCGGCGGGGCCTGCAGACAGGCGCTCGGGCCCATGATGTGCCGGGCGACGGCGATCGTGGCGACCAGGTCGTCCAGCTCGGCGTCCGGCATCCCGCGCATCGCCGTGTCCGGCTTGGCGCGGAAGTTCTGGATGATCAGCTCCTGGATGGAGTGGTAGGCGCGGGAGACGCGGCGCAGCGCGAAGAGGGACTCGGCGCGCTCCTCGTACGTCTCGCCGATCCCGATGAGGAGGCCGGAGGTGAAGGGGACGGAGGAGCGGCCGGCGTCCTCCAGGACCCGCAGCCGCACGGCCGGTTCCTTGTCCGGGGAGCCGTGGTGGGGCTGTCCGGGCTCCTCCCACAGCCGCTGCGAGGTCGTCTCCAGCATCATGCCCATCGAGGGCGCGACCGGCTTGAGCCGCTGGAAGTCGGTCCAGGACAGCACCCCGGGGTTGAGGTGCGGGAGCAGTCCGGTCTCCTCCAGGATCCGGATCGCCATGGCCCGTACGTACGCGAGGGTGTCGTCGTACCCGTGCGCGTCGAGCCACTCGCGGGCCTCGGGCCAGCGGTCCTCGGGCTTGTCGCCGAGGGTGATCAGGGCTTCCTTGCAGCCCAGTTCGGCGCCCTTGCGCGCGATGTCGAGGACCTCGTCGGGGGACATGAACATGCCGTGGCCGGCGCGGCGCAGCTTGCCGGGGACGGTGACGAAGGTGCAGTAGTGGCACTTGTCGCGGCACAGTCGGGTGAGCGGGATGAACACGCTCTTCGAGTACGTGATGACCCCGGGCCGCCCGGAGGCCAGCAGGCCCGCGTCACGCACGCGCGCGGCGGACGCGGCGAGGTCCTCCAGGTCCGCGCCCCGCGCCTGGAAGAGCACGGCCGCCTCACCGACGTCGAGCGCGACGCCGTCCCTGGCCCGCTTGAGTGCGCGGCGCATGGCGTTCTCGGTGGGCCGTCCGGTGGGGAGTACGGCAGGGCGTTCCGCCTGGTGATCCGCCTGGTGATCCGTCATGGACCGAGCATACGAGCGGGCGGGGACAGGGGGGAGCGCGGCCGCGAAGGAGGACCGGTCAGTCCGTGTCCTTGGGGTGCCGTGGGGCGGCGTACACCAAGTGGACCGTCCTCCGGGCCTCGTCGACGAGGTAACGCACGCGGCCGCCGGCGGTGACCTCGTACTCCCACTGCGGATACTCCCGCCCGCCCAGGCTGCCCGTGGCGAGCCGGCCGCGCAGCCGGTGCCGGCGGTCCGGATCACTCCGCGCCGATCGGAGGCGGGGCGACGTCGTCGCCGCGCTTCGGGCTCACGGGGCGGGGACCTCTCCGTGGGGTCATAGATACCGCGCGTACTCGTCGAGCACCCCCAGCACCTCCGCCTCCCCGCCCGGCGGAAGCTGGAGCACGACCTCCTCGCAGCCGAGCTCCTCGTAGTGCGCCAGCTTCCCGGGGTTCGGAAGGACCGCGTACGGGACGACCTGGAGGGCCTCCGGGTCGCGGCCCGCCTTGTCCCAGGCCTCGCGGAGCACCGGGACCGTCTTCGTCAGGCCCCGGCCGCCGATCGGCATCCAGCCGTCCGCGTACTCGGCGATCTGCGCGAAGAGCTTCGGCCCCGCCGCCCCGCCGATCAGGGTCCTGGGCGCGCCGCCCGCCGGCTTGGGGTACGCGTAGGAGGCCCGTACCGAGACCCCGAACTCGCCCTCGTACGCCGTCGGTTCCGCCGCCCACAGCGCCCGCATCAGCGCCATCCGCTCCCGGCCGAGCTCACGCCGCGTCGCCCACTCCACACCGTGGTCGGCGGCCTCCTCCTTGTTCCAGCCGAAGCCGACGCCGAGGGTGAAGCGGCCGCCCGAGAGATGGTCGAGGGTGGCGATCTGCTTCGCCAGGTCGATCGGATCGTGCTGCGTGACCAGCGTGATGCCGGTGCCGAGCCCGAGCCGCTCGGTGACGGCGGCCGCCTGGCCGAGGGCGACGAAGGGGTCGAGGGTACGGCCGTACTCCGGGGGCAGTACGGCGCCCGCCGCCGGGTACGGAGTCGTCCGCTCGACCGGGATGTGGGTGTGCTCGGGCAGATAGAGCCCGGCGAAGCCCCGCTGTTCGAGCTCGCGCGCGAGCCGCACGGGAGTGATGGTCTCGTCGGTCAGGAAGATCGTGGTCGAGATCCGCATAGGGGCAAGGTAGGCCGCGCGGCGGGGATTTCCGAGAGATGCGACGAGGATGTGTCTTGCGTTGCACGGGCGTTCACGGCTTCGTAGAAGCGTGACCGCCATGAGCGAACCGACCAGACGAACGCTCCTCACGACGGGCGCCGCCTCCGCCCTTACCTTGGGAACCGTGAGCTTCGCGCACGCGGAACCGGGCGGCGGCGACCGCACGGAGACGGTCGGCGGCACGCTGCCGCCCGGCTCCCCCGACTTCGTGTACCTCCCGGTCGAGATCCCGCGCGGGGTGCGCGAGATCCATGTCTCGTACGCGTACGAGAGGCCGGCCGTCCCCGCCGGGACGCAGGGCAACGCCCTGGACATCGGCCTCTTCGACCAGCGCGGCACCGCACTCGGCGGCAAGGGCTTCCGGGGCTGGTCGGGCGGCGCCCGCAATGAGTTCTTCGTCCGGTCGGACGCGGCGACCCCGGGGTACATCGCCGGTCCCGTACGCCCCGGCACCTGGTTCGTCGTCCTCGCGCCGTACACGGTGGCGCCGCAGGGGCTCACGTACACGGTGACGATCACCCTCCGCTTCGGCGCCTCGCCGCCCACGCCCCGGCCGGTGTACCCGCCGGAGCGGGCCAGGGGCCGGGGCATGGCCTGGTACCGCGGCGACTGCCATCTCCACACCGTGTACTCGGACGGGCGCCGCACCCCCGCCGAGGTCGCCGCGCTCGCGCGCGCCGCCGGGCTCGACTTCCTGGCCACCACCGAGCACAACACCCATGGCGGGCACGGGGCGTGGGCGGAGCTCGCCGGGGACGACCTGCTGGTCCTGCTCGGCGAGGAGATCACCACCCGCAACGGGCACGTCCTGGCGCTGGGGACCGACGCGGGCACGTTCGTGGACTGGCGCTACCGGGCGCGCGAGAACCGCTTCGGGCACTTCGCGCGCGAGATCCGCCGGGCGGGCGGCCTGGTCGTCCCGGCGCACCCGCACGCCACCTGCATCGGCTGCAACTGGAAGTTCGGCTTCGGCGAGGCGGACGCGGTCGAGGTGTGGAACGGTCCGTTCACCCCGGACGACGAGGTGTCCCTCGCCGGCTGGGACGCGGCGCTCGCCCAGGGCCGCTGGACCCCGGCGATGGGCAGCAGCGACGCCCACCGGGACCCGGACCGCGTCGGCGGCCCGCAGACGGTGGTCCTGGCGGACGACCTGAGCCGGGAGGCGATCCTGGCGGGCCTGCGCGCGGGCCGCTCGTACGTGGCCGAGTCGGCGTCGGTGTCCCTGGACTTCGCGGTGACGGACGGTTGGGGCGGCTCGGCGGGCATCGGCGAGCGGCTGCGGGTGGCGGCGGCGGACGAGCCGGTGACGGTACGGCTGACGGTGACCGGCGCCCCGGAGGGCGGCACGGTCCGTCTCGTCACGGACCAGGGCGTCCTGCACACGGCGCAGGCGCAGACGCAGACGCAGACGCAGGCGCGGGGCACGGTCCAGGTGGAGTGGGTGACGACGGCGGCGTACGCCACCTACGTACGTGCGGAGGTCCGCCACGCGGCGACGCTGCCACCCCTGCCGGGCGCGCTCGCGGCCTTCACGAACCCGGTGTTCCTGGACGTCAGCCCTGGTACTCGCTGAGGTCGATGGCGTGCACGCGCAGCGGGACGCCGAAGACGGGGTGGTCGATCTCGCGCTCGGGTTCCATGCCGAGCTTGCTCATGACGTTCTCGGAGGCCGTGTTGGAGATGTGCGCGATGGCGATCACCCGGTCGAGGCCCCGGTCCTGCAGCGCGAACTCCAGGACGGCGTGGGCGGCCTCGGAGGCGTATCCCTGCCCCCAGAACTGCCGCCCGAGCCGCCACCCGATCTCCACGGCGGGCAGCACCTCGGGCAGGAACTCGGGCACGGAGAGCCCGGCGAACCCGATCAGCTCCCCCGACCCGAGCAGCTCGACGGCGAAGAGCCCGAACCCCTCCTCGTCCCACTCCTCCTCCCACCGCTCGATGTCCTCGGCGGTCTGCTCCAGATCCCGTACGGACCCGTCGCCGATCCAGCGCATCACCTCGGGATCGGCGTTGATCTCGGCCATCGGGACGAGGTCGTCGTCGGTCCAGCGGCGGAGGAGGAGGCGGGGCGTGAGGATCTCGGTCATGGGTCCATCGTCCCGCACCGAGGGCGCGGGAAAATCCGCCGGTGCTCACGGGGTGCGGCTGCTTGGATGACGGCATGCTGAACCGCCTTGAGACGTATGACGACGCCGTCCCCCGATCCGCCGCCCGCGCCGAGGAGTTGGGGCCGCTGACCCTGTTCGTACGGGAGGGGGACGGGTGGCCGTACTACGCGAGGCCCGCGCTCGGGTACGCCGGTGAGGTCTCGGTCGACGAGGTGGACCGGGTGCGGGCGCGGCAGCGGGAGCTGGGGGTGCCCGAGGCCTTCGAGTGGGTGGCGGAGACGACGCCGGGGCTGCGGGCGGCCGTCGAGAAGAGCGGGCTCGTGGTGCACGAGCACCCGCTGATGGTTCTCGAGGGCGAGGGCGAGGGCGAGGGCGAGGGCAAGGCGGTCGCGGTGCCCGAGGGCGTCACCGTACGGATCGTGGGCGCCGACGACCCGGCCCTCGAGAGCGCCGCCGCCGCCCCGTACGCGGCCTTCGGTGCCACCCCCTCCGCCACGGCGGCCGCGGACCTCGCGGCCAGGATCGAGGCCGGTCTCACGCGCCTGGCGGCCGCCCTGGACGCGAGCGGCACGGCGCTGTGCGCCGGGCAGCACCAGCCGGTCGGCGCCGTCTCCGAGGTCGTCGGCGTCGGCACCCTGCCGGCCGCCCGCCGCCGCGGCCTGGGCCTCGCGGTCACCGCCGCCCTGGTCGCGGACGCCCGGGCCCAGGGTGTGGAGACGGTCTTCCTGACGGCCACGGACGAGACGGTGGCCCGCCTCTACGGGCGGCTCGGCTTCCGCACGATCGGCACCGCGCTGATCGCCGAACCTGCCGCCTGACGGTCGTACCGCGAAGGGTCTCGCGAAAGATCCCGCGCAAGATCCCGCGCAAGATCCCGCGAAAAACTTCTCCGGACGTGTCACATCCGCGTCGCGCGCTCCGTCATTGCGGTGAAGGCAACAGCAACGGCACCACGGACCGCCGAAGGAGCGACCACCATGCAGCACGAACTCAAGGCCCGGATGACGAACCCCGCCTACATCCTCCCCGAGGCCGGACCGGCCACCCAGAACCTGGTCAAGGCCACCCGTCAGGGCGGCGTCCCGGAGTCCACCCTGGAGCTCGTGCACCTGCGGGCCAGCCAGATCAACAGCTGCGGCTTCTGCGTCGACTACGGCGTCAAGAGCGCGAGGAAGGCCGGCGTGAGCGACGAGAAGCTGTTCGCCGTCTCCGCCTGGCGCGAGGCGCCGTACTTCTCCGCGGAGGAGCGGGCGGCGCTCGCGCTGGCCGAGCACGCGACGCGGCTCGCCGACACCTCGGACGCCGTGCCGGACGAGGTGTGGGACGCGGCCGCCGACCACTACGACGAGAAGCAGCTCGCCGCGATCGTGCTGATGGTCGGGCTCACCAACCTGTTCAACCGGCTCAACGTCACGGTGAGGCAGCCGGCCGGCGTGGGCCTGTAGGCGGACCGTCGGCGCTACGTGGTGGCGGGTACCGCGACCTCGGGCGCGAGGACCGTCACCGGCAGTCCCACGTACGCGGTGATGCCGTTGCCGTCCGTCGGGCGCAGCTCCACGTGCGCGCCCAGGCGGGCGGCGAGCCGGCCGACGACGTAGTGGCCGAGGTAGCGGGTGGGCGCGACGAGGAAGCTCTCGTCGCCGGACAGCCGGGCGTTGGCGCGGGCCAGGTCGTCCGCGCCCATGCCGACACCCCGGTCGACCACGGCCAGGCAGTACTCGTCGAGGTCCCGCCAGCCGTACACCTCGACCGGCAGCTGGACGGCCGAGTACACCAGCGCGTTCTCGATCAGTTCGGCGAGAAGGTGCGACAGGTCGGCGACGGCGTCGCCTCGGATGCGGCAGGGTTCGATGTCGGCCGTCGCGACCCTCTGGTAGTGCTCGACCTCCGCGACCGCCGACTGCACCACCTCCCGGGCGGTGACCGTGCCCGGCCAGGCCCGCGGCGGGTCCTGTTCCCCGGCGAGGACGAGCAGCGACTCGGCGTTGCGCCGCATCCGGGTGGCGAGGTGGTCGAGTTCGAAGAGTTCGCCGAGGGCCTCCGGGTCGATCTCCTGGCTCTCCAGCGTGGTGATGAGACCGAGCTGCCGGCGCAGCAGGCTCTGGTTGCGGCGGCCGAGGTTGGCCAGTGACTCGGAGGTGTTGCGGCGCAGGGCGGCCTGTTCGGCGGCGAGGCCGACGGCCGTCCGCTCCACGTTGCGCAGCGCGGCGGCGAGCTGGGTGATCTCCTGTGCGCCGCCGGGCACGGGCGCGTCCGTGCGGTACGGGGGTGAGGTGGTCGCCTCCGTTCCCCCCTCCGCCTCCTGGATGCGCCGCACCGCCTCCTGGAGCCGCACACCCGCCACCTCGTCGGCCTCCTCGGCGAGCGCGCCGAGCGGGCGGGTGATGGAACGCGCGGAGAGTACGGCGAGGGCGGCGGCGACCGCCACGATGAGGAAGCCGAGGGCGACGAACCCGGCGAGCTGTCCGGCGGCCGCAGAGCTGAGTTCCCCGGCCCGGACCCGCGCGTCCGCTCCGACGCCGCGTTGCACGCCGTAGAGGTCGTCCACGAGGACGGTCATCGAGCGCCACCACAGGTCGGGGTCGACGGTGACGCGGGAGCCGTCGGCCGCCGCGGTGGCCCGTTTCTCCAGCTCGGTGACGCGCCGGGCGTCGGCGGTGGCGAAGGCCTTGTCGAGGGCCGCGCGCTGGTCCGGGGTCGCGGACGTGGCGTACTGGCGCAGGGCGGCCACCCGGGCGGCCCGTACGTCGGCGAAGGCCTGGTACTCGTCGTCCCGGAAGCGCCCGGCGGCGAAGACCCCGTTGAGGGAGCCGCGCTCCAGGGCCACGGACTCGGTGGCGTCGCCGAGCGCCCGCAGGGCGCCCATGGCGTCGTCGAGCTCCCGGTCGCCGGCCGCGACCGGGCCCTGCGTGGGATGGCCGGCGGTGAGGGTGGCGATGGCGTCGGTGTAGAAGGCGAAGGTCTCGGTGCGCGAGCCGTCGGCGTCGACCGTCGAGCGCACGGCCGTCAGCCGCCCCAGGGGGTCGGCGCCCGGCAGGTCGCCGAGCGCGGCGCGGGCGGTGTCCGAGCGGGCCCGCTGGGCGTCCAGGTCGTCGCGGTACTGCCGGGCGCCGCCGAGGAGCCCGTTGCTGAGCCCGCGCTCGCGCTGGAGTTCGTGGACGAGGGCCTGGACGGCGAGGACGCGGTCGACCCGGTCGCGGGTCTCGCGGGCGGCGGCCCAGTCGGCCGCGCGGTCGGCGACGGCGAGTCCGGTGAGGACGAGAAGGAGGCAGGTCGGTACGGCCAGGACGACGGTGACCCGTCCGCGGATGGTGCTCCAGCCGGGGGTCAGGCGGGCGAGGCGTCCAACGACTTTCGCTGTGGGAGTCACTCCCACGACGCTAGGCAGCCGTCCGGTGCCCGCCGTTTCCCCGCCGTAAGGGGACAGTTGCGCTCCGCTCACCCCGGCCGAATCGAACGGGATGTGGCGCGGGTCACCCGCCCGTAACGCACGCGCCCGCGACGGCCGCGGAGCGGCCCCTCGTAACCCGCTGCGCCGCGGTCGCGTTGGAGCGGGCATGAAGAAGATCCTCACCGCAGCCCTGACCGGTCTCGCCGTGGCCGGGAGCCTCGGTACGGCCGGTACCGCCGCCGCCGAAAGCGACCTTCCCTCGGTCGTACCGCTGAGCGGCGTGCTGGCGCCCAAGGCGAAGCCGGCCGCCGCGGCCGACATGCCACCCGCCAACGCGGCCGTCGAGAAGCTGCTGCCGGGGCCGCTGCGGCCCTGAGGGCCTGAGGCCCTGAGGCCCGGAGACCGGGCACCCGGAGAACGCCGAAGTGGCGGGACCGTGAGGGTCCCGCCACTTCGTGCTGTGACTCAGGGGTTCGCGCGGGGGACGGTCAGTCCGCCACGACCAGCGACGGCGTCTCCTTCGTCAGCACCTCGCCCCGGAAGAACGCGGGGCTCCTGCGCTGCATCACCAGCATGATCACCACGCCGAGCAGCAGCAGCCCGACGCCGATCACGAAGACCGAGCCCATCCCGAGGACCGAGGAGCCGGAGCCGTACGCCGGGTCCCACATGTCGTAGAGCGTCTTGCCGAAGACGGCGGTGAGCATGAGGCCGCCGACGCCCGGGAGGATGCCCTTGACCATCAGGTTGCCGAAGGACGAGGTCAGGTCCTTGCGGAAGAACCAGACGCAGGCGAAGGCCGTGATCGAGTAGTAGAAGCAGATCATCAGGCCGAGGGCGTAGATCGTGTCGACCAGGACGTTCTCGCTGACCAGGCTCATCACCGCGTAGAACACTCCGGTGGCGATGCCCGCCCACACGGTGGCGCGGCCCGGCGTCTTGAAGCGCGGATTCATCCGGGCGAAGGCCGGGGGCAGCGCCTCGTACGCGCTCATGGCGAGGGCGGTGCGGGCGACCGGGATGAACGTGGTCTGGAGGCTGGCCGCGGCGGAGGCGAGGACGGCGACGAAGAGCAGGATGCCGAGGCCGGAGCCCATGATCGGGCCGGCGAGGACGGCGAAGACGTTGTCGGAGGTCTCCGGGTTGCCGAGGCCGGTGCCCTCCTCGCCGATGCCCGCGTACATCTGTACGGCGATGGCGACCAGCAGGTAGGAGGCGACGATGACGACCATGGCGAGGAAGGCGGAGCGGCCGGGGGTGCGGGCGCTGCCGGTGCTCTCCTCGTTGATGGACAGGCAGGCGTCCCAGCCCCAGTAGATGAAGATCGACAGGGAGAGGCCGGCGGTGAAGGCCGAGAAGGACTCGATGCCGAAGGGGTTCAGCCAGCTGAGGGAGAAGTCGATCGATCCGGCGACCTGGTCGGCCTTGCTGATCGCCATGAAGGCGAAGATCGCGATGACCGTGAGCTGCAGGCCGACGAGGGCGTACTGGACCCACTTGGTGGCGGTGATGCCGCGGTAGCTGATCGCCGTGGCGATGCCGATGAAGACCAGCGTGGTGAGGATGTGGACGGCCTTGTTGTCGTCCAGTGCGGCGACGTCCGCGCTACCGGTCACCTCGCCCGCCGTGAGCCAGAAGAAGGAGGTGGCGACACCGGCGAGGTTGGACAGGACGACGATCGTGGCGACCAGCAGGCCCCAGCCGCACATCCAGCCGATCCTGGGTCCGAAGGCCTTCACCGACCAGGTGAAGGAGGTGCCGCAGTCGGGGAGGGCCTTGTTGAGTTCCCGGTATGCGAATGCGACCAGCAGCATGGGCAGGAAGCCGGCCAGGAAGACGGCGGGCATCTGGAGTCCGACCTCGCCGACCGTGGGGCCGAGCGTGGAGGTCAGACAGTAGACCGGGGCCACCGTGGAGATGCCGATGACGGCACCGCCCATCAGCCCGACGGAGTTGCCGCCGAGGCCCTTCGTACGTACGCCGTTCGTGTCGCCCGGGGCGGTGACGCCCCTTACCGTGTCTCCGGCCTGGGGCCGTGCATCCACCTGAGTCATGAAGAGGACGTTAGGTGCTGCGGTTTCCACATCCGGAGGACAGAACTCCGCAACGTCGACCGATCTTCACCTTGCATTAAGAGGGCGATAAGACGCTCTCGGCATTGATTGAAAGATCGACGAGCGGTCGGGGCCGACCGATTGGTTGGCCCACTCGCACGCGTCCGATATACGGGAACCGCAGCAGTGTCCCGAATGTCCGTTTTCAAAATTTCCCGAGGTTTTTTGGGAACCCCCGCGGAAGCCTCTCGGAAGCCACTCCGAGCGGGATCAACCGGGCCAGACCACCGCCTGCAACTCGCTGTACGCGTGCAGGGCGTACGACCCCACGTCCCGCCCCACACCGCTCTTCTTGAACCCGCCGAACGGCGCCTCCATGTTCCGCCCGATCGTGTTCACCCCGACCCCGCCCGCCCGCAGCCGGGCCGCGATGCGGAATGCGCGGGCCACGTCCCCGGACCACACGTAGTCGAGGAGCCCGTAGTCGGTGTCGTTCGCGAGCGCGACGCCCTCCTCCTCGTCGTCGAAGGGGACGACCACGACGACCGGGCCGAAGATCTCCTCCCGCACCACCCGCATGTCGTTCGTACAGTCCGCGAGCAGGGTGGGGGCGACGTAGAAGCCCTTCTCGAAGCCGGCCGGGCGCTCCCCGCCCGCGACGACCCGCGCCCCTTCCTTACGGCCCAGCTCGATGTACGACTCCACCCGGTCGCGGTGGGCCGCCGAGATCACGGGACCGACGACCGTGCCGCGCGCCGTCGGGTCCCCGACCTTCAGATACGCCAGATAGCCGGCGAGCTTCTCGATCAGCTGCTCGTAGATCCCGCGCTGGGCGAGCACCCGGGTCGGGGCCGTACAGATCTGCCCGCTGTAGAAGGAGAAGGTCGTGCCGATGCCCATCACCGCGGAGTCGAGGTCGGCGTCGTCGAGGACCAGCGCGGCGCCCTTCCCGCCCAGCTCCATCAGCTGCCGCTTCAGGGACCGGCCGCAGACCTCGCCGATCGCCTGGCCGACGGCCGTCGAGCCGGTGAAGGAGACCATGTCGACGTCCGGGGAGTCGACGGCCGCCTCGCCGACGGCGGTCTCCGTGCCGGTGACGACGTTGACGACCCCCGGCGGGACCCCGGCCTCCTCCAGCGCGCGCGCCATGGCGTACACGGAGAGCGGGTCCTGCGGGGCGGGCTTCACCACGACCGTGTTGCCCATCGCGAGAGCCGGGGCGATCTTGCCGGCCGGATTGGCCCAGGGGTTGTTGTACGAGGTGATGCAGGTGACCACGCCGACCGGGCGGCGTACCGCCACCGCGCCGAAGACCCCGGCCTTCCCCATCGGGCCGGCTTCGTTGATCTGCGGGGGCAGTGCCTGCTCGACCGGCTCCAGGGCGCCGCGCGCGTACCGCCGGAAGCGGGAGGCACCGACGGCGACCTGCATCCCGCGCGCGGTACCGGTCGTGGCCCCGGTCTCGGCCTGCGCGAGGGCCGTGTTCGCCTCGGCGTCGCGGGCCATCAGGTCCGCGGCCCGGTCCAGGATCGCGGCGCGCTCCTCCGGTCTCGTACGGGACCAGGCGCCGAAGGCCGCGCGGGCGGCGGCGGCCGCCTCGTACACCTGGCGCCCGCTCGCCTCGGGCGCGAGGCCGACGACCTCCTCGGTGGCGGGGTTGATCACCTCGTAGTGCCCGGAGTCGGGCTCGACCCACTGCCCGTCGATGTACAGCTTCTCGGCCTTCACCTGGTGCTCACCGTCCTCGTGTCGCGCCCGGAG
The DNA here is from genome assembly GCF_005517195.1 of Streptomyces vilmorinianum. Taxonomy (NCBI): domain Bacteria; kingdom Bacillati; phylum Actinomycetota; class Actinomycetes; order Kitasatosporales; family Streptomycetaceae; genus Streptomyces; species Streptomyces vilmorinianum. The sequence goes on along the minus strand of NZ_CP040244.1, from coordinate 664,002 downwards.
CGCAGGACCTTGCCCGGGATGGCGCCGGTCACCTGGTCGTCGCGGATGGTCTCCACGCCGTTGACGCGCACGGACACGACCCCGATCGCGCGCGAGTCGAGCCGGGGGCTGTCGCCCGGCAGGTCGTGCACGAGCGTCGCGGGGCCCGCGTCGATCCGCTCGGGGTCGAAGAGGACCAGATCGGCGTGGAAGCCCTCCGCGACCCGCCCGCGCTCGCGCAGCCCGAAGAGCCGGGCGGGGTCGTCGGTGAGCATCCGCACCGCCTGTTCGAGGGGGAGCAGCTTCCGGCCGCGCAGACAGTCGCCGAGGAAGCGGGTGGTGTACGGGGCGCCGCACATGCGGTCCAGGTGCGCGCCGGCGTCGGAGCCGCCGAGCATCACGTCCTCGTGCTCCCAGGTCTCGCGGCGCAGCGCCCAGGAGGCGGGGTCGTTGTCGGTGGGCATGGGCCACAGGACGGTCCTCAGGTCGTCGTTGGCGCAGATCTCGACGAGGCACTGGAAGGGGTCCTGGCCGCGTTCGGCGGCGATGTCGCTCACGACGCGGCCGGTCAGGCCCTCGTTCTCGCGGCTGTACGTGTCGCCGATGACGTACCGGCCGAAGTGCGCGAGGCGCCGGAAGACACCGGCCTCCTTGGAGTCGGCGCGCAGCAGCATCTCGGCGCGGACGGCCGGGTCGCGGAGCTTCGCGATCCGCTCGGGGACGGGGAGGGAGAGGATCTCGCCCCAGCCGGGGATGAGGTTGAGGGCGCAGAACGTGCCGAGCGACATGTTCATGGGGGTCAGGATCGGCATCGTGAGGGCGACGATCCGGCCGCCGGACTTGCGGGCGCGTTCGGAGGCGAGGAGCTGGCGCGGAACGCGTTCGGGGACGGCGGCGTCGATGGTGAGGACGTTCCAGTTGAGCGGGCGGCCCGCGGCGGCGGTCATGTCGACGAAGAGGTCGATCTCGTCGTCGGAGAACTGGTCGAGGCAGCCGGCGAGGATCGCCTCGATCTGGGTGCCCTCGTGTTCGCCGACGGCTCGGGAGAGGGCGATCAGCTCGGCGGGGGACGCGTGCCGGGAGGCGACGGGGGCGCCGTCGCCGTCGGAGTGGGTGGACGACTGGGTGGTGGAGAGCCCCCAGGCACCGGCGTCCATGGCGTCGTGGAGGAGCGCGATCATGCGGTCGAGCTGGGCGGGGGTGGCCTGCCCGCCGATGGCCTGGGGGCCCATCACGTACCGGCGCAGGGCGCAGTGCCCGACCATGAAGCCGGCGTTGACGGCGATCCGCCCTTCGAGGGCGTCGAGGTACTCGCCGAAGGACGACCAGGTCCAGTCGACGCCGTCCTCCAGGGCCTTGAGGGCCATGCCCTCGACCTTGGACATCATGCGGCGGGTGTAGTCGGCGTCCTCGGGCCGGTCGGGGTGGAGGGGCGCGAGGGTGAAGCCGCAGTTGCCGCCGGCGACGGTGGTGACGCCGTGGTTCATGGAGGGGGTGGCGAAGGGGTCCCAGAAGAGCTGGGCGTCGTAGTGGGTGTGGGGGTCGACGAAGCCGGGGGCGAGGACGAGGCCGTGCGCGTCCTCGGTGGTGCGGGCTGGGGTGTCGGCGCGGACGCCGTCGAGGACGACGCGCCCGTCCCGTATCCCGATGTCGGCGACGCGTGCGGGGGCGCCGGTGCCGTCCACGACGGTGGCGCCCTTGATCAGGTGGTCGAGCATGACGGTCCTTTCGGCACGTGGACTGCCCCGGCCGGGGGCCGCGCAGCCGGCCGCGGCTGCGAGGGCCTCCGACCGGGGCCGGTACGAGACGGCGATCCGGGAAGACACCGCCTCGCGCTCACTGCGGGCGGGGCTCCCCCACCCGGGGACGGGGGCCGCGGGGCCCCGGGCCCGTCAGGCGCCCGCGGCCTGGCGGAAGCGGGTCGTGCGGTGGACCGGGTCCGTGTCGATCTTGGGGATCACGTGCTCGCCGATCAGCTTGATCGTGGTCATCGTGTCCTCGTACGACACCCCGATCGGCAGCCCGAACGACAGCTGGTCCGCCCCCGCCTGCTCCCACCGCTTGCACTGCGCGAGCACCTCCCCCGGGTCCCCGCAGATCATCAGCTCCTCCGCGATCAGCAGCTCGATGATCTCCGCCGAGTACTCCGGCAGCAGCTCCGGCCACTCCGGGATCCCCTCCGGCCGCGGGAACGTGTCGTGGTAGCGGAAGAGCAGCGACTGCAGGTAGTTCAGCCCGCCCCCGACCGCGACCTCCACCGCCTTCTCGTGCGTCTCCGCGCAGATCGCCGTCGACGTCACCATCACGTTGTCGTTGACGAAGTCGCCGACCGCCTTCGCCTCCTTGATCGCCGTCTTGTACGACTCGACGACCCACTCCATGTCGGAGACCTTCTGCACGCTGAACCCCAGCACCCCGAGCCCCTTCTTCCCCGCCATCGCGTACGAGGACGGCGACCCGGCCGCGTACCACATGGCCGGGTGGGACTTCCCGTACGGCTTCGGCAGGACCTTCCGCGGCGGCAGCGACCAGTGCTTGCCCTGGAAGCCGACGTACTCGTCCTGGAGCCACATCTTGGGGAACTCGGCGATCGTCTCCTCCCAGATCTCCTTGGTGTGGTTCATGTCGGTGATGCCCGGCATGAACCCGAGGATCTCGTGGGAGCCCGCCCCGCGCCCCGAGCCGAACTCGAAGCGTCCGCCCGAGAGATGGTCGAGCATGGCGACCTTCTCGGCGACCTTGACCGGGTGGTTGACCGGGGCCAGCGGGTTGAAGATGCCCGAGCCGAGGTGGATCCGGTCCGTGGCGTGGGCGAGGTACCCGAGGTAGACGTCGTTCGCCGAGAGGTGCGAGTACTCCTCCAGGAAGTGGTGCTCGGAGGCCCAGGCGTACTTGAACCCGGACGCGTCGGCCTGGATGACGTACTCGGTCTCCTCCATCAGCGCCTTGTGCTCGGCCTCGGGATCGGTCTCGGCGCGCTTGCCGACGTATCCCTGTACGAAGATCCCGAATTCCAAGGGGGTTCACCGTCCTCGTCATCCTCGTCATTTCTGACGTACCGTCAGATTCTCGATGTGCCCGACTGTCGCACCGCACGGCGGGTGCGTCAATACCTGATGGAGCGTCAGAACAGCGCGACCCCCGCCAGCCAGCCGCCGTCGATGACGAACGGCTGCCCGGTGATGTACGCGGAGTCGTCGGAGGTCAGGAAGAGCGCGAGCGCGGCGACCTCCTCCGGCCGCCCGATCCGTCCGAGCGGCACCAGCTTCCGGTAGAGCTCGGCCGTCGCCGCCGGATCCACACCCTCCGGGTTGCTCATGGGGGTGTCGATCGCGCCCGGACAGACCGCGTTGACCCGGATCCTCTTGGCCGCCAGCTCCAGGGCCGCGACCCGGGTGAGCCCGAGCACCGCGTGCTTGGTGGCGGCGTAGGCGCCGACGCCCGCCATGCCCGTCACGCCCGTGTACGAGGCGGTGTTGACGATCGTGCCGCCGCCGGCCGCCTCGATCTCCGGCGCGACGGTACGGATCCCCAGGAAGCAGCCCACCTGGTTGACCCGCACGATCGCCTGGAACTCGTCCAGCGGCGTCGACACCAGCTCGTTGAAGCGGAGGATGCCCGCGTTGTTGACGAGCCCGTCGATCCGCCCGAAGCGCTCCTTGGCGGCGGCGACCGCACCCGCCCACTCCTCCTCGCTCGTCACGTCGAGGTGGACGTACGCGGCCCGCTCCTCCCCCAGCTCCTTGGCCAGCGCCTCGCCGAGGTCGTCGAGCACGTCGGCGAGGACGACCCGCGCCCCCTCGGCGGCGAAGAGCCGTGCCTCCTGCTCGCCCTGTCCGCGCGCCGCGCCCGTGACGACGACGACACGCCCGTCCAGCTTGCCCATGATCGGTCTCCTCAGTTCAGATGCGGGGCGACCTCTGCGGCGAACACCGCCATCTGGTCGGTGAGTTCGGTACGGCTCCGGGAGCGGAACCGCACCTGGATCTGGTCCACGCCCATCTCCCCGTAGGCGCGCAGCGAGGCCGCGAGGGCCTCCGGCTTGCCGGTCAGCGCCCGCCGGCCGACCTCCCAGCCGGGCTCGCCGACGTACAGGGGCTCGACGATCGCTCCGATCGTGACCGGGTCGGCGATCCCCGCCTCGGCGCGCAGCCGCTTCAGCCGGGCGATCTGCGCGGGAAGCCTGTCGCGCGGGTCACCCTGCGGCAGCCAGCCGTCGCCCCTGAGGGCGGCCCTGCGCACGGCGGCCGGCGAGGAGCCGCCGACCCAGAGCGGCACCCGCTCCTGCGCGGGCCGGGGCCGCTGCCCCAGGTCCTTGAACGCGAACCGCTCGCCCGCGTGCTCCGGGTACTCCTCGGGCCCGAGGGCGGCCCTCAGCGCGTCGAGCGTCTCGTCGAGCACGGCCCCGCGCGCGGCGAAGTCGACGCCGAGCGCCTCGAACTCCTCCTGGACGTGCCCGGCCCCGACCCCGAGGACCAGGCGACCTCCGGAGAGATGGTCGAGGGTCGCGTACGCCTTGGCGGAGACGAGCGGGTGACGCAGGCCGACGACGGCGACGTGCGAGAGCAGCCGGACGCGCTCGGTGGCGGCGGCGAGGAAGGAGAGGGTGGCGACCGGGTCGTACCAGACGGTGCTCATCGGCCCGGCGAGGCGGCGCGGGATGGCGACGTGGTCGCAGCAGGCGAGGTAGTCGAAGCCGGTGCGGTCGGCGACGCGGGCGATGTCGAGCAGGTCGGCGGGGCCGGCCGCGGCCTCCCAGGGCTCGGCGTAGATCGTGCTCTGCGACTGGACGGGGAGTTGCATCCCGTAGACGACCATGGCGACCCCTTTTGATCCGCGTCTCTGATCTGACGATCCATCAGGTACGAGCGACGGGGCTCATGCTCGTACCTGACGCTTCATCAGACAAGGGGCCGGACACACCTCAGGGAATCCAGAGCCCGTCCTCGGACAGACCGAGCAGCTCGATGGCGTTGCCGCGCACGATCCGTTCGACGACCTCCGGGTCCAGGTGTCCCATCTGGGCCTCGCCGACCTCCCGGGACTTGGGCCAGGTGGAGTCGGAGTGCGGGTAGTCGGTCTCGTACAGGACGTTGCCGACACCGATCGCGTCGAGGTTCCTCAGACCGAAGGCGTCGTCGAAGAAGCAGCCGTGGACGTGCTCGGCGAACAGCTCCGACGGCGGGCGCAGCACCTTCTCGGCGACGCCGCCCCAGCCGCGGTTCTCCTCCCAGACGACGTCGGCGCGTTCCAGGATGTACGGGATCCAGCCGATCTGCCCCTCGGCGTACATGATCCGCAGATTCGGGAAGCGCTCGAACTTGCCGCTCATCAGCCAGTCCACCATCGAGAAGCAGCAGTTGGCGAAGGTGATGGTGGAGCCGACGGCGGGCGGGGCGTCGGCGGAGGTGGACGGCATCCGGCTGGAGGAGCCGATGTGCATGGCGACGACGGTGCCGGTCTCGTCGCAGGCGCGCAGGAACGGGTCCCAGTAGTCGGTGTGGATGGACGGAAGGCCCAGGTGGGGCGGGATCTCGGAGAAGGCGACGGCGCGGACGCCGCGGGCGGCGTTGCGGCGGACCTCGGCGGCGGCGAGCTCGGCGTCCCACAGGGGTACGAGCGTGAGCGGGATCAGCCGGCCGGCGGCCTCCGGCCCGCACCACTCCTCCACCATCCAGTCGTTGTACGCGCGGACGCCGAGCAGGCCGAGCTCGCGGTCGGACGCCTCGGTGAAGGTCTGCCCGCAGAAGCGGGGGAAGGTGGGGAAGCAGAGCGCCGACTGGACGTGGTTGACGTCCATGTCGGCGAGCCGGTCGGGGACGGAGTAGGAGCCGGGGCGCATCTGCTCGTAGGTGATGACCTCGAGCCTGATCTCGTCCCTGTCGTAGCCGACGGCGGTGTCGAGCCGGGTGAGCGGCCGGTGCAGGTCCTCGTACACCCACCAGTCGCCGATCGGCCCGTCGTCGCCCCTGGCGCCCATGACCGGGGCGAACTTGCCGCCGAGGAAGGTCATTTCCTTCAGCGGGGCGCGGACGATACGGGGTCCGACGTCCCGGTACCTGGACGGAAGCCGGTCCCGCCAGACGTGGGGCGGCTCCACGGTGTGGTCGTCCACCGAGATGATCCTGGGGAAGGTGGGGAAGGTCGAGGACGTCGGGAAGGTCGAGGACGTCGGAAAGGTCGGGGAGGTCTCCATGCGTTTCACGGTAGCGCCGATCTGACGCCCCGTCAGCTAGCGGGATCCGGAGAGCTTGTGCAGACAGTCACCCGATGCTGACGCGCCCCCTCCGGACAAGGCAGACTGTCTTGGGCGAAACCAGCGGTACGGGCAGGGGGAGCTATGGACCGTGAGAACGGGCCGCGAGTACCGGAGCAGCGGGCTCCGCAGACAGGTCCCGGCGTTTCGGGCGGCGACCTGCGCTTCGGCGTGCTCGGCCCGGTGCGCGCCTGGCGGGACGGCAAGGCCCTGCCCTCCGGCTCGCCCCAGCAGCGGGCGCTGCTCGCCGCGCTCCTGATGCGCGACGGGCGCACGGCCACGGCCGCCGAGCTGATCGACGCCATCTGGGGCGACGAGCCGCCCTCGCAGGCGCTCGCGGCGGTACGGACGTACGCCTCGCGGCTGCGCAAGATCCTCGCCCCCGGGGTCCTGGTCAGCGAGTCCGGCGGCTACGCGATCCGTACGGACGCCTCCGCCCTGGACCTGAACGTGGCGCAGGAGCTGGCCGCCGAGGCGGAGAAGCTGCGGGCGGCCGGGGACCGCTGCGGGGCGCGCGCCCGGATCAACAAGTCGCTGGGCCTGTGGGACGGCGAGGCGCTCGCCTCCGTACCGGGGCCGTACGCGGAGACCCAGCGGGCCCGCCTGGAGGAGTGGCGGCTGCAGCTCCTGGAGACGCGGCTCGACATGGACCTGGAGGTCGGCGCGCACGCGGAGGCGGTGTCGGAGCTGACCGCGCTGACGGCGGCGCACCCGCTGCGGGAGCGCCTGCGCGAGCTGCTGATGCTGGCCCTGTACCGCAGCGGCCGGCAGGCCGAGGCGCTGGCCGTGTACGCGGACACGCGCCGGCTCCTCGCCGAGGAGCTGGGCGTCGACCCGAACCCGGAGCTGTCTCGGCTCCAGCAGCGGATCCTCCAGGCGGACGCCGAACTGGCCCGCCCGGCCGAGGAGACGGCCGCGCCGGCTCCCGCCGTGGCCCGGCCCGCCCAGCTCCCGGCCACGGTCCCCGACTTCACCGGCCGCTCCTCCTTCGTACGGGAGCTCGGCGACCGGCTGGCCACCGCCGAGGGTTCCGTGATGGCCGTCTCGGCGCTCGCGGGCATCGGGGGCGTCGGCAAGACCACGCTCGCCGTGCACGTGGCGCACGAGGCCCGGCCGCACTTCCCCGACGGCCAGCTGTACGTCGACCTGCAGGGCGCCGGGTCGCGCGCGGCGGCGCCGGAGACGGTCCTGGGCGCCTTCCTGCGCGCTCTCGGCACACCGGACTCCTCGATCCCGGACTCGCTGGAGGAGCGGGCGGCGCTGTACCGCTCGACGCTCGACGGCCGGCGGATCCTCGTCCTCCTGGACAACGCCCGCGACGCCGCCCAGATCCGGCCCCTGCTGCCGGGCACGGCGGGCTGCGCGGCGCTGGTGACCAGCCGGATCCGGATGGTGGACCTGGCGGGGGCGCACCTGGTGGACCTCGACGTCATGTCCCCGGAGGAGGCGCTGCAGCTGTTCACCCGGATCGTGGGCGAGGAGCGGGTCTCCGCCGAGCGGGAGGCCGCGCTCGACGTGGTCGCCGCCTGCGGGTTCCTCCCCCTGGCGATCCGTATCGCCGCCTCGCGGCTGGCCGCGCGCCGCACGTGGACGGTCGCGGTCCTGGCGGCGAAGCTCGCGGACGAGCGCCGCCGCCTGGACGAGCTCCAGGCGGGCGACCTCGCGGTCAAGGCCACCTTCGAACTCGGCTACGGCCAGCTGGAGCCCGCCCAGGCCCGCGCCTTCCGCCTCCTGGGCCTGGCGGACGGCCCGGACATCTCCCTTGCGGCCGCCTCCGCGGTCCTGGACCTGCCGCCCCAGGACACCGAGGACCTCCTGGAGGCCCTGGTCGACACCTCCCTCCTGGAATCCGCGGCCCCGGGCCGGTACCGGTACCACGACCTCGTCCGCCTCTACGCGCGTGCATGCGCGGAACGCGACGAGGAACCGCCGGCGGAGCGGGAGCGGGCGCTGTCGCGGCTGCTGGACTTCTACCTGTCGACGGCGGCCCGCGTGTACGCGATCGAGAGGCCGGGCGACCGCCTCGTCGACCACCTGGAGCCCACGGAGTACGAGGGCCTGACCTTCACGGACCGCCACGCGGCCCAGGACTGGCTGTACCGCGAGGCGAACTGCCTGCTGGCGTGCGTACGGCAGTCGGCGGGGGCGGAGGGGACGCTGCGGCGGGCGGTCGATCTGCTGTGGGCGTGCATCGACCTGGGCGAGTCGGGCGCCAACTCCAAGCAGTACGAGTCGGTGGCGGGGGCGCTGCGCGACGCGGCGCGCGGGTTCGGCGACGAGCACGCCGAGGGCCGCGCGTACATGAGCCTCACCAATGTCCGTACCCACACCGGGCGCTTCGACGAGGCCGATCGCGACGCCGCGCACGCGGCCCGCCTCGCGGCGAAGACCTCGGACCCCCTGACCCTGCCGTGGGCGGCCAACGCCCGTGGCATCATCGCGATTTACCAGACGCGGCAGGCCGACGGCGAGCAGTATCTGACCACGGCCATCGAGGGATTCCGCGCGGACGGAAACAGCCCCGGCGAGGCCAGCGCCCTGTGCAATCTCTCGCGGATCCACCTGGCCATGGGCCGTGTGGGCAGCGCGGTCTCCCTGGCGGAACAGGGCATCGCCATCTACGACTCCATGGGGCACTCGCTCCGCGGAGCGAACGGCCGCTACGCACTCGGCATGGCCCTGACCGAGAGCGGGCGGCACAGCGCGGGCGCGGAGGCGCTGCGCGAAGCCCTGGAGGTCTTCCGGGACAGCCGCCAGCGGCTGTGGGAGGGTATGACTCTCTTCCGGCTCGCGGAACTCGAACTGGCCGCCCGTCGGCCGGCACTGGCGGCGGCCTTGGCGGAGCAGGCGCTCGTGGTGCTCAGCGGCATCGGCGGGGAGTGGCGGCGGGGGAACGTTCTCACCGTGCTCGGCCAAGCCCTCGACAGCATCGGCCAACGCGGCCGCGCGCAGGCGTGCTGGCGCGAGGCGCTCGCGATTCACGAGACGCTCGACTCACCGGAGGCCGCGGCCATCAGGGCTCTGCTGACCCCTTCGGCCGCCGCTTAGGCGTCGCGGACTGCGCGTTCATCGAACGTTTATCGCCGACCGCCATGCTCTGTCCCATCGATCCGTCGCGTCGGGGGGCAGACGGGTCGCTGGTGAGGCCGTCGCTCCGACGCACTAGGGTGAGCGGCCCTGAGAGGCCCGTCCGGCCGTCCGCGGGGGAACAGCCGGACGGGCCCTACCGATCCGACTCCACCGCTCAGACAACGGAGGACCCATCATGACCGAGCCGACGAAGACCGACCCCGTCCTGAAGCCCCAGGACCAGCACGCCACCGGCACGGAGGAGAATTCGGTCACGACGCTGGACCAGCACGCGACCGGCGGCGACATCCGGACGCTGGACCAGCACGCGACCGGCGGCGACATCACGACCCTGGACCAGCACGCCACGTCCGAGCCGTTCAAGCCGACGCAGGGCTGAGCCTCCCTCGGGGGACGACCGCGGCGGCACCATCGGGGGAGTCGCCGGGGTCGTACCCGTCCGGAAGCCGGCCGCGCAGGCGCTCGGGGGACGTCCGCCGGAGCCGGGGGGGCCTGACGGACAGGGCGCGGCGCGCCGCGACCGGACGAACAAGACGGAGGGGCCGGGCACTTGCCCGGCCCCTCCGGCACGTCCCGACGCCGGTGCGCGCCCTCAGACCCCCCGGATCAGCACGTTCGGACCGCACAGCTTCCGCATGTCGTCCTCGTCCGAGGTGTAGAGCGTCACCCGGCCCCGCTGACGCCCCGCGATGACGGCGAGTGCCGCGTCGATTGCGTACTTGTGACCGTGCAGGCCGGCGCCCTTGAGGAGGCTGATCGCCGCGTCCGCGACATCCTCGGTGACGGGTTCGACCACGACACGGGAGAGGAACCACTTCCAGGCGGCGTACGGCACCTTGTCGTGGTACGCCTCGATCAGGGTCATGGAACTGGTCACCACGCGAATGCCGAGTTCATGGGCCATGACGATACGTCGGGCCATGACTCGGTCGCGCCGAGCGGCTCGCGAGAGGCCCTCGCAGTCCAGCACGTAGCAGCTCTCCGACATCAGGCGGCCTCAGCGCCCCGGGCGGCCTCGGCCTCCCGGGCCTCGCGCTCCTCGTGCCACTTCTCGATCTCACGGCGCTCCGCCTCGGCGGCGGCGAGTTCCTCTCCCGTAAGCGGCCCGCCGGGCTCCAGCATCCATGCGGCCAGCTCCCCCAGCCGGTCCTGCTCCCGCTGACGCTGTATGGCATGCGTGACGTACGCGCTGAAGCCGCCCGGGCCCACTTCCTTGCGGATCTCTTCCGCGAGCTCCTCCGGCAGGGTGACCGTGTACTTCTTCGTTGCCATACCAATTACCATACCATCACCGTGAGTGACCTGCGTCCTTCAGCGCGCGTACGAGCCGAGGCCCACCAGGCAGTACACGTACTCGTTCACGGTCGCCCCGTTGATCGTGTAGCGGTGGGAGAAGGCGTACTGCGTCTTCGGGTTGGCGTTGCAGCGGTTCAGGTCCGAGGTCAGGGGGATCGTCTGGATCACCCGGTAGTGCGCGTCGGACGCCGAGCAGGGGACCTCGTCGATGTCGCTGACGCTCTGCGCGGTCGTCGAGTCCGGGAGCGTGCCGTTGAGGCAGGTGCCCTTCGCGTACGGGTCCGGGGGCTCCGGTGTCGTCTCGGTGGGGGCCGGGGTGGTCGTCGTGGTGGCGGACGGGGTACGGGAGGAGGCGGTGGGTGAGGGGCGGGCCGTGGGGGTGCCGTCGTCGTCGGTGTCGTTCGTGAGGACGAGGGCGGCGATCACCGCGCCGAGGACCGCGAGCGGGACCAGGCAGCCGAGGACGCCGGACTTGCGTGACGGCGCCGGGCGTGTGGCCCCGGTGACGCGAACGCGCAGGAGGACGACGCCGTCGCCGAGGCGGGCCGGGACGAGGTCGCCGTCGCGGCAGGGCGGGATGGCGAGCTGGGCGGGCCCGGTGGGGGTCTGGACGGTGAGGACCACACCCGTGGCCGCCTGCTGCGGGGTGAGGGTGACGGGGACTTCTGGCGACGACACCGGCTGCTCCAGGAGGTGAGGAGGTGAGGATGCTGGGGTGGTCGTGCGACTGGTACCGCGTCATGTGACGTACGTGCGGGGGCAGTTGGTTGCAGAGGGGTATCGGTGTTCAGGCGCGGGCCCGCAGCTTCCCCTTGACCACCTTCCCGCTCGCGTTCCGCGGCAGCTCCCCCACGAACTCCACCTCCCGCGGCACCTTGTAGTTCGCCATCTCCCGGCGCGCCCACGCGATCAGGTCGTCCCCCGTCACCACCGAGCCCGGCCGCCGCACCGCGAAGGCCTTGCCCACCTCGCCGAGCCTGGCGTCCGGGATGCCGACGACCGCGACGTCCGCGATGTCGGGGTGCAGGCCCAGGAGTTGCTCGATCTCCGCCGGGTAGGCGTTGAAGCCGCCGACGATGAACATGTCCTTGATGCGGTCCGTGATCCGCAGGTTGCCCGCCTCGTCCAGGACACCCACGTCACCCGTGTGCAGCCAGCCGTCCGCGTCGACGGCGCGGGCCGTCTCCTCCTCGTCCTCGAAGTAGCCGCGCATCACGTGGTGGCCGCGCACCAGGACCTCGCCCGCCTCCGAGAGGCGGACCTCCGTGTCCGGGATCGGGCGGCCCGAGGTCGTCGCGATGACCTCCGCGGGGTCGCCCCTGCGGCACATGGTGACGATGCCGCTCGCCTCGGAGAGGCCGTACGCGGTGAGGACCGTGCCGACGCCCAGTTCGCCGCGCAGGCGCTCCACCAGCCGGAGCGGGACGACCGCCGCGCCCGTGACGACCAGCCGCAGGGCCGAGAGGTCGTACGAGGAGCGGGCGGGGTGGTCGAGCAGGGACTGGTGCAGGGTCGGCGGGCCCGGCAGCACCGAGATCCGTTCCGCCGCGATGTTCGCGAGGACCGTGTCCACGTTGAAGACGGGCTGCGGGACCATGACCGCGCCCCGCGTCAGGCAGGCGATGATCCCGGCCTTGTAGCCGAAGGTGTGGAAGAACGGGTTCACGATCAGATAGCGGTCGCCCTCCCGCAGGCCGGCGAGCTCCGACCAGACGTCGTAGCAGCGCAGGGTCTGGGCGTGCGTGATCACCGCTCCCTTCGGGGCGCCCGTCGTCCCCGAGGTGTAGATGATGTCCGAGGGATCCCCCGGGGAGATCGCGTCCGCCCGCGCGCGGACCTCCGCCTCCGGGACCGACTCGCCCTCCGCCAGGAAGTCCTTCCACGTCGTGTAGTCCTCGGGCGCCGCGTCCGCCAGCACCACCACCCGTTCCAGGTGCGGGAGTTCCACGCCCGCGCGGCGCAGCGACGCGACGTACGACGTCCCCAGGAACGTCCCCGTGATGAACAGCAGCTTCGCCCGGGAGCGCGCGAGCACGTACGCCGCCTCCGTGCCCTTGAAGCGGGTGTTCAGCGGGACGAGCACCGCGCCCGCCGTCACCGCCCCGAGCGCCGAGACGATCCAGTCCAGGGTGTTCGGTGCCCAGATCGCGACCCGGTCGCCCGCCCGGACCCCGGCCGCCATGCAGGCCGCCGCCGCGCGTTCGACGCGCTCGCCCAGCTCTTCGTACGAGACACGCGTACGGGTGCGGCCCTCGACGACCGCCTCAGCCGCCCCGTACCGCCGAGCCGCCCACCGCACCAGCCCGGCTATCGAGCCCCACTCCAGGTCACCGCGCATTGCCGCCCTCCCGTAGCTGACTATCCGTCAGATTAGCTGTAGCCTGACGCGCTGTCAGCAGTGAGGACGACCGAGGGGGTTGCCGTGCTCAAGGACCGCACAGCCATCGTCGGGATCGGACAGACACCCTTCGCGAAACAGCTGCCCGAGTCCGAGAAGGCCCTCGCCTGCCGGGCGATCCTCGCCGCCCTCGACGACGCCGGCATCGCACCCTCCGAGGTCGACGCCTTCGCCTCGTACACGATGGAGGAGACCGACGAGGTCGAGGTCGCCAAGGCCATCGGCGCCGGCGACGTCACCTTCTTCTCCAAGGTGGGGTTCGGCGGCGGCGGCTCGTGCGCGACCGTCGGGCACCTCGCCGCCGCCGTCGCCACCGGCCAGGCGAGCGTCGGGGTAGCCTGGCGGTCACGCAAGCGCGGCAGCGGGCCACGGCCCTGGAAGAACACCCGGGCACAGCTCCCGACCCCCGGACAGTGGACCCGGCCGTTCGGACTCCTGCGGCCCGCCGACGAGATCGGCATGCTCGCCCGCCGCTACATGCACGAGTACGGCGCCACCCGCGACCATCTCTTCAACGTCGCCCTCGCCTGCCGCAACCGGGCCAACCAGAACCCGGCCGCGATCATGTACGAGCGGCCGCTGACCCGCGAGATGTACATGACCGCCCGCTGGATCAGCGAACCCCTCTGCCTCTTCGACAACTGCCTGGAGACCGACGGGGCACTCGCCTGTGTGATCGTGAGCGCCGAGCGGGCGCGCGACTGCCGGCAGAAACCCGTGTACGTCCACTCCGCCGCCCAGGGCCTGCCCGCCCAGCACCACGGCATGGTCAACTACTGGAACGACGACCCGCTCTCGGGCCCCGCCTGGACCGCCGCCCGGCACCTGTGGAAACAGGCCGACTTCGGGCCCGAGGACGTCGACGTCGCCCAGATCTACGACGCCTTCACGCCCCTCGTGCCGCTCTCCCTCGAGGGCTACGGATTCTGCGGACGAGGAGAAGGCGCCGCGTTCACCGAAGGGGGCGCCCTGGAGATCGGCGGAAGGCTGCCCCTCAACACGGGCGGAGGAGGGCTGAGCGAGGCGTACGTCCACGGCTTCAACCTCATCAACGAGGGCGTGAAGCAGCTCCGCGGCTCCTCCACCGCCCAGGTACCGAACGCCTCCACCTGCCTGGTCACGGCGGGCGAGGGCGTCCCCACATCGGCGATCCTGCTGAGGAGTTGAGATGCTGACACCCGTGGTCGACGAGGACGGCGCGCCCTTCTGGGAGTACGCCGCCCGGGGCGAACTCCGCGTCCAGGCCTGTTCCGCCTGCGGGGAGCTGCGCTTCCCGCCCCGGCCCTGCTGCCCGCACTGCCAGTCCTTCGCGAGCGAGTGGCGCCGGATGTCCGGCCGCGGCCGGATCTGGTCGTACGTCCTGCCCCACCCGCCGCTGCTCCCCGACTACGCCGCCCAGGCCCCGTACAACGCCGTCGTCGTCGAACTCGCCGACGCGCCCCGCATCCGTCTCGTCGGCAACGTGGTCGCCGCCCCCGACGCCCCGCTCGACTCCGTCGATCCGGCGCGGCTGCGGATCGGGGCCGCGGTGAGGGTGGCGTTCACGGCGATCGACGGCATGGCCGTGCCGCGCTGGCTCCTGGAGCGCGGGTGAGCACCTCCGGCATCACCGTCGCCCACGACAAGGAGACCGGCGTCGCGGTCGTGACCCTCGACCGGGCCGAGAAGCACAACGCGATCACCGTGGAGATGGCCCGGCTGCTCTCCGACACCTGGCGTGCGTTCCGGTACGACGACTCCGTACGGGCCGTCGTCGTCACCGGCGCCGGAACGAAGGCCTTCTGCACCGGCATCGACCGCTCGGCCGCCACCGGGGTGCCGCAGCCGTCCTCCCCGTACACGATCGACGATCCGCTGATCGCCATCGGCCCCAAGGCGAACGACCTGTGGAAACCGGTCGTCGCCGCCGTGGAGGGCATGGCGTGCGGCGGGGCGTTCTATCTGCTCGGGGAGGCGGAGTTCCTCGTCGCCGGCGAGGAAGCGGTCTTCTTCGACCCGCACACCACCTACGGGATGGTCAGCGCCTTCGAGACGATCCACATGGCGCAGAAGATGCCGTTCGGGGAGGTGGCCCGCATGGCGCTGATGGGGACGGCCGAGCGGATCTCGGCCCGGCGGGCGTACGAGACGGGGCTCGTCTCCGAGCTGACCGCGCCCGGCGGCGCGCTGGACGCCGCCCGCGGGGCCGCCGCCGTCATCGCGGCGTACCCCACCGAGGCGGTCCAGGGCACGGTCCGGGCGCTGTGGTCGGCCAAGGAGGCCGCCCGCGCCCAGGCCCTCGCCCACGCGCCGCATCTGGTCACGCTCGGGAACCTGCCGCCGGAGCGTCAGGCCGAGCTGTTCACGAGGAGGGGGACGGGCTTCCGGACGCGGTAGGCGTGGCCGAGGCGTCCGTCCTGCGGACGTCGTACACCGCGCACTTCCTGACCTTGTCGACGAGCCTGGGGCTGTCCATCTTCACGTCGAAGACCTTCGACTCCCCCGGCCCGACCGTCACCAGCTCGTCCTTCGAGTCGACGAGGCCGTTCGAGGCGTCCTTGAACTCCAGGGTCACCCGGTACGTCTCGGTGAACGACCGGCGCGAGGTGATCCGCAGGGTCGCCGTGGTGTCCGCCTTACGGGCCGGCTTGCCCGCGCGCTTCCTCTGCGCGGGCTTCACGCAGTCCACGACCTCGACCTCCACGTCCGACGAGGGCGAGACGCTCGGCGTGGCGGGCTCGGTGGTGTAGTCGCTGCCGCTGCCACCGCCGCCCGAGCTGTCGTGGTCGTCGTAGTCGTCGTTCTGCTTCTTGGAGCTGGAGCAGCCACCGCCACCGTCGGAGTCGCTGCTCCTGCTCTTGCCGCTCTTGCCGCTCTTGCCGCTGCCGCTCTTCCCGCCGCTGCTGCTGGTCTGGAAGCCCGTCAGCGCGAGCACCACCACCGTGAGCGTCGCCGCGAGCTTGACGCCGCGACGCGCCGTCGCCGTTGCCATCCCGGCCCCTCCTGTCGTGTCCGCGCCACCCTAGCGCCGCGTGGCGGGG
This sequence comes from Streptomyces vilmorinianum, assembly GCF_005517195.1. NCBI lineage: Bacteria > Bacillati > Actinomycetota > Actinomycetes > Kitasatosporales > Streptomycetaceae > Streptomyces > Streptomyces vilmorinianum. The sequence continues at coordinate 647,963 of NZ_CP040244.1, read as the reverse complement.
CCCCCGCACCCGGCGTAGCGTCGGGACCGAGAGCCGGACCGAAGGAGGCCGATCGATGGTCCGAAACGTCATCGGCTCGGTCCTGGCCCTCGCCGGAGCGACGGCCGCCGTCTGGAGCCCCTTCCGTGCCTGGTACGACGGCCGTCACGGCAGCGATTACCGCATCGACGACCTGTTCGGCGGCATCACCGACGCGAAGGCGGAGGTGGTCGGCTCGATCCTGCTGCCGTTCGCCTTCGCCGCCGTGGTCGCGCTCCTGGGTGTGGTGCTGCGCTCGCGGATCCTGGTGGCCCTCGCCGGGCTGGTCGTGGTCGGGTTCACCGTCCTGTGGATGGTCCGGGTCGGGCAGGCCGAGGGCAGCCTGACGGTCGCCGGCGACGGTACGGGTCTTGGCGACGGGGTCGCGGCCGCCCTCGGCGGCGGGGTGCTGCTCCTCCTGGCCGCGGTGGTCATGTCGGGCCGCGCCCGCACGCACGAGATGGAGCTCGGCCCGCAGCCGGAGCCGCGGCCCACGCACCCGACCCTGGACGACCCGGACGCGACGCAGGGACAGCCGACCCGGACGATGGACGTGCCCACCCGGGACCGGCAGCACCACGAGCCGCAACACCACGAGCCGCCGCCCCCGAACCACCGCCCCTGAGCCACTGCGGCCCGAGTCATCGCCCCTGAGCCACGGCGGCCCGAGTCATCGCGGCCGAGTCACAGCCGCCCCAGTCACCGCGCCTGAGCCACGGCCGCCCGAGCCGTCCGCAGCCGGGCCGCGGCCCGACGAGTCACTGCGCCCGAGTCACTGCGCCCGAGTCACTGCGCCCGAGTCAACCGCTCCTCGTCACGCCCTCGGCGCCGCCGACCGGCCCGTCGCCGTGCCCTTCACCGCGTCGAGGGCGTACACACAGCGGTCCTTGCTGCACGCGTACACGACCCCGCCCCGCGCCACCGGCGAGCCGGTGATCTCGCCGCCGGTCGCGAGCTTCCAGCGCAGCTGGCCGCCCGTCGCGTCCAGCGTGTACAGGACGTGGTCCGCCGAGCCGAAGTGCACCCGGCCGTCGGCGACGACCGGCGTGCCGATCAGCTCGCCGCCCGCCGCGAACCGCCACTTCGGGGTGCCGGTGACCGCGTCGAGCGTGTACAGCGCGCTGCCGCTGCCCACATGCACGTTGCCGTCGACGACCAGGACCGGCTCGATCGACTGGCGCGACTCCGTGGCGATCCGCCAGCGGTCCTGACCGGTCGTCGCGTCGAGCGCGTACACCGTGCCGAGGTAGTCGGCGAGGTACACCCCGCCGCCCGTGACGGCGGGACCGGGGGCGAACGCCGGCGGCGAGAGGAAGACCGCGGGCGCCTCGAAGTGCCAGCGGACGTGCCCGCCGGCGATGTCGATCGACAGCACACGCGTACCGGCCGAGACGTACACACAGCCGTCCTCCGCCGGGGCCACCCGGACCGGGACGTTGCCGCAGGAGGCGGCGTCGCCCACCGGGTACGACCAGCGCTCGACACCCGTACGGGCGTCCAGGGCCTGGAGCCGGGCGTCGCGCCACACGTACACCGTGTCGCCGTGCACCGCGGGCCCCGCCTCCGGGGTCTCGAAGTCCGTCTGCGCACCGCTGATCTCCCACAGCTTGGCGCCGTTGGAGGCCTCCCAGCCCTGGACCCCGCCGCCCCGGGTGCCGGTGACGACCGTGCCCCGGTCGACCTTGAGCGAGTACACCCAGGCGTCCGTCGAGAGCCGCCAGCGCTCGCTGCCGTCGGCGGCGTCGAGGGCGTACAGCGTGGGCCCGTCGGAGGCGTGGATACGGCCCTGGGACACGGCCATCGACCAGGCCACGTCCCGGGTCTTGAACTGGCGGCGGCCACTGGCCACGTCCAGCGCGTGCACCTCGAAGGAGGTCACGTAGAGGAGGTCGCCGGCGACGACCGGCGTGCCCCACACGTCGTTCGACATGCGGAAGCGCCAGGGCCGCCAGTGCGACGGCTCCTGCGCGGCCTCCGGGGCCGGGGCGGGCGAAGGCAGCGGACGGGAGCCGGGCGGCGGGCCCGGCTCCGCGCCGTTCGCGCCGCCGCCGGGCGGGCGGATCCAGCCGGTGGCCGGGCCCGCGTCGGCGCCGAGGCCGGCGCCGACGGCGGCGCGGGTGTCGGCGACCCGGGGGCCGGGCCCGATCGGGACCGCGGCGCCCGCCAGACGTACGGGACCGGCCTCCTGGCCCGCCTCCGCCGGCCCGGCGTGCCGTCCGCCGCCCACCGCGACCGCGCCCTGGCCGGACCGCGGGTCGCCGCTCCACTCCGGCGCCGGCCGGGGCGGACGCGGCGGTGCGGGCGGGGCGGCGGGAGGCGGCGGCGTGCTGGGGCGGCCGCCGCGGCGCGTCTCGATCATGGCCGTGGCGCGCTGCGGCAGCCAGGCCGAGGCCGTACCGCTGTCGTCGCTGCCCGAGCCGAAGAGATGCGGCGCGAGCTGCGCCTGCAGATCGGCCGGCGTCGGGCGGCGCGCGACGTCCATCTGCATGCAGGAGTCGATGAGCGGGCGCAGCTCGTCCGGCAGCCCTTCCAGGTCCGGGCCTTCCCGCAGCAGCATGAAGACGGTCTCGACGGGGTTGGCGCCGTGGAAGGGGGCGTGGCCGGTCGCGGCGAAGACCAGCATCGAGCCGAGCGAGAAGACGTCGGAGGCGCCGGTGACGCTGCGCGAGTCGCGGGCCTGCTCGGGCGACATGTACGCGGGCGTGCCGACGGCGACGTTGGTCATGGTCAGCCGGGTGTTGGAGACGCCGGATGCGATACCGAAGTCGATCACCCGGGGGCCGTCCTCGACGACGAGGACGTTGGAGGGCTTGAGGTCGCGGTGGACCAGGCCCGCGCCGTGGATGGACTGCAGGGCCTCGGCGACACCGGCGGCCAGCCAGCGCACCGCCTGGGCCGGCAGCGGCCCGCACTCGTTCACTATCTCTTCGAGGGAGGGTGCGGGAACGTACGCGGTGGCGAGCCACGGCACGGCGGCCCGGGGGTCCGCGTCGACGACGGCGGCCGTGTAGAAGCCGGAGACCGCCCGTGCGGCCTCGACCTCACGGGTGAAGCGGACACGGAACAGCTGGTCCTCGGCGAGCTCGGTCCGCACGGTCTTGATCGCCACGCGCCGCCCGGACGCCGAGCGCGCGAGATAGACCAGGCCCATGCCGCCTGCACCGAGCCGGCCCAGCACCTCGAAAGGCCCGATCCGTCTCGGGTCGTGCTGCGTCAGCTGCTCCACTTGCCTGCCACCTCCCCGTACGGGCCATGAGGGTACGGCCCCGTGGCCCTGATTCTTCCTGTCCGAGGCGGCGGTTGCGAACCCGGGGGCGGATCGGGGTGTCTTACCTCATATCGCCGGACGCGGCGGAGGGCTTTTCGGCGGGTTCGCCGCTTTCATCACCGGGCTCGACGTGGGCTTCGCCGGCTCGCCCGGCCGTGCGCTCGGCCGTGCGCTCTGCGGCACGCTCTGTGGCGGGCTTGTCGGCGGGCTCGTCGGCCGGCTCCGCCAGGACCGCGAAGCGGGCGCCCTGGTTGTCGTGGAGGACGGCGATGCGGCCGTGCGGGGTGTCGAAGGGCGGGTTCGTGACGCGGCCGCCGAGGGCGACGGCCCGCGCGCAGGTCTCGTCGCAGTCGGTGACGGCGAAGTAGATGAGGATGTGCCCCGGCATCTCGGCCGGGAAGGCCCCGGTGAGGACCGCGCGGCCACCGAAGGCGGAGTCGTCACCGGGGCGGGAGCCGGGCGGCGACCAGACGCGGTAGTCGAAGTCGCTCTCCCTGCCCTCCTCGTCCGGCTCGACCTGGCGGCCGAGATAGCCGAAGACGGAGGCGTAGAAGGTGTCGACCGCGTCCTTCTCCCGCGTGTACACCTCCATCCAGCAGAAGGAGCCGGGGAGCATCGTCTTCTCGAAGCCGTCGTCGTCGCCCGCCTGCCGCAGGCCGAAGACGGCGCCGCCGGGGTCGGCGGCGAGCGCCAGCACGCCGAAGGGGCCGACAGGGTAGGGCTCCATGATCATCTGCCCGCCGGCGGCCTTGATCCTGCCCGAGAGCAGGCCCGCGTCGTCGGTGGCGAGGTAGACGGTCCAGGTGGTGGGCATCCGGCCGTCCCGCTTCGGGATGAGGCCGGCGACGCGCTTGCCGTCACTGAGGGCCTCGTCGCGGTCGGGGTCGAAGGTCCAGCCGAAGAGCTCGCCGTAGAACCGCTTCCCCGCCTCGAGGTCGGGGAGCTGCGCCTCCACCCAGCAGGGGGTGCCCTCTGTGAATACGGCCATGGCTCCACGCTAGGTCGGGGAGACCCGCCGCGCACGCCCCGTAATCGAACATACCGCCATATAGGGACCCGGCGGCCCCCGAGTTCCGTGAGTTGTCCACCGAAGTTGTCCACAGGCTGTTAATAAGCCTATTCGGGTACGGGGCGGCTCCCTGGATGCCCCCGGAGCGGTCCCGGAGCGCTCCCGTGACGCTCGTGGGGCACTCGGGGGAAGCCCCGGCCCGGCACCCCGCGGCCCGCGCGAAGCCCTCCGATCGCCGCTCCGGAGGGGCCGCACCCCATTTGCAGTCGGCCGAATCGCGCGCCGATCACCCCTCGGTAAGCTGACGGCATGACAGGACAAGTACGCACCGTCGACGGCCGCGTGGCCGGACGACGCGGTCAGGCGACGCGGCAGAAGCTGCTCGACTGCCTCAGCGAGATGCTCAGCTCCTCGCCGTACCGGGACGTCAAGGTCATCGACGTGGCCCGGAAGGCGGGGACTTCACCCGCGACGTTCTATCAGTACTTCCCCGACGTCGAGGGCGCCGTCCTCGAGATCGCGGAGGAAATGGCCAAGGAAGGCGCGGCGTTGACCGATCTGGTCTCCGGCCGCTCCTGGGTCGGCAAGGCCGGCTGGCAGACCTCCGAGGAACTGGTCGAGGGTTTCCTGGACTTCTGGCGCCGGCACGACGCGATCCTGCGGGTCGTGGACCTCGGCGCCGCGGAGGGCGACAAGCGGTTCTACAAGATCCGCATGAAGATCCTGAACTCCGTCACCAACTCCCTTACGGAGACGGTCAAGGAGCTCCAGGCGAAGGGCAAGGTCGACAAGGACGTGAGCCCCGCCGCGATGGCGGGCTCCCTGGTGGCGATGCTGGCCTCGGTGGCCGGCCACCAGAAGGGCTTCCAGACCTGGGGAGTGAAGCAAGCCGAACTGAAGCCGAATCTGGCGCTGTTGGTGCACCTGGGGATCACGGGCAAGAAGCCGACGAAGTAGCCCGCACACCACCTCTTCGCCCGTCCTGTCACGCCGACGGCGGTCCCCTTCGCGAGACTGCCGTCGGCGTTCCCATGTCCGGCGGGCGGCACGCGCCCGGCGAAGACCCGGCGCAGACCCGGCGCAGGCTCAGCGAAGACCCGGCGCAGACCCGGCGAAGACCCGCGGGGCTACCGTCGCGTCAGTCGGAGGAGCCTGATCTCCCGCTCCACCCGGGCCTGGTACGTCGCGTACGGCGGCCAGAACCGGAGCGCCGCCTCCCACGCGTCCGCCCGCTCCTGGCCCGAGAGCAGCCGCGCGCGCACCGGGATCGTCTCGCCCCGCCAACTCACCTCCGCGTCCGGGTGCTTCAGCAGGTTCCCGGTCCAGGCAGGATGGCCCTCCCGGCCGAAGTTGGACCCGATCAGGAGCCAGGTCCCGCCGGGCTCCGGCAGGCACGCGAGCGGGGTCACGCGCGGCTGCCCCGACCTGGCGCCCTTCGCGGTGAGGACGAGGCCCGGCAGCATCTGCGCGCTCAGCATCACCTTGCCCCGCGTCAGCCGGTGCACCGCCCGGTCCATCGCCGGGATGACGTGCGGGGCGACCTTCGCGAACGTCCGCGTGGACGACACCTTCTGCATCAGACGCACTCCGACGGGCATCAGGCCGCCACCTCCCCGAAGAGTCCGGTCACCTGGGCCGCCCGCTCGCGCAAGCGGCGCGCGGGCCCGAAGAGCAGCTCGTCGGCCGTCGCCCGTTTGAAGTACAGGTGGGCCTCGTGCTCCCAGGTGAAGCCGATGCCGCCGTGCAGCTGGATCGTCTCCCCCGCCACCGTCCGCAGCGCGTCGAGGGCGGCCGCCAGCGCGAGCCCGCCGGTGCCGGGGTCCCGGGCCGCGCCGTACGTCAGCGAGCGCGCCGCCTCCACCTGGACGTACAGGTCGGCGACCCGGTGCTTGACCGCCTGGAAGGAGCCGACGGGCCGCCCGAACTGTTCACGGGACCGGACGTACTCGACCGTGCGGTCCAGGGCCGCCTGGGCGGCGCCGACCGCCTCGGCCGCGAGCGTCACGGCCGCGCTCCGTCCGGTCGCGGCGAGCGCGCCCAGCACGTCGACCGGCTCTTCGCCGAGCAACTCGGCCTCCACATCCCGTAGTTGGACTGAGGCCTGCGAGCGGGTCGCGTCCAGGGCCGGCTGCCGTACGCGGACGAGTCCGGCCGCCTCCCCGCGTACGAGGAAGAGCAGGGTGCGGCTGCGCGCGAAGCCCCCGGCGTGGGCGGCGACCACGAGCAGCCCGGCGCTGTGTCCGTCGAGGACCTGGGTGACCTCCCCGTACAGCCGCCACGTGCCGTCCGTGACGTGCGCCTGTACGCCACCGGCCCGCCCGCCGCCGGCGGCCCAGGAACGGTTGTCCCCCGTCAGGCCGAGCACGAGGGAGAGCGCGCCGCCGGGGACGGCGAGGGCGCAGGTCAGGGTGCCGTCGGCGATGCGTGGCAGGAGTGCGGCGCGCTGGACCCCGGTGCCGAGCGCGGTGATCGGCGGGGCGGCGAGGACGGCGGTGGCGAGGAGCGGCGAGGGGGCGAGGGCCCGGCCGGTCTCCTCGCAGGCGAGGGCGAGCTCGGCGGGGCCGCAGCCCACGCCTCCGTACTCCTCGGGCAGGGCGAGGCCGGGCAGCCCGAGGGCGGCGGACATCCGGTGCCACAGGTCGGTGTCGTACCCCTCGGGGGTGGCGACGGCGGCGCGGACCTCGGCGGGTCCGGAGCGTTTGGCGAGCAGTTCGCGCAGGGTGCGGCGGATCTCGTCCTGCTCCGCGGTGAAGGCGGCGTCCATGGGGCTCCCCTCCGTATCTGACGGCCCGTCATGTTAGGCCGGGCCGGAGCAGAAGCACAGAGCCAGGATCAGCAGATCTCGCCGGGCGCCTTCGCGGTCGCCCGCAGCAGATCCCGTACGAGATCGAAGTCGACGTTCTCCGTGCGCCGGAACCGCAGGCAGCCCTTGCCCATGTCCTGGCCGGCCAGCCGCTCCTCGAAGCTCTCCCGGACGTCCGGGCGCATCAGATAGAAGGAGATGTAGTGCTTCTGCTGGGCGAAGGCGATCTCCGGCTGCCCGCCCGGCCGCCGGTACGCGGGCATGCCGTAGGACAGGATCTCCTCGAAGCCGTGGAGCTCCGTGCGGCACAGCTCGCGCAGCCGGACCAGGACCGTCAGCCGGTCCGGATCGACGACCTCGGCGAGGTAGCCGTCCACATCCTCGGTCTCGCTTCCCGGCATCCCTTCCTCCTTGTTCGACGTATCTGATGTACCGTCAGATTCATGCCCACCACATCACGAGGCCGCCGCCGCGTCGCCGTCGTCGGCATATCCCTCTCCGACTGCGGCCGCGTCGACGAGGCCACTCCCTACACTCTGCACGCCCAGGCCGCCCGCCGCGCCCTCGCGGACAGCGGGCTCGACCGCTCGCTGATCGACGGCCTCGCCTCGGCGGGCCTCGGCACGCTCGCACCGGTCGAGGTCGCCGAGTACCTGGGTCTGCGCCCCCGCTGGGTGGACTCGACCGCCGTCGGCGGCGCCACCTGGGAGGTCATGGCCGCGCACGCGGCCGACGCCATCGCCGCGGGCCACGCCAACGCCGTCCTGCTCGTCTACGGATCGACCGCCCGCGCCGACATCAAGGCCCGGCGCCGCACCTCGAACCTCTCCTTCGGCGCGCGCGGCCCGCTGCAGTTCGAGGCCCCCTACGGGCACACCCTGATCGCCAAGTACGCGATGGCCGCCCGCCGCCATATGCACCAGTACGGGACGACCCTGGAGCAGCTCGCCGAGGTCGCCGTCCGGGCGCGGGCGAACGCCGCGCACAACCCGGAGGCGATGTTCCGCGAGCCGGTCACGGTGGACGAGGTGCTCGGCGGCCCGATGATCGCCGACCCGTTCACCAAACTCCACTGCTGCATCCGCAGCGACGGCGGCTGCGCGGTGCTGCTCGCGGCCGAGGAGTACGTGCCGGACACGGCGAAGGCGCCCGTGTGGATCCTCGGCACGGGCGAGCACGTCTCGCACACCACGATGTCGGAGTGGGAGGACTTCACGGTCTCTCCGGCGGCGGTCAGCGGCCGGCTCGCCTTCGAGCGGGCGGGGGTGCGGCCCGAGGACATCGACCTCGCCGAGATCTACGACGCCTTCACCTACATGACGCTGGTGACGCTGGAGGACCTGGGCTTCTGCGCGAAGGGCGAGGGCGGCCCGTTCGTGCAGGAGAAGGACCGGCTGCCGGTGAACACGGACGGCGGCGGGCTCTCGGCCTGTCACCCGGGGATGCGGGGACTGTTCCTGCTCGTGGAGGCCGTACGGCAGCTGCGCGGGGAGGCGCCGGGGCTGCAGGTGCGGCGCGCGGACGGGAGCCTGCCGGAGCTGGCGGTGGCGTCGGGGACGGGGGGCTGGTTCTGCTCGTCGGGAACGGTGGTGCTGGGCCGGGGCTGACCCGGCCCCACGGATCCCCACAAGCAGCGCGCGGCCCACGCGGTGCCCGTGAAGGAGTACGGGAACGAGTCGCGGGCCGCCGCAGCCCGACAGAGGAGAAGCCTCCTCCCCGGCAGGAAGTGGGCCGAACGTACCCGCTACTGTCCTGCGCACTAGGGGAGGGAAGATCTTGAAGCACGCGCACACGCACACGCACAGACACGGCCGCCGCCTGACGGCCCTGGCCGTCACCGCCGTCCTCGCGGCCACCGGGGGGACCCTGGCCGCGCCTTCGGCCATAGCCGCCGTTCCGGCCGCCACCGCCGACACGACGCCGCAGGAGACCGCCGTACGGTTCCCGCTGAACGCGGAGGTCGTCAGCGCCGGCACCTCCGGCTTCCTGTCGAAGACCAACACCGCCACCCCCGAGTACCGCTGGACCCGGTACGCGGACGGCACCTCCACCGTGTTGCCCGCCGCCGCCCTGGTGACCGGCGGGGTCTCGGACATCGTGGTGACAGGGGAGAACGCGGAGCCACACCTCAACCGCTTTTTGAAGATCCACGACATGACCTCACCCTCGGCGGCGCCCGTGGAGGTGGACCTCGACGAGCTCGGCGCCGACTACTGGTTCGCGGGCGCGATCGGCTCGACGCTGATCGCCATGGTGGAAACGGGGGAAGCGGGCTGGCTGCCCCACCTCATCACCGCAGAGGGCGGGTCATTGACCCACCGCCCGGTCACCGGCATGCCGGAGGGGGCATGCGACCTGAACGTGACCGCGTACTCCACGAACACCGCCGTGTTCGACTGCGGGCTCGGGTTGAACGAGGTCCGCGGCAAGGTCGTCGTCGATCTCACCACGGCCACCGCCGTATCCGCGCACGTCCAGGCCGGCTCTCCCGCCCGTCTGTGGGAGGCCGCCGTCTCCAGCACCCATGTGGCGTGGCACGAGTGGGTGGATGGGGCGCGGGTGATCGGCGCCGCGCGGCGCGGCTCGACCGAGACCAAGCGGATCCGGACGAAGGGCTACTACGAGGACAGTTTCCGGATGCTCGGCGAGTGGGTGACCGTCGGCGAGCCGCGCCCGCTCGAATACAGCGGAGGCCCGTACGGCGGTGTGGCGCCCACACCGCCGAGGCCCCTCACGGCCGAGTCGGCCGAGACCGGCGAGACGGTCGATCTCCTCGCGCACCTCTCCTCCGCGGTCCCCGCCCCCGACGGCTCCCTGATGGTGCGGGGCGGCACACCGGCCGAGGGCGAGGGCCTCTACCAGGTGGCCCTCGGCGCGGACGGGAAGCCGGTCGCCACGCTGGTCGCCTCGACCGGTCAGGCGACCGCCGTGACCCTCCTCGGCAGTACCGTCCCGACCGTGTTCACCGGCGACCAGCTCGCCAAGGGCGTCGATCTCAGCTGGGACCTGTCCCGGGGCGACGCGTACGTGTGGGCGACGCTGGTCCACGTACGGACCGGGCAGCGGCTGCAGTGGCCGCTCGTGACCGACGGCGGCCCGACGGCGCGGCGGACGGTCAGCCTGCGCTGGAACGGCAGAGAGCTGACGGGCTTCGGCTCCACACGCCCCGCACTCAACGGTGAGTACACCTGGGAGATCGCCGCGCTACCGGACGACGGCATCGGCCCGGACCTGAAGGCCACCGGGCGGTTCACGGTGTCCCGTCCCGTGGCCCCGCACGACTACGACGACAACGGGACCCCCGACGTGTTCGTCCGCGACGGGAACGGAGCTCTGGTGCGCCTCGGCATGCAGCGGTCGGAGGCGGGCGACAGCGTCCTCCACGAGGGCGGCTGGAACGTCGGCGGCGGCTGGCAGATCTACGACCGGATGGAGTCCGTCGGAAACGTGGCGGGCACCTCCGTGGCCGACTCGATCGCCCGGGACAAGAGCGGTGTGCTCTGGCTCTACCAGGGCACCGGCCTCGGGGCGAAGCCGCTCCAGCCCCGGACGAAGATCGGCGGGGGCTGGCAGATCTACGACCAGCTCGCGGGCGGCAGCGACCTCACCAACGACGGCAAGGCCGACCTCCTCGCCACGGACAAGTCCGGCGTCCTCTGGCTCTACGGCGGAACGGGCAATGCCAACGCCCCCTTCGCCACGCGGAAGAAGATCGGCTGGGGCTGGGGCATCTACAACCAGCTCACCGCCGTCGGCAACATCGCCGGAGCGGCGGCCGGAGACCTCCTCGCTCGCGACAAGGACGGCGTCCTCTGGCTCTACCTCGGCAAGGGCGACGGCACGTTCGCCAGCCGCATCAAGATCGGCGGCGGCTGGAACACGTACAAGGACCTCATCGGCATCGGTGACGGCAACGGCGACGGCCGCCCCGACCTGTTCGCGCTCAAGCAGGGGACGGGCAAGAGGGCGTACTTCTACGCGGGCACGGGTGACTGGCGCGCGCCGTTCAGAGCCGGGAAGTCCACCGGCGTGCTCCCGGATGACGTGTCGTACGACACCGGGTTCTGACGGCCCGAGGCCGGAGCATGCCGAGCGGCTGCTCCGGCCTCCCCGACCGCTCGGGCCGCGCGATCCGCCCGGCCACTGCCGCCTAGGGTTACCGCATGACCGACTTCGACCACGCGCTCCGCTCCCTGCGGGTCTGGGACACCGAGCTGCCCGTCTTCGACCCCAGGACGGCGCCCGCCGATCCCCTGCCGCTCTTCCACGACTGGTTCGTGGCGGCGGCCCGAGCAGGCCAGATCGAGCCCCACACCATGTCCCTGGCGACCGTGGACGAGGACGGCCGGCCCGACGTCCGTACGGTGATGCTGCACGACGCCGACGAGCGCGGCTGGCACTTCGCCTCGCACGCCACCAGCGCGAAGGGCCGCCAGCTCGCCGCCCGTCCCGACGCCGCGCTCCACTTCTACTGGCCGGCCCAGGGCCGCCAGGTGCGGGTGCGCGGCCGGGTCACGACCGGGACGCCCGAGGAGGCGTACGCGGATCTGCACGCGCGCACGACCGGCGCCCTGGCCTCGGCCCTGGTCGGCAGGCAGAGCGAGGTGCTCGGCTCGCGCGAGGAGCTGGCAGCGTCGAGCGCCGTGGCCTGGGAGCGGGCGAGCACCGATCCGGACGCCCACGCGAAGACGTGGACCCTGTACGTCCTCGAGCCGGCCGAGGTCGAGTTCTTCCAGGGCGACGAGCAGCGACGCCACGTGAGGCTCCGATACCGCAGGGAGACCACCACCTGGGTCCGCGAGCTGCTGTGGCCCTGAGGGCGCACCATGAGAGGAGGAGGTGGAACGCGATGGGTACGTACATGGACGTCCACCACAACATGGTGGGCATCACCGCTGAACAGCTCCGGGAGGCGCACGCCGCCGACCTCGCGATAGAGAAGGACGAGGGCGTGCACTTCGAGCGGGCATGGGCGGACCCCGAGTCCGGTCTGGTGTACTGCCTCTCCCACGGTCCCTCGGCCGAGGCGGTCCAGCGCATCCACGCCCGTACGGGTCACGCGGCCGACGAGATCCACGAGGTGCCCCTCAGCGTCTGAGCCGAAGCGGAAGCCGGAGCGGATGCCGGAGCGGAAGTCGAGGCCGGGGCCGGGGCCGGGGCCGAGCCCGGAGCCCGACCCTCCCGGCCCGTGTCACTCCCCCGCGTACATCGAGTCGATCTCGCGGGCGAAGTCCCGCAGCACCGCGCCCCGTCTCAGCTTCAGCGAGGGCGTCAGGTGCCCGCTGGTCTCGGACCACTCGGTCGTGAGCACACGGAACGCGCGGATCGACTCGGCCCGGGACACCAGCCGGTTGGCGTCGTCCACGGCACGCTGCAGCGCCGCGAGGAGTTCCTCGTCCCGGGTGAGCTCCCACAGGGCGAGGTGGTCCTTGCGCCGCATCCGCCGCCAGTGCAGAAGCCCCTCGTGGTCCAGGGTGACCAGCGCCGTGATGTACGGACGGTTGTCGCCGAGGACCATGCACTGGCCGACCAGGGGATGCGCGCGCAGCCAGTCCTCCAGCGGCGCCGGGGCGACGTTCTTGCCGGCCGAGGTGATGAGGACGTCCTTCGTGCGGCCGGTGATCCGCAGATAGCCGTCCTCGTCCAGCGCGCCCAGGTCCCCCGTCGGGAACCAGCCCTCGTCGGTGTAGGGCAGCGCCACACCGCGCTGGGCGTCCCAGTAGCCGGCGAAGACATGGCCGCCCTTGAGCCACACCTCCCCGTCGTCGGCGATCCGTACCGCCGTGCCGGGCAGCGGCCGGCCGACGGTTCCGGTGCGCGGGAGCCGCGGCGGGGTGACCGTCGAGGCGGCGGTCGTCTCCGTCAGGCCGTACCCCTCGAAGACCTCGACCCCAGCGCCCGTGTAGAACTCCGAGAGCGTGGCCCCCAGCGGCGACCCGCCGCAGATCACGTACCGGACCCGCCCGCCGAGCGCGGCCCTGATCCGCCGGTAGACCAGGGGGTCGTACAGCGCCCGCGCCGCCTTCAGCCCGAGGGAGGGCTCCGCCTCCTGCCCGTACCGACGGGCGACCCGGGCGGCGCGGTCGAAGGAGGCGGCCCGGCCCGAGCGTTCGGCCGTGGCGCGGGCCGCGTTGTAGACCTTCTCCAGGACGTACGGGATGGCCAGCAGGAACGTGGGCCGGAAGGCGGCCAGGTCGGGCAGCAGGTCGTCGTTCTCGACGGACGGCGCGTGCCCGAGCCGTACCCGCGCCCGCACACAGCCGATGGCCACCATCCGGCCGAAGACGTGCGCGAGGGGCAGGAAGAGCAGCGTCGACGGGGGTTCCTTGCTCTCCTCGCGGAAGACGGGGTGGAGGAGTTCGACGGCGTTGTCGACCTCGGCGAAGAAGTTGGCGTGGGTCAGGGCGCAGCCCTTGGGACGGCCGGTGGTGCCCGAGGTGTAGATGAGGGTGGCGAGGGTCTCGGGGGTGAGCAGCCCGCGGCGGGCGGTCACGGCCTCGTCGGGGACGTGCGCCCCGGCGCGGCGCAGATGGTCGACGGCGCCCCCGCCGAGGACCCAGAGGTGGGCGAGGCCGGGCAGTCCGCGACGCTCGGTGGAGACCAGCCGGGCCTGGCTCATGTCCTCGACGACGCAGGCGGCAGCGCCGGAGTCCTGCAGGATCCAGCGGGTCTGGAAGGCGGAGGAGGTCGGGTAGACGGGGACGGTGATCAGGCCGGCGGCCCACGCGGCGAAGTCGAGCAGGGTCCACTCGTAGGTGGTGCGCGCCATGAGGGCGAGCCGGTCCCCGGGCCGCAGGCCCTCGGCGATCAACCCCTTGGCCACGGAGTGGACTTCGGCGGCGAAGGCGGAGGCGGTGACGTCCTGCCAGGTGCCGTCGGGACGCTTGCGCCCGAAGACGACGGCGCCCGGCTCCTCGCGCGCGTTGTCGTAGGGGAGGTCGGCGAGCGAACCGCGCCGGACCCGGGGGGCGAGCGGGGGCACGGAGGCCTCCCGCACCCGCCCGTCGACGACGGTCACGGTCACGGTCACTGAAGGGGTGGCGACGGACACGTACGACTCCTCGGTCTGACCCTCAAGTAACCTTACTGTGCGGTAAATAAACGGCCATGCAAAGGAGTTCGAAGGAGTCGAATGAGGAATTTCCTCGCCCTGGCCGGGGCCGTGGCCCGTTCCCCCTTCACGAAGGTCCGCCCGGACGCGCCGCTGCCCCGGACCCGGATCGAGAGCGGCCCGCGACGGATCGACGGGGACCACCTCGCCGCGTACGCACGGATCTGCGGCTTCCCACCGGAAGAGCGGTCACTGACGCTGCCGCTGACGTACCCTCACGTCCTCGGTTTCCCCGCGGCGATGCGGTTGATGGCCCGCCGGGACTTCCCGCTGCCGCTGCTCGGCCTGGTCCACACCTGGATCACGATCACCCGGCACGCCCCGCTGACGGCGGACGACCGCCCCGAGATCACGGTGTACGCCCGGACGCTGTCCCCGCACCGCAGGGGCACGGAGGTCACGATGGTGACGCAGGCGCGGCTCGCGGGGCAGCTGGTGTGGGAGTCGACGAGCGGCTATCTGGCACGCCACGCCCGCCCGGCCGGCTCCCCTCCGCGCAGCCCGGCGCCGCCACCGCTGCCCGAGACCGCCGAGTGGCGCCTCCCGGCCGATCTGGGCCGCCGCTACGCCGCCGTGTCCGGCGACCGCAACCCGATCCACCTCCACCCGCTCACCGCACGCGCCTTCGGCTTCCCCGGGACCGTCGCGCACGGCATGTGGACCTTCGCCCGCTGCCTGGCCGAACGGGACCCGTCCGGTGAACTCCCGTACGCACGCGCAGAGTTCAAGGCGCCCGTACTCCTGCCGGGGGTGGTCTCCTACGCCGCCGGCGACTCCGGCCGCTTCCAGCTGAGGAACGGCGACCGCCTGCACCTGACCGGCGTCACAGGGGAGGGCGGGGAGTCCGGGGAGCCCGGGGAGCCCGGGGAGGAGACCAGCGCTCGCTCGTCATGAGGGTGCCGAGCCCCGCCCAGGAGAAGTTCATCAGCGTCGCCGCCGCCTCCCAGGCCGTCATCCCCGGCGTCTCGTTGGCCCAGTTGGCCAGCGACTCCGCCGCCCCGACCAGCGCCTGGGACAGCCCCGCGACATCCCGCTCGGCCAGCTCCGGGTCCCGCCGCGTCGCACGGTGCGTCTCCCGCGCGGCGGCCCCGATCAACGTCCCCACGTACGCCACGATCTCGTCGCGCATCTGCGCCGCCTCACCGGCGAACGGCTCCCCGTGCGTCCGCGCCTGCCGGCTCAACACCGCCCAGCCGTCGGGGTGCTCGGCCGTGTGCGTGAAGAAGGCGAGCAGCCCGGCCCACAACTGCTCCTCGGCCGGCAGCTCCGGATCGACCCCGGCCGCGACGGCGGCGAGCAGCGCCTTCGCCTCCCGCCGGATGCAGGCGGTGAAGAGGTCTTCCTTGGAGTTCAGATACAGATAGACGAGCGGCTTGGACACGCCCGCGAGCTCGGCTATCTCGTCCATGGACGCGGCCTGGTACCCCCGCTGCCCGAAGGTCTGCACGGCGGCGTCCAGCATCTGCTGCTCGCGCACCGCCCGCGGCATCCGCTTGACCTTCGTGCCGCCCACCTCGGACATCCTTCCCACCCCTGCTCGCCTGCTCCCGGGGAGAGCCTACGGCCTCGTCGGCCGGGGGCGGCCAGACCCTGGTCGGCGGTCACGCGGCAGTCGGCGCTTGCGCGCCCCGGTGAAGCGAACCGAGTTGCCGGGTTCCGGCAGTACGTCTTGTGCACCGCCTGCCGAGCTCCACCGATGCGGAGGACATGGTGGCGAAGCATCATGAGGCGGGCCGCTGCTGATCCTGGCGGCCACTCGGCTTCATGACCCGGGTGGCCCTGACGAACGGAGGAGGAGAGAGATGAGCGCCATCCTGATCCTGTTCGGCTCTCTCGGGGGAATCGGCCTCCTGCTGGTGATCCTCCTGCTCCGCCGCTCCAGCAGTCGCACGGGAACCGTCGACGGGCTGCGGATCGAGCACGAGGCCCGGCGTCAGGCACAGATCGACCGGATCTCGTACAACGCCCGATCCGTCCACAACTCCATGCCCACCTCAAGCGACAGCCACCAACAGCGCCATCGCCGCGGCTGAGCCGGGGCGGCCCGGCGTCGTCCCCTACAGTGCGAAGGCATGACGGCACTCGCATCCTTCACCTTCGTGCGCCACATCGACGGGCTCCGCTACCGCTTCGAGCGCGACGGCGAGCACAACGGCCGCCCCGCCTACCGCCGAACGGACGGGAACGTGCGGTGCGTCTGGTCGCCGGCCGACGGCTGGCACTGCGAGATCGCCGACGGCCTCGTCACCGCCCATCCCCTCGACAGCCACGCCGACGAACCCGAACCCCCTGCCACCGTCTGGCGCAGCTTCAAGAACGATCGCTCCTACCTCTACGACCTCCGGACCCTCGACCCCGAAGCGTGATCCGCCGGACGGCGACGCCTTCGAAGGTCCGGCCCGCCGTGCCTTCGTGACAGGGTGAACGAATGGCGACGAACCGCGAGCACTCATCCGATCTCCACCCCACCGGATTCACACCGTGGCCGGACACCGCCCCGGCCCACAGTGATCTCCTCGCGGCGAAGGCCCTCGTCTACGACCCCTGCGGGTTCACCTGCTCGCAGCCGGTCCCCGAAGCCGAGAGTGCCGCGTACGCCGCCCACGCGTTCACCCTCGACGGACTCTCCGTCCGATTCCGCGCGGCCAGGACGACCCCCACCAAGGTCGGCCAGTTCGTCACCGTATGGAAGAGGGCCCCGGGCGGGCCCATCCAGCCCTTCGACGCGACGGACCCCGTCGACCTCTTCGTCATCAGCACCCGCGACCAGCACCACCTCGGCCAGTTCGTCATTCCCATGGACGCGCTCCGCCGGCACGACGTCGTGTCGGCGAACGGTTCCGGTGGGAAGCGAGCCTTCCGCGTCTACCCGCCCTGGGTGACCACCACCAACCGCCAAGCCGGCATGGCGCAGGCGTGGCAGCTGGACTACTTCCTGCACCTGCCCCAGGACGGGTCCATCGACTCCGCCCGTGCCCGAGAGCTCTACCACCCATAGGGCGGCGCCCGCGCGACCACAGGACGAGCCGGCCCGCCGACAGGGCCGGCTGGTGGCTGACGACGTGATGCCCATGCCCCCGCACCGGGGACATGGGCATCAGGCGTGCACGTGGAGCTACGCGGCGACGATCAGGCGGCGACGGCCACCGGCTCGCGCTCGTCGACCGGGGAGGACGAGGCCGCGTTGTACGCGTCGACGTCCAGGATCTTCTCGCGGGCGGCGACGACGACCGGGACCAGCGCCTGGCCGGCGACGTTCGTGGCCGTACGGACCATGTCGAGGATCGGGTCGATCGCCATCAGCAGACCCACGCCCTCCAGCGGGAGACCCAGGGCCGAGAGCGTCAGCGTCAGCATGACCGTCGCCCCGGTCAGACCGGCGGTGGCGGCGGAGCCGACCACGGAGACGAAGACGATCAGCAGGTACTCCTTGAGGCCCAGCTGCACGTCGAAGATCTGCGCGATGAAGATCGCGGCCAGCGCCGGGTAGATCGCGGCGCAGCCGTCCATCTTCGTCGTGGCGCCGAACGGGACGGCGAAGGAGGCGTACTCCTTCGGGACGCCGAGGCGCTCGGTGACCTTCTGGGTGAGCGGCATCGTGCCGACCGAGGAGCGGGAGACGAAGGCCAGCTGGATGGCCGGCCAGGCGCCCTTGAAGAACTGGAGCGGGCTGACCTTGGCGACCGTCGCGAGGAGCAGCGGGTAGACGCCGAAGAGGACGATGGCGCAGCCGATGTAGATGTCGGCGGTGAAGGTGGCGTACTTGCCGATCAGGTCCCATCCGTAGTTGGCGATGGCCTTGCCGATGAGGCCGACGGTGCCGATCGGGGCGAGGCGGATGACCCACCACAGCGCCTTCTGCAGCAGCTCCAGGACGGACTCGGAGAAGTTGAGGATCGGCTGGGCCCGCTCGCCGATCTTGAGGGCGGCGACACCGGCGACGGCGGCCATGAAGACGATCTGCAGCACGTTCAGCTCGGTGAACGGCGTGATGACGTCCGTCGGGATGATGCCGGTGAGGAAGTCGATCCAGCTGCCCTTGTTCTCGGGCAGCTTGGCGTCCTGCGTCGTGACTCCGGCGCCGGCGCCGGGGTTGGTGATCAGGCCGATCGTGAGGCCGATGCCGACGGCGATCAGGGACGTGATCATGAACCAGATGAGCGTCTGGCCGGCCAGCCGGGCAGCGTTGTTGACCTTGCGCAGGTTGGTGATCGACACCAGGATCGCGAAGAAGACGAGCGGCGCGACGGCCAGCTTCAGGAGCTGGACGAAGATGCCGCCGACCTGCTCCAGGGTCTGCTTGAGCCAGCTGACGTCCTGGCTGCGGGCGAGCCAGCCGAGCAGGACACCGAGCACGAGACCGGCGACGATCTGGGCCCAGAAGGGGATCTTCGGTATGCGGGAGGAAGTCGGGGACTTCGTCTCCGGCGTGGACGCGGACGCGGACACAGACACACTCCACAGGTGCGTATCGGAACATACGGGACGGGGGTGCGGTACACCGCGCTCAGGCGGTACCGCTGCATGATGCCGGGGTCAGAGCTCGCGGCAACAGACCGCGGACATACAGCGGCACAGATCGACATGCCGGCGCGCCACGAGCGGAATGCTCACGGCATCGGGGAGGCGCACGGCTGTCTTCACGCCGGACACGTTAACACTTGAACTTTGAGAAGCTCAAAGCCCTTCTTTGAGGTGCTCGGGTGCCGCCTGGACCTCCGAAACGCAGAACACCCCGCTCAGGAGCCTTCGAAGCTCCCGATCGGGGTGTGTCGTCTGTGATGAACCTTACGCGTCCTCGCGGGCCCGGTTGGCCTCGAGACGCCCCTTCGCCCGGTCCACCTTGGACACGATCTGCTCGGACATCGCGTCCCGCTGCCTGCGCAGCAGCACGAAGCTGAGCGGCGCGGAGATGACGATGGAGAGGAGGAGCACCCACAGCAGGTTGGAGTCGCCGAGGCCGCTCGGCAGCACGCCGAGGTAGACGAGCCCCCAGAGCGCGAGGAAGCAGCCGGCGAAGATGCCGATGCGCATGAGGGTGTACCGGAGGGTGGCTGCGCCCGTCCCGTTGCTCGTCCCGTTCTCGGACACGACGGCCCCTTTCTCTGTCGTACGGATTCGCCCGACCAGTGAAGCACGGGGCAAACGTGATCAATTCAGCGGGAGCAGCATGAAGATGTCGTCGCGGTCGTCCCCCTCGGCCACCCGGATCGCGCCGGGCACCCGCCCGACCTCCTTGTAGCCGCAGGAGGCGTAGAAGCGGTCGACGCCCGTGCCGCCCCGGCAGGTGAGCCGTATCGCCTCGATCCCGTCGAAGCCGCGCACCGCGTCCTCGACGGCGGCCATCAGGTCGCGCCCGTAGCCCTTGCCCTGGTGGGAGGGGTGGACCATCACCGTGTACAGCCACACCCAGTGCTTCATCAGCCGGTGCGTGTTGTACGCGACGAAGGAGGTGGCGGCGACGGTGCCGTCCTCCTCGTACCCGACGACGAGCCGCATCCGTCCCTCGGCCATCGCGACGAGGTGCTTGACGAGCTCCGGCCGGATCTCGTCGGCGGTCACCGGCGGGACGAAGCCGACGGCGCCGCCCGCGTTGGACACGTCCGCCCACAGGCGCAGGACGCCGTCGCGCAGGGCAGGGGTGATCGGGGGGTCGAGTGCGAACGTGAGCGCCATGGGACCGGTCTCAGACCCGCATCGGCTGGGGCGACTCGCGGCGGTCCGCGTCGGGCCCCGGGTACTCGCGGATGATCTCGTAGCGCGTGTTGCGCTCCACCGGGCGGAAGCCGGCGTCCCGGATCAGTTCGAGCAGGTCGTCACGGGTGAGCTTGTTCGGCGTGCCGTAGTTGTCGGCGTCGTGCGTGATCTTGTACTCGACGACCGAGCCGTCCATGTCGTCCGCACCGTGCTGAAGCGCGAGCTGGGCGGTCTGGATGCCGTGCATGACCCAGAAGACCTTGACGTGCGGCACGTTGTCGAACAGCAGCCGCGAGACCGCGAAGGTCTTCAGGGCCTCGGCGCCGGTCGCCATGGTGGTGCGGGCCTGGAGCTTGTTGCGGACCTTGCCGTCCTTCATATCCACGAAGTCGTGCTGGTAGCGCAGCGGGATGAAGACCTGGAAGCCGCCGGTCTCGTCCTGGAGCTCACGCAGCCGCAGCACGTGGTCGACGCGGTGACGGGGCTCCTCGATGTGCCCGTACAGCATCGTCGAGGGGGTCTTGAGCCCCTTCGCGTGCGCGAGGCGGTGGATCCGGGACCAGTCCTCCCAGTGCGTGCGGTGGTCCACGATGTGCCGGCGGACCTCCCAGTCGAAGATCTCCGCGCCACCGCCGGTGAGGGACTCCAGACCGGCCTCGATCAGCTCGTCGAGGATGTCGGAGGCCGACATGCCCGAGATCGTCTCGAAGTGGTGGATCTCGGTCGCCGTGAACGCCTTCAGCGAGACGTTCGGCAGCGCCTTCTTCAGCTCCGAGAGGGAGCGCGGGTAGTAGCGCCAGGGCAGGTTGGGGTGGAGCCCGTTGACGATGTGCAGCTCGGTGAGGTTCTCGTTCTCCATCGCCTTGGCGAGGCGGACGGCCTCCTCGATGCGCATCGTGTACGCGTCCTTCTCGCCCGGCTTGCGCTGGAACGAGCAGTACGCGCAGGAGGCGGTGCACACGTTCGTCATGTTGAGGTGACGGTTGACGTTGAAGTGGACGACGTCACCGTTCTTGCGGGTCCTGACCTCGTGGGCCAGGCCGCCGAGCCAGGCCAGGTCGTCGGACTCGTAGAGAGCGATGCCGTCCTCCCGGCTCAGCCGCTCTCCGGAACGGACCTTCTGCTCAAGGTCGCGCTTGAGTCCCGCGTCCATGTACGGCCGCCTCCCATGTCTGACGTGTTTCAGGCTCCACCCACCGTACTCTCAGCCCTCTTCGGGGAGATCCCCGACCCGGTTCTCCCACTTGGTGGAGAGCACGATCGTCGTACGGGTGCGGGAGACGCCCTTGGTGCCGGAGAGCCGGCGGATCGTCTTCTCCAGCCCGTCGACGTCGCTCGCCCGCACCTTGAGCATGTACGAGTCGTCGCCCGCGATGAACCAGCAGTCCTCGATCTCGGCGAGGTCCTTCAGGCGGCGCGCCACGTCCTCGTGGTCGGCGGCGTCGGAGAGGGAGATGCCGATGAGGGCGGTGACGCCGAGGCCGAGCGAGGCCGCGTCGACCGTCGCGCGGTAGCCGGTGATGACCCCGGCCGCCTCCAGACGGTTGATGCGGTCGGTGACGGAGGGGCCGGAGAGCCCGACGAGCCGGCCGAGTTCGGCGTACGAAGCCCTGCCGTTCTCGCGCAGAGCCTGGATGAGCTGCCTGTCCACGGCGTCCATAGGTACGAAGCCTTCCATTGTCCAGCGATACCGCGAGTTTAGGTATAGAATCTAAGGTACACAGGGGCGACACCCTGTGAATCTTTCAGTTGATCAAAGACGATCTTTCAGGAGTGGTGTTCACCGTGTACACGATCGAGATGGCCTACGCCCGTATGCGCGAGCTGCAGGACCTGGCCAACCGCTCGCGTGCCCACCAGCCGTCCGCTTCGAAGCGCGCCGAGAAGAAGCGCGCCTCCAAGAAGCGCTAATCCCCCCGGGAGGAAGCCCCACCGAGCTCCCCCTCCCAGCGGCGGTACAGCCGGTGCGGCACCCCTGCCGCGTCGAGCACCCGCCCGGCGACGAAGTCCACCAGATCCTGGATGTGCGTCGCCCCCGCGTAGAACGCCGGAGAGGCGGGCAGCACCACGGCGCCCGCCTCGTCCAGCGCCACCAGGTGCTTCAGCGTCTGCCCGTTCAGCGGGGTCTCCCGCACCGCGACCACCAGCGGCCGCCGCTCCTTGAGCGTCACGCTCGCCGCCCGCTGCAACAGGTCCTTCGAAAGCCCCAGCGCCACACCCGCCACCGAGGCGGTCGACGCGGGAACGATCAGCATCCCCTTGACGGGGTACGACCCCGAGGACGGCCCCGCGGCCAGATCCCCGGCGGCCCAGTACCGCACGTCGTCGACGTCCACCTCGAAGGTGCCGGGCTTCCCGTCCGCGCCCCGCGCGAGCCACTGCGCGAGGTCCTCGCGCCAGTGGGCATCCCGGAAGGCGATCCCGGTCTCGTCGAGCAGCGTCAGCCTCGACGCCCGCGAGACGACCAGATCGACGCTCTCCCCCGCTGCGAGCAGCCCCCTCAGGACGGCGGCGGCGTACGGGGTCCCTGACGCCCCGGACACCCCGACCACCCAGGGACGACGCTGCTGTTTCTCTACCGGCTCCACGCCGACGAGCCTATCCGGCGGCGTGGAGGGCGGCCTTACTCAGGCTGCCTTGCCGACTTTGACGACGTACACCGTGACGGACGCATCGTCCGGGCGGTACAGCACCCGCCAATCCCCTACCGGCAGCCGGTAATAGCCGGATCCCCCCAAAGCGCGCGCCTCGCCCGGACGCGGCTCCTCGGCCAGCACCCGAATGGCTGCCGCGCACGCCTTCGCGCCGACGGGATCGGCCTCGCGCAGTCGGCGGAACTCCTGCATCGCCAGGTGCTCCCAGACCACGACACGGCTCACCGTTCGGCCTGCCTGTCCTCAGCCTCCAGCTGTGCCATGAACGCGTCGTGATCGAGCCGCGGCCCGCCGGGATCCGCCTCGCGGCGCCTGGCCTCCGCGATGTCCGCCTCGTCCCGGAAGCGCTGGAGCTCCTCGAGTTCGTCTATCGGCACGAGAGCCGCCGCCGGCTTCCCGTACTCACTGATGAGGATGTGTTCGTGGCCGTG
This sequence comes from Streptomyces vilmorinianum, assembly GCF_005517195.1. NCBI lineage: Bacteria > Bacillati > Actinomycetota > Actinomycetes > Kitasatosporales > Streptomycetaceae > Streptomyces > Streptomyces vilmorinianum. The sequence goes on along the minus strand of NZ_CP040244.1, from coordinate 624,972 downwards.
GCGGACCCGGCCCACCAGCTGTCCCAGCTGGTTGCGGGCCTCCACGAGCGGATACGTATCCATGAAGAAACTGTACACACCTGCGGGTCCGTACGGTGGCCGTTCGAACTACACGGTCAGGCCGCGCACCAGCAGGTCGAGCAGCGCGCACACGAAGAGGGAGATCCCGATGAAGCCGTTCGTGGTGAAGAACGCGCGGTTCAGGCGGGACAGGTCGTGCGGCTTCACGATCGTGTGCTCGTAGCAGAACGCCGCCACCACGATCACCAGACCGGTCCAGAAGAACAGCCCCGCGTCCGTCGCCAGCGCGTACCAGACGAGCAGCCCGGTCGTGACGACCGCCGAGGCCCGCGCGCCCCAGAGCGCGGCCGGAACGCCGAAGCGGGCCGGGACGGACAGGACGCCGTGGGCGCGGTCCGCCTGGACGTCCTGGCAGGCGAAGATCAGGTCGAAGCCGCCGATCCAGACGCCGACCGCCAGGCCCAGGATCACCGCGTCCCAGGACCACGCCCCGGTCACCGCGATCCAGGCCCCGATCGGCCCTATGGCCTGGGCGAGCCCGAGGATCGCGTGCGGGAAGTTCGTGAACCTCTTCCCGTACGGGTAGACCACCATCGGCACGACGGCGAGCGGCGCGAGCGCCAGACACAGCGGATTCAGCAGCGCCGCGGCCCCCAGGAACACGACGACCGCGATCCCCGCCCCGGTCCACGCGGACCGCACGGACACGGCCCCGGTCACCAGCTCCCGTCCCGCGGTGCGCGGATTACGGGCGTCGATCTCCCGGTCGATGATCCGGTTGCAGGCCATCGCGAAGGTCCGCAGCCCGACCATGCAGAGGGTGACGAGCAGCAGGGTCACCCAGTGGATGTCCCGGTCCACCTGGAACATCGCGGTCAGCGAGGCGATGTACGCGAACGGCAGCGCGAACACCGAGTGCTCGATCATCACGAGCCGCAGGAAGGCCTTCACCTTGCCCGTGGGCTCGGGAGCGGGCCCGGAACCGAGAACTCCCTCGGCGGCAGACGTCATCCGAGGAACCTCCGGAAGTCTTCGATGCGGGTGCGCAGCTCGGCCCTGTCCATGGGGTCGATCTCCAGGTCGAGGTGGACACCCGTGTCGTGCCCCTTCGGCGTCAGCCGCACGTGGAAGGCGAAGCCGTCCCCGACCGGAACCGACTGGAGCTCCAGCGGGTTGCTCCGCGCCTCGGTCACCGGCAGCCGGAACGACCCGCCGCTCTCGAGCCCCGCGCGCAACGCGTCCGTGAACGCAGCCACCTCGTCGAGGTCCAGGTAGGCGCCGAAACCCGCCGAGAACACGTCGTCCCAGTCCGCCGTCACCCGCCAGCCCTCCGAGGAACCCGGGTCATGCGCCAGCGCGACCCAGGCGACGTCGTCGCCGATCCGAAGCTCCGGGCTCACAGCCCGTACTCCTTCCAGCGGCGGTCCACCAGGGCCGCCGTCGACGGGTCCGACTCCACCATGTCCGGCCAGCCGCCGTCGCGGGTGTAGCCCTCCTCGGGGAGCTTCTTCGTCGCGTCGATGCCCGCCTTGCCGCCCCAGAACTGCTGGTACGAGGCGTGGTCCAGGTGGTCCACCGGGCCCTCGACGACCGTGAGGTCGCGGGCGTAGTCCGTGTTGCCCAGGGCCCGCCAGGAGACCTCGTGCAGGTCGTGCACGTCGCAGTCCTTGTCCACCACGATGATCAGCTTCGTCAGCGACATCATGTGCGCGCCCCAGATGGCGTGCATGACCTTCTGCGCGTGCTTCGGGTACTTCTTGTCGATCGAGACGATCGCGCAGTTGTGGAAGCCGCCCGACTCCGGCAGGTGGTAGTCCACGATGTCCGGCACGATGATCTTGAGCAGCGGCAGGAAGAAGCGCTCCGTGGCGCGGCCCAGCGGGCCGTCCTCCGTCGGCGGCCGGCCCACCACGATCGACTGCAGCAGCGGACGCTTCCGCATCGTCACGCAGTCGATCTTCAGCGCGGGGAACGGCTCCTGCGGCGTGTAGAAGCCCGTGTGGTCGCCGAACGGCCCCTCCGGAAGCATCTCGCCCGGCTCCAGCCAGCCCTCGATGACGACCTCCGCGTTCGCCGGCACCTGCAGCGGCACCGTCTTGCAGTCGACCATCTCGATCCGCTTGCCCTGCACGAAGCCCGCGAACAGGTACTCGTCGATGTCACCCGGCAGCGGCGCCGTCGACGCGTACGTCACCGCCGGCGGGCACCCGAAGGCGATCGCGACCGGCAGCCGCTCGCCCCGCTCCGCCGCCACCGCGTAGTGGTTGCGGCTGTCCTTGTGGATCTGCCAGTGCATCCCGATGGTGCGCTTGTCGTGGCGCTGCAGCCGGTAGAGACCGAGGTTCCGCACCCCCGTCTCCGGGTGCTTGGTGTGCGTCAGGCCCAGGTTGAAGAAGGACCCGCCGTCCTTCGGCCAGGTGAACAGCGCCGGCAGCCGGTCCAGGTCCACGTCGTCCCCGGTCAGGACGACCTCCTGGACGGGCGCGTCCTTCACCTTCCTCGGCGGCACGTGCACCATCGAGCCCAGCTTGCCGAAGGCCTCCCGCACCCCGACGAAACCGTGCGGCAGCTCCGGCTTGAGCAGCCCGCCGATCTTCTCGCTGATCTCCTCGTACGACTTCAGGCCCAGCGCCTTCAGCAGCCGGCGGTCCGTCCCGAAGACGTTCATCGCGAGCGGCATGGCGGAGCCCTTGACGTTCTCGAAGAGGAGCGCCGGACCTCCCGCCTTGTTCACCCGGTCGACGATCTCCCCGACCTCCAGGTACGGATCGACTTCGGCCTTGATGCGCTTGAGGTCGCCTTCGCGCTCAAGGGCCCTGAGCAGCGAGCGGAGATCGTCGTAAGCCATAGGGGCCAGTATCGGTCACCGGCTAGGCTGGGCCTGTCACCGGGGCCGTCGAAACGAGCCCCGCCATCGCTTCCAGGGGGCTGTCCCACATGCTCAGGGCGCTAATGATCATCCTGCCGTTGGCGCTGGCGATCTATGCCTGCATCGACTGCGTCACCACCCCCGACGACGAGGCCAAGTACCTGCCGAAGGTGGTCTGGGTCTTCCTCATCCTGCTGTTCCCCGTGGCCGGGTCGATCGTCTGGTTCGCTGTCGGCAAGACGCGCAAGTCCCCCGCCGGCGGCCGTACGCCCTCCGAGTGGCACCGCAACCACCGCACCGAGTGGGTCGCCCCCGACGACAACCCCGACTTCCTCAAGTCCCTCCGCGACGAGAACAAGAAGGACGAGTCCCTCCTCAAGGACTGGGAGGCGGACCTGCGCCGCCGCGAGGAGGAGCTGAAGAAGCGCGAGCAGGACGGCGACAAGGACCAGTGATGGAGCTGCGGCTCCTGGTCACCTTCGAGAAGGTCGCGACCGTCCTGAGCTTCACCCGGGCCGCCACCGAGCTGCGGTACGCCCAGTCCAGCGTCACCAGCCAGATCCGCTCCCTGGAGTCCTCCCTCGGCGTGGAGCTCTTCGAGCGCCTCGGCAGCCGCATCCGGCTGACCGAGGCCGGTGAGCGGCTCCTGCCGTACGCCCGCAGGATCATCGAGCTGTCCGAGGAGGCGCGGGCGGCGGTCGTGGAGACCGAGGAGCCGGCCGGGACGATCGCCGTCGGCACGATGGAGTCGCTCACCTCCTACCGGCTGCCGCCGCTCCTGGAGCTCTTCCACCACCGCTACCCGAAGGTGCGGCTCTCGCTGCGCCCCACGCTCGGTGACGAGACCCGGCAGGCGCTGCGCCAGGGGACGTACGACATCGGCTTCCTGATCGACCCCGCGACCGAGCACGCCGGTCTGGAGAGCGAGATCCTCAGCCAGGAGCCGCTGGTCCTGGTGGCCTCGCCCCGGCACGGGCTGGCCGGGCGTACGGGCCTGAAGGACGCGGACCTGGCGGCCGCACAGCTGGTGGGGACCGAGCCGGGGTGCCCGTATCGCGACCTGTTCGAGGCGGAACTACGGGAGTGGGCGCCGCCGTTCACGGAGTTCGGCACGCTCGAGGCGACCAAGCGGGGCGTGGCGAGCGGTCTCGGGATCGCGCTGCTGCCCCGGATCGCCGTCTCCGAGGAGCTGGCGTCCGGGGCTCTGGTGGAGCTGGACTGGGAGCCGCCGTTCTCCGTCTTCACGCAGATCGCGTGGCGGCGGGGGAAGCGGCTTCCGGCGCATGTGCGGCTGTTCGTGGAGCAGGCGCGGCGGCTCGTACGAGAGTCACCTTGAGGCTCGCGAGCACGATCAGCGGGACGCCGAGCGCCTGGACGAGGCCGATGTGGTGCCCGTACACCGCCCAGTCGGCGAACATCGCGACGGCCGGGTAGGTGAAGGCGAGCACGGCGATCTTCGCGGTGGGCAGCTTCTGGTAGGCCGCGTACATCAGCACGTACATGAGCCCGGTGTGGATGAGCCCGAGCCCGGCGAGCCAGCCCCATCCGGCACCGAGGCCGGCCGCCGCCCCGAAGTCGGCGAAGGGCAGCAGCAGCGGGATGCCGACGAGGACCTGCACGAGGGCGATCAGGTGGGGCCGCACGCCGGTGATCCGCTTGGTGACGATGGTCGACAGGGCGTAGAGCACGGCGGCGCCGAGCGCGAGTCCGAGCCCCTTGAGGGAGGCGGTGTCCCCGGGCCGGATGCCGGAGACGAGGACGAGCCCGATGAAGGCGACGGCGAGCCAGCCGAACTTGGCGGCCGTGATCCGCTCCCGGAACATCACCGCGCCGAGCACCACCAGGAAGAACGGCTGCGTGTGGTAGACGACGGTGGCGAAGGAGATCGAGGTGGCCTCGTACGCCTCGAAGAGCAGGACCCAGTTGAAGACGATGAACACCCCGCCCAGCGCGGCGAGTCCGAGCTTCTTCGGCGTGAGGCCGTGCCCGGTGAAGTAGCCGCGGGCCAGGCTGTACGCGCCGAGGGCGGCGGCCCCGAAGAGGCACCGGAAGAACACCACGTTGAAGGGCGACGCCCCGGACTCGACGACGAAGATGCCGAGGGTGCCGGAGAGCACCATGGCGAGGGTCAGTTCGATGGTTCCCCTGGTCTGCGTTCCGCGCTCGTTTCTCATGGCAGTGACGCTACGGAGACCCGACCCGGCCGGTCCACGAGCCAGTGGGGCGTCCTGCCGATGGGCCCATCGGCAGGACCGATGGGGCCGGAATACCGCCGGGGAAGGCGAAGTTGGCACCGGGGCACCCTGACACCGGAGGGGACCTCGCCCGCTTCCCGTACGAGGTGGGGACGGACGCCGACACGTGAGGACCCCGGCCCCGGCCGACCCGCGCGACTCGACGTCACCTCCCGGCCGGTGTCTCTCCCTCCGTGGCGGCACCCCTTTCCAGACACTTGCCCCGCCGGGTATCTTGCATGGCATGGAACCAGGTGATTCGACCAAGCAGGCCCGGGCAGCCGCCCAGCTGCGCAAGGGTGTCCTGGAGTACTGCGTCCTCGCCCTGATGCGGGACCGCCCCCGCTACGGCGTGGAACTCCTCCGCGCCCTGGAGGACTCCGGCGCCCTGGCCACCAGTCAGGGCACGGTCTACCCGCTGCTCTCCCGGCTCCGCCGCGACGACCTGGTCACCACCACGTGGCAGGAGTCCGCCTCCGGACCGCCCCGTCGCTACTACGCGCTCACCGACAGCGGCCGGGCCGCGCTCGACGAGTTCACCCGCGTCTGGCCCGGCTTCCGCAACGCCGTCGACGCGTTCCTGACCACCCCGCCCCCCTCCACGGGAGACCCCGCATGAAGTCCTCCGCCGACCCCGTACGCGACTACCTCTCCACCGTCGAGCGCGAGGCTTCCGCACTCCCTGCCGACCGTCGCCAGGAACTCCTCGCCGACCTGGCCGAACACATCGAGGTGACGCGCGCCGAGCGCCCCGACGCCGCGATCGGCGAGGTCCTGGCGCAGTTGGGGGACCCCCGCACGATCGCGGCGACGGCGCTGGCCGAGGCGGGGAACGGGGCCGCCCGGGCCGGGACCTCGACCCCGGGCGGTGTCGGCGCACCCGCCCGGCGCGGCAAGGTGCACCCCCTGGCACCACTCCTGATGCTCACCCTCTCGCTGCCCTTCATGATGGCCTTCCCCGACCACCCCGGCCCCCTGTTCGGCGTCCTGTTCCGCGTCGTCGGCGCGGTGCTTCTCTGCACCTCGGTGCACTGGACCGCCGTCCAGAAGACCACCGGCGTCCTCCTTGCCGCCGTCCTGCCGAGCGTCGCCGTCGCCACCTGGAACCTGTCCAGCGGCGGCCCGGCGGGCGACGGCCCGGCCCTCCTGGCCAACCTGGCGATGCTCGCCCTGCTGACCGGCACGGCGACCTGGCTCTGGCGGGTCCGCCGCGCCTGACCGGAACCCTCTTCGTCCGGGGCGTCAGGGCAGGACAGCAGGCGACGCTCCTCGACGGGGCCCGGTCACCTCTGGTGCGCCGCGCGGCCCGGGTCCTGCGCGAGCGGGGCCTGATCCTGACCGTTCACGGCAAGGGCACCTTCGTCGTCGATCCGCTGCCGACGGACGACGGCCACCAACAGGTGTGACGGCCCCGGTCCGGCGGGAAAGGCTCTCCGCATGGATCAGGAACAGGCCCGCAAGTGGCTCACCACCGCCCTCGACGAGGCTCGGGCCGGGCTCGCCGAGGGCGGGATCCCGATCGGGGCCGCGCTCTACGCGGCCGACGGGACGCTGCTCGGGCGGGGGCACAACCGGCGCGTGCAGGACGGGGACCCGTCGACGCACGCGGAGACCGCCGCCTTCCGGGCGGCCGGCCGGCAGCGCTCGTACCGGGGGACGACGATGGTGACGACCCTCTCCCCCTGCTGGTACTGCTCCGGCCTGGTGCGCCAGTTCGGGATCTCGCGGGTGGTCGTCGGCGAGGCGGAGACCTTCCACGGCGGGCACGACTGGCTCGCGGAGCACGGGGTGGAGGTCCTGGTGCTCGACGACCCCGAATGCACCGCCCTGATGCGGGAGTTCATCGAGAAGCATCCGGCGCTCTGGAACGAGGACATCGGCGATGAGTGAGTCGAGCATTCCGACGATCGATCTGGCCGCGGACCCCGCCGGGCAGCTGCCCGCGATCGACCGCGCCCTGCGCGAGGCCGGCTTCCTGCTGGTCACCGGGCATGGTGTCGAGCCGGGGCTGCGCCGGGAGATCCGTGCCGTCGCCCGGCGCTTCTTCCACCTCCCGGCCGCCCTCAAGGAGCCGTACGCGGTGAAGGTCGGCGGACGCGGCTGGCTCGGGCCGGGCGCGGAGGCCAACGGGTACGCGGAGGGGACGGCGACCCCGCCCGACCTGAAGGAGTCGCTCTCCTTCGCGGCGGAGGAGCCGACCGGGGACGCGGCCGTGGACGCCGAATGGTTCCTGCCGAACACCTGGCCCGCCGAGGCACCCGAGCTGAAGCCGCTGGTGGAGACGTATCTGGCGCTGATGCGTGCGCTCTCGGACCGGATCCTGGAGCTGCTCGGCACGGCCCTCGGCGAGGACCGGGACTTCTTCACCCGGCACACCGGTCACCCCACCTTCGGCTTCAACGTCAACTGGTATCCGGGGCGGGAGCGGACCGGCGAGCCGGAGCCCGGCCAGTTCCGGATCGGCCCGCACACCGACTTCGGCACGGTCACGGTCCTGGACCGGCAGGCGGGCAAGGGCGGCCTGCAGGTGTTCACCGACTCGGGCGGCTGGCAGGACGCCCCGTACGACCCCGAGGCGTTCACGATCAACATCGGGGACCTGATGGCGCGTTGGACGGCCGGACGCTGGCGCTCCGGGCGCCACCGGGTCCTGCCGCCGCCCGCCGACGCACCCGCCGAGGAGCTGATGTCGCTGGTGTACTTCTACGAGTGCGACCCGGGAACCACCCTCGCCGGCATCGAGTCCCACACGTATCTGCGCGCCCAGCTCGACGCGATCACCACCGGATGACAACCCCTGCCCACCAGTGTCGAAAAGCCTGCCGCTTTCCCAACACCCTGTCGATATCCTTGAGTTGACGCGTGACGGGGGTGACGGGGCGTGGACAGAGAGCTGTACGGCCGCGAGGCGGTCTTCCAGGAGTCCGGGCTCGCCGCACGGCTGACCGGACTCTCCCCGTACCGCTTCGCCCGCACCGCGTACGAACACGGCGACGACCCGCCCGTCACCGTCTTCACCGGCGGCCGCGGCATGGGCAAGACCGCCCTGCTCAAGCAGATCCGCAACGCCTACAAGGGCGCCACCCCGCTCGCGCTCGTCGACTGCGCGCACATCGAGCCGCCCGCCGACCACGGCCCCGGCTGGAACCCGCTCACGGGCGCGCTCGCCGAGCTCGCCGGGCAGCTCGCCCCGCGCGGGTTCGCCACCGCGCCCGTGGAGTTCCCCCGGCTGTCGCTCGGCCTGGTCGCCGTCGCCTCCCTCAGCTGGTCGCGGGAGGACGAGGAGCGGGCCCGGCGCGATCTGCAGCGCCTCGGGCCGGTCCTCGCGACCGTGGACGCGGCGAAGGGGGCCGGCGCCACCTGGGTCTCCAAGGTCCTCAGCAAGCTGGCCGCCAATTTCGCCGAGGCGACCGCCCCCATGGCCGGGCTCCTGGCCGAGGCGACCGTCGAGACCGTCCTGGAGGAGGTGTTCGGCCGCAGCCAGCGCAAGTCCGAGAGCTGGTACGGCAATTACCGCAACGCCGGCGGCCGCGGCAAGATCGGCCTCCAGTACCTCGCCAACGACTTCGAGCAGGGCGGCCGGCGCGGCCAGGAGGCCGAGAGCTTCCTCGTCGGCGCCCTCGTCGAGGACCTGTACCGCGCCTACACCGGTCTGCTCCGGGCCGGAGCCCGCCGCGGCCGGCCCGTCCTCCTCCTCGACAACGCCCATGAGCCGCTGGGCCGGCGCCTGATCGAACCGATCCTGCGGGACCGCGCCGACGGGCGCCGCGACCGGGTCGTCGTCCTCGCCACCTCCCGGGTCCGCGACCACGAGGGCCTGCGCCGCGCCACGCGGCTGCGGCTGCCCGAGACCGCCCGCCTGGCCCCCTGCCCGCGCGGCACGGACGTCACCTCCGGCATCCTCGCCGTCGAGCTGACCCCGCTCTCCCCCGCCCACGCCCAGGCGGCCTTCGACCGCCACGACCCGGCCGGCCGCACCCCGGCCGACCTGGCCCGTGGCGTCCACCGGCTCGCCGGCGGGCGCCCCCTGGGCGTCACCCTGCTCGGCCGGGCCGCCGGTGAGGCCCCGCGGGACCTGCGCTCGTCCCTCACCCCGGGCGCCCTGCTCGACCTGACGGTGGAGCTGCGCGAGGACGCCCCACCCGTGCCGGTCGCGCCGGCCCTCCTCGGGCAGCTGCTGCCCGGGGAGCACCACGGCCGCCTCGCGGTGCTCGCCGCCGCCCACGACGAGACCTCCGCCCGGCTCCTGGCCCACACGCGGCTGCCGGGGGAGTCCCCGGACGGGGACATGGCGCTGGAGGTACGGGACCGGCTGCGCGCCGAGGGCTGGCCCGAGAGCCCCGAGCACTTCGTCGCCGATCCGCTGCTGCGCGCCCTGCTGCTGCACCGGCTGCGCTTCGAGGACGGCGAGGAGTACGCGACCTGGCGGGCCGTGCACGAGACCCTGCACCGGCACTACGACCAGGAGGCGGGACTCCCGTACCGGCTCCATCACGAACTGGCCCTCGGCCGGACCCAGCAGGCCGTGACCCATCTGCGGGTCACGTTCCCGCGTCCGGACGTCGAGGGCTGGCTGGGACGGCTGCGGTTCATCGCCTCCGCCCCCTACCCGCGCACCCGCGCCGGCCGCGCCACCGGCACCGCCACCGGCACCCCCACCGCCACCGCCACCGGCACCGGCACCGGCACCGGCACCGGCGTGGGCGACCGGACGGGGCCCGACCCGCGCCGGGCCGTCGCGCTCGGGCAGCGGCCGCCCGCCCGGCTCCCCGCCGGTCTCGACGCCGAGTCCACCGAACTCCATCTGCGGCTCCGGCGGTTGCTGCACGCCGTCTGGCTGCTGACCGACCCGCTCGCCCTGCCCGACGGCGAGGTGACCGAGAAGCTGGCGCACGAGCTGCGCCAGCTGTCCGGCCGCCATCTGACGGGCAACCGACCGCTGTGGGACGCGGCCACCCACTGGCCGACGGACATCCGCGCCTGGCAGGAACTCTCCCTGCCGTCGGCGCGCGAGGACGGAGTCTGAGGACATGCTCGCCTGGCTGCGCTACCACTTCTGGTTCACCCCGCGTCAGAAGCTCCTCACGTCCGTCGTCGCCCTGGCGGTCCTCGGCGGTCTGCTCGGGTACGGGGTGAACCGTTTGACCACCCCGGAGGACCGTTCCTGCGCCGCGGGCGTCGAACGGCCCGTGGGCAGCACGGAGTGCATCGGCGTCAACGGCGACGGATACGACTTCGGCGCCGCGCACCTCACCGAGGTGGCCGGCCGGATCCGCGACGAGAACCGCACGCTGAAGTCGGGCGAGTACGCGACGGTCGCCCTGCTTTTGCCGCTGACCTCCACGGACAGCGGCATGCGGGTCAAGGTCCTGCACGAGATCCAGGGCGCCTTCGCCCGCCAGTACCGTGCCAACCACGAGTCCAACAGCGAGACCCCCAAGATCCGGCTCGTCCTCGCCAACACCGGCAAGAGCAACGCCCATTGGCGTGCGACGGTCGACCGGCTGAAGACGATGACGGGCGGCCCCGACCGGTTGCGGGCGGTCTCCGGGGTCGCCACCAGCTCCACCGAGATACGCGAGGCGGTGACGGCCCTGACCGGCGCGGGCATCGCCGTCGTCGGCACCACCATCACCGCCGACGACATCGCCAACGGCCCCGGCGCCGGCAACAACCGCTACCCGGGCCTGGCCCGCGTCTCCCCCACCAACGGCGACGAGGCCAAGGCGCTGGCCCACTTCGGCAAGGTCGAGGCGTCGAAGGCGCTCCTCGTCCAGGACACCCGCAGCGGCGACCACTACACGGACACGCTGAAGTCCGCGTTCGCGGCCTCGCTCAAGGGCGCGCCGTACGAGCCGCAGCTGTTCACCTCGCCGCCCGACCCGACGGAGGAGGGCACGACCGCGAACACCTTCCGCCAGATCACCCATCTGATCTGCGACACCCGGGCGGAGACCGTCTTCTTCGCGGGCCGCCACACGCAGCTGCGGCAGTTCATCAACGCGCTGGGCGCGCGGGGCTGCGCCGAGCGTTCCTTCACGATCCTGACCGGTGACGAGGGCTCGTACCTGGGAGAGGACCGCAAGCTCAACCGGGCCGCGCTGAAGGCGAAGCTGACCGTCCGCTACGCCTCGCTCGCCCACCCGGACGCCTGGAAGCCGGCGCCGGGCCGGCCGGTCCCGGCGACGGGCGGTTCGGTGGTCGCGTACGAGACGTTCCTGGCGGACATCGCGAAGGCCGCGAAGGAGCCGGTCGGCCTCGCCGACGGCCAGGCGATCGTGGCGTACGACGCGATGGCGACGGCGGTCCACGCGATCCGCCAGGCGACGCCGGAGGGCAGCCAGTACCCGGAGCAGGAGGACGTGGTCACCCAGTGGCCGCAGGTGAAGGGCTCGCTCCGGGTCCAGGGCGCGAGCGGCTGGATCTGCCTGGACAACTTCGGCAACCCGTTCAACAAGGCGGTCCCGATCGTGGAACTGGCCCAGGACGGCTCACAGAAGTTCGTCCAGATCGCCTGGCCGGAGGGCGAGCCGCCCAAGGAGGACTGCCTCCCGCCGCGGCGGGGGTGAGCGTTGTGGGCCTACGGCTCCCACTTGGGCCAGGGCGCCTCGTCGCGCTCGTACAGGCCGCGCAGGTGCTGCCGGCGTTCATCGGTCCACGACGCCCAGTCCGTCGGGTGACCGTCCACCGCGGCGACCAGGCGCTCGAAGTGATCGTGCCACCCCGCCAGCGCGTCCAGCTTCTCCTCCTGCGTCCCACGGAACTCGTTCGTGAAACGCAGCACGGTCGCCCCGCCGCTCCCGGCCGGCTCCAGGTGGAACCGGATCCGGCCGTGCGACGGGCCGACCGTGTACTCGGCCACGTACTCCGGGTCCCAGGCCGTCACCCGGCCCGAGACCACCACATCCCCGTTCAGCCAGCGCAGCGTCACCGCGCCGCCCAGCCTCGGCTCCAGCACATCGGCCGCGCAGAGCCAGTGCCGCAGCCCCGCGGGCGTCGCGACGGCCGCCCAGACCTCCGCCACCACCCGCGGCAGCTCCACCACGAACCGCAGGAGGTGCGTGTCGCCGTCGTGGGTCTCGCACCTGCCCTGCGCTATCGCTTCGCTCATACCTCCAGCGTCGCGCCGGGGCCCCGGAGGCGCGAGCTCACACCCCCGCGTACGAGTGCTTGCTGCTCACGAAGATGTTGACGCCGTAGTAGTTGAAGAGGAAGCAACCGAAGGCGACGAGCGCGATGTACGCGGCCTTGCGGCCCTTCCAGCCGGCCGTGGCACGCGCGTGCAGATACGCCGCGTAACCGACCCACGTGATGAAGGACCAGACCTCCTTGGCGTCCCAGCCCCAGTAGCGGCCCCACGCGTCGCCGGCCCAGATCGCGCCCGCGATGATCGTGAACGTCCACAGCGGGAAGACGGCCGCGTTGACCCGGTACGAGAACTTGTCCAGGGACGCCGCGGACGGCAGCCGCTCCAGTACGGAACGGGCGAAGGCGCCCGGGTTCCCGCCGGTCGCGAGCTTGTTCTCGTAGGAGTCGCGGAAGAGGTAGAGCAGGGTGGCGACCGCGCCCAGGTAGAAGACGGCGCCGCAGAAGATCGCGGTGGAGACGTGGATCCACAGCCAGTACGAGTCGAGCGCCGGAACCAGCTGGTCGCTCTCCGTGTACAGCCAGGTCGTGGCCATGCCCAGGTCGAGCAGGACGGTCGTGACCAGCGGCAGACCGATCCAGCGGACGTTCTTCCTCGCGACGAGGAAGCCGAGGTACGCGCCGACCGCCACGGTGGAGAAGGTGGTGGAGAACTCGTACATGTTGCCCCAGGGGGCGCGCTGCACGGAGATCGCGCGCGTGACCACACCGGCCGCCTCGACGAGGAACGCGAGCGCGGTGAGCGAGACGGCGATACGGCCGTACAGATCGCCCTTGACCGTGCCGCCGGCCGCGCCGGGGCCGTCGGGCACGTCGCGGACACCGGCGCCGGACCGGGTGACGACCTTCGGCTTGTCGAGCACGGCGGTCCCTCCGGTGCAAGCACCGGCTCCACTGGAGCTTCGCGCCCCCTTCTGCTGCTTGACCTGGACGGACACCGCCGGAGCCGGGGTGTCGCCGGTCAGCGCGGCGGCCGTCCGGCCGACCTTGCTGCGGCTGCCGAAGACCCACTCGGCGATATGAGCCAGGAAGGCCAGGGTGTAGACGGCCATCGAGGAGTAGATGAGCATGTTGCTCATCTGCGCCAGGCTCTCGTTGGTCTCGGCGGCGAGACTCACGGCGGCGAGATTCACTTCTCAGCCCCTTCGGCTTCTGCGGGTTCCGGCGCGGTCGGCGCCTGTGCGTTGAGCGTGACCGCGAGGTCGGCCAGCTCCTCGGGAAGCTTGGCGGATTCGCTCCGGCCGAGCCCCGCCATCTCGACGACGGTGACGCCGTCCTTCCCCCGTACGGCCCGGACCCAGACCCGTCGCCGCTGGATGAACAGCGAGCCGGTCAGACCGGCGATCGCGGCGATCGCGCCCGCGAGGGCAAGACCGTTGCCCGGCTGCTGGGAGACCTGGAAGCTCGCCCACTCCTTGATCTCCTTCTCGAAGGTGATCGAGCCGGCGCCGTCGGGCAGGGTCATCGTCTCGCCGGGCAGCATCCGCTGGGCGACGCCGGTGCCCTCGCCGACCTTGAACTGGGTCATCTTGGTGGTGTCCAGCTGGTACACGTTCTGCGGCAGTCCGGAGTCGACGCGCAGATCGCCGTGGTAGCCGGTGAGCGCCATGACGGGGAAGTCCAGCGCGGGGAACTGCGAGAACATGTCGCCCTTGCCGGCGCCCGCGAAGGTCGGCACGAAGAAGGCCTGGAAGCCCAGCTGTTCCTTCTTGCCGTTCTTGTCGCGGTAGCCGTCCATCACCTTGATCGCGCCGGTCGAGGTGATGTTGTTGTCGAACGGCAGCAGCGGGACGGCCCCGTGGAAGACGACCTTGCCCCGGCCGTCCTTGACGGTGACGACGGGCGCGTACCCGTGGGCGATCAGATAGACCTTGGAGCCGCCGACCTCCAGCGGCTCGTTGACCCGGATGACCGCCTTCTTGTCCGGTCCGGTGCCCTCGGAGTACGTGACGGCGGCCTCGAAGGTGCGCGGGGTGCCGCGCTGAGGGCCGTTCTTCTCGTACGTACCGGTGAAGGTGTCGAGCTTGAAGCTGAACGGGGGCAGCTCGTCCGTGCTGAACCAGGAGCCGGACTTGAAGTCGTCGTACTGGGTGAGGGTGTTGGAGAAGCCGTCGCCCTCGATGATCAGCTTGCCGCCCTCGGACTTCATCAGCTTGCCCCAGCCGAAGGCCACCAGCATCACGATCAGCGCGAGGTGGAAGAGCAGGTTGCCGGTCTCGCGCAGATAGCCCTTCTCGGCGGCGACGGCGTCCTTGACGGTGTGCGCGCGGAACCGGCGTCCCTTGAGCAGCGCGAGCGCGGCCTCGCGGACCTGCTCGGGCTCCGCCTCCGTGCGCCACGTCGTGTACGCGGGCAGCCGGGTGAGGCGGCCGGGGGCGCCGGGCGGGCGGCCGCGGAGCTGGCCGACGAACTGCCAGCTGCGGGGCACGATGCAGCCGATGAGGGAGACGAACAGCAGGATGTAGATCGCGGAGAACCACACCGAGGTGTAGACGTCGAAGAGCTGGAGCTTCTCGTAGAGCGGCGTGAGCGTCTCGTGGGCCTGCTTGAAGGTCTGCACCTTCAGCTCGTCCACGTCGGTCTGCGGGATGAGCGAGCCGGGGATCGCGCCGAGGGAGAGCAGGAAGAGCAGGATCAGCGCGACCCGCATGGAGGTCAGCTGCCGCCAGAACCAGCGGATCCAGCCGATGACCCCGAGGGTGGGGCCGCCGCCGACGGTCTCGGGACCGGTCTCCTCCCGGGGCGCGGTGGACAGCTGGGAGCCCGCGGCGCTCAGCTCTTCGGTCTCGCTCGCGCTCGCGTTCGCGCTCGCGTTCGCGCTCTCGCTGGTGGTGCTCTGGCTGGTGTTGCTCATGGGTCAGATCCCCGGAGTGAAGTCGGCCGCCCAGGACTGCATCTCGGTCACGATGCGATCCCAGGCTCCGGTGACGAGCAGCAGGCCGGTGACGATCAGCATGATGCCGCCGATGCGCATGACCCAGACATAGTGCCGCTTCACCCAGCTGAAGGTGCCGAGCGCCCGCCGGAAGGCGATCGCGGTGAGGATGAAGGGCAGGCCGAGGCCCACGCAGTAGGCGACGGTCAGCACGGCGCCGCGGCCCGCGCTGGCCTCGTTGGAGGCGAGCGCCAGTACGGCGGCGAGGGTCGGGCCGATGCAGGGGACCCAGCCGAGGCCGAACAGCACGCCCAGCATGGGGGCGCCGAGCAGTCCGGTCACCGGGCGCTTGTGGAAGCGGAACTCGCGGCGGGTGAGCCGGGGCATCGCGCCCATGAAGAAGGCGCCGAGCACGATGGTCAGGGCGCCGAGCACCTTGGAGATGACGTCGCGGTGCGTCTGCAGGGCGTCGCCGAAGCCGCCGAAGAGGGCGCCCCCGGAGACGAACACCACGGTGAAGCCGAGGACGAACAGCGCGGCCCCGCCCGCCATCCGCCCCCGCTTGGCCTCGGCCAGGTCGGTGCCGGTGACGCCGGTCACGTACGACAGATAGCCCGGCACGAGCGGCAGGACGCACGGGGAGAAGAAAGAGACCAGACCGCCGAGCACGGCGATGGGCAGGGCGAGCAGGAGTGCCCCGCTGAAGACCGTCTCGTTCACCGGATCACTTCTCCGCGAGAAGCGGCTCGATCATCGAGCGGAGCTTCTTCTCGTCGAGGGCCATGAGGGCGCGGGCGGCGATCTTTCCGTCCTTGTCGAGGACGACGGTGGACGGGATGGCCTGCAGGTTGAGGGTGCCCTTGGGGAATCCGTTGAGGATCAGCTTCCCCGAGGGGTCGTACAGGCTCGGGTAGGGGACCTTGTAGTCCTCCTCGAAGGTCACCGCCTGCTGCTTGTTGAAATCGCGGGTGTTCAGCCCGACGAATTCCACGCCCTTGGCCTTGAGCTCGTTCGCGACCTTGGCGAAGTGCGGCGCCTCGGCGCGGCAGGGGCCGCACCAGGAGCCCCACGCGTTCAGGACGACGACCTTGCCCTTGAGGTCGGCGATGTCGAGCTGCTCGCCCTCGATCGTCTCGCCCGCGATCTTGTTGGGTGCCGCGCGCTCGCCCTTGGCGACGGTGGAGACACCGCCCGTGTTGGTCACGAAGTTGGTTCCGCCACCGCCTCCGGACTTCCCGTTGGAGTCCGAGCCGCAGGCCGACAGAGCGAGGGCGGCCGACAGCGTTCCGACGGCGAGCAGGGTGCGTCGAGGGGCACGGCTAAGGCTCATGTGAAAAGTTTCGCATGGGCGTTTGAGGGATCTTGGGCGCCCCCCTCGCTGCCCGTAAAGCCCCTTGTCAAGGGGGCTTAAAGGGCATGTCGGGGTCAAGCGGGCCTCAGGAAGGTGTTCCACCCGCCCGCCGGGGACTGGCCCACCTCGAGCGTACGGAGCTTGGCGAGGATCGCGGGGTCCTGCGCGTCCAGCCAGTCCACGAACTGGCGGAAGGAGACCAGCCGGACGTCCTTCTTGCCGGCCATGCCCTTGAGCGCCTCCTCGACGGCGTCCATGTAGATGCCGCCGTTCCACTGCTCGAAGTGGTTGCCGATGAAGAACGGCGCGCGGTTGGACTCGTAGGCCCGGTTGAACCCGTTGAGGTAGGCGTCGGTGGCCTGCCGGCGCCAGCCGGGATAGCGCGAGGGCACGCCCTTGGTCGTGTTCTTCGACTGGTTGGCGAGCATGTTGTAGTCCATGGACAGGACCTCGAAGGAGTGGCCGGGGAACGGCACGGCCTGCAGCGGCAGGTCCCAGATGCCCTGGCGCTTGACCGGCCACATCTGGCGGCCGCCGGGTGAGCTGGCGTCGTAGCGCCAGCCGAGCCGCTTCGCCGTGGGCAGGAGGTTGTCCTGGCCGAGGAGGCAGGGGGTGCGGCCGCCGACGAGCTCCTTCGAGTAGTCGAAGGGCAGCGGGTCGAGATCGGTCCAGCCGCTGTTGGTCTTCCACTCGGTGACGAACTTCATCGCCTGGTCGATCTCGCTCTGCCACTGGGCCGGGGTCCAGTTGCCGACCGAGCCCGAACCGCCGCAGAAGTGGCCGTTGAAGTGGGTGCCGATCTCGTGCCCGTCGAGCCAGGCCTGGCGGACGCCCTTGAGGGTGTCCTTGATGTGGTCGTCGGTGAGGTAGCCGATGTCGGAGGCTCCGACGCGGTTGTTCGGCGGACGGTAGAGGTCCTTCTTCGACTCCGGCAGGAGGTAGATCCCGGAGAGGAAGAACGTCATCGCGGCGTCGTGGTTCTTGGCGAGTTCGAGGAAGCGGGAGAAGAGACCGTTGCCGACCTCGCCGGCGCCGTCCCAGGAGAAGATCACGAACTGCGGCGGGGTCTGGCCCGGTTCGAGCGGGACGGGGGCGTCGGGCTGGTGCGGCTGCTTTCCTGTGTCGGCGGTGGAACCGTCACCGATGAGCCGGCCCTCTTCCTTGGTGGGTGCGGGTGCGCTCGGGTCGCCCGAGGCGTCACCCCCCTTACCAGGTCCGGAACGTCCCTTCCTATCCTTTTCGTTACCGCTGCACCCCGCGAGCCCCATCGCCGCCGCGGCTCCAACTCCCGCTCCCAGCAGTCCCCTTCGGCTGATCCGACTCATCCCGCGCATGACATCCCCATTCGCGTTCCCGTATGACCGAAAGGTCATCCAAACCGACAATGAGTGAGATGCCGGGAGGAACACGGAGGTTCCCGGAATTAGCACAAAAATTTCAGGGCGGTCCGCCGACGAACGTCGGCCGACCGCCCTGAGGGGAGGGTCTACTCCTGAAAAGCTCCGGCGTCTACGCCCCGAACGCCTTCGCCTTCCCCTTCACCGGCTTCGCACCCGCGAGCAGATGCGCGGGCACGAGATCGCGGGCCGGCTCGCTGTAGCCGACCGAGACGATCCTGTCGCCCTGGTACGTGAACGAGGTGAGCGAGGCCAGCGTGCACTGCCGGCGCCGCGGGTCGTGCCACAGCCGCCGCTTCTCGACGAAGCTGCGCACGATCCAGATCGGCAGCTGGTGGCTGACGCAGACCGCCTCGTGGCCACGGGCCGCGTCCTTCGCCGCGTCCAGGGCCCCCATCATCCGTACGACCTGCTCGATGTACGGCTCGCCCCAGGACGGCTTGAACGGGTTGGTGAGGTGCTTCCAGTTGCCCGGCTTGCGCAGCGCCCCGTCGCCGACGCCGAAGGTCTTGCCCTCGAAGACGTTGCCCGCCTCGATGAGCCGCTCGTCCGTGGCCAGGTCCAGGCCGTGGCTCTTGGCCACCGGCTGGGCCGTCTCCTGGGCGCGCTCGAGCGGCGAGGAGACGACGTACGTGACGTCCCGCTCGGCCAGGTGCTCGGCGACCCGGTCGGCCATCTGCCGGCCGAGCTCGGAGAGGTGGTAGCCGGTGCGGCGGCCGTAGAGGATGCCGTCGGGGTTGTGCACCTCGCCGTGGCGCATCAGGTGGACGACGGTGATGTCGTTCCCGGCCTTGTCCCTGGTCATGCGGTGGCCTCCGCTGCGGCGCGGGCGGCGGCGGGCAGCGCGGCGGCGATCCGCTCGATCGCGCGCTCGTCGTGGGCCGTGGACACGAACCAGGACTCGAAGGCGGACGGCGGCAGATAGACCCCGTCGGCCAGCATCGAGTGGAAGAAGGCGTTGAAGCGGAAGGCCTCCTGCTTCTTCGCGTCGTCGTAGTCGCGCACCTCGTTCGCCGTGAAGAAGACGGAGAACATGTTGGAGGCGGTCTGCAGCCGGTGCGCGACACCCTCCTTGGTGAGCGCGCCGGTGACGAGCTCCTGGATCTCCTTCGACACCGCGTCGACCTTCTCGTACGCGGCGGCGTCGAGCAGGCGCAGCTGCGCGAGGCCGGCGGCGGTCGCGACCGGGTTACCGGAGAGGGTGCCCGCCTGGTAGACCGGGCCGGCCGGGGCGAGGTGCCCCATGACGTCCGCGCGGCCGCCGAAGGCCGCGGCCGGGAAGCCGCCGCCCATGACCTTGCCGAAGGTCATCAGGTCGGGCTTCACGCCGTCGACGCCGTACCAGCCGGCGCGGGAGGTCCGGAAGCCGGTCATGACCTCGTCGGAGATGTACAGCGCGCCGTTCTTCGCGCACGCGTCCTTCAGGCCCTGGTTGAAGCCGGGCATCGGCGGCACGACGCCCATGTTGCCCGGCGAGGCCTCGGTGATGACACAGGCGATCTCGCCCGGGTACCGGTGGAAGGCCTCGTGCACCGCCTCCAGGTCGTTGTACGGCAGGACGATGGTGTCCCCGGCCTGCGCGCCGGTCACGCCGGGCGTGTCGGGCAGACCGAAGGTGGCCACACCGGAGCCGGCCGCGGCGAGCAGCGCGTCCACGTGCCCGTGGTAGCAGCCGGCGAACTTGACGACCTTCGCCCGGCCCGTGAAACCGCGGGCGAGCCGGATCGCGGACATCGTGGCCTCCGTACCGGAGGAGACCAGCCGCACCTGCTCGACCGGCGCGATCCGGCCGACGATCTCCTCGGCGAGGGCGACCTCGCCCTCGCCGGGCGTGCCGAAGGAGGTGCCACGGGAGACGGCGGCCTGCACGGCCGCGGTCACCTCGGGGTGGGCGTGGCCGAGAATCATCGGCCCCCACGAGCAGACCAGGTCGACGTACTCGCGACCGTCCGCGTCGGTGAGGTACGGGCCGGTACCGGACACCATGAACCGGGGCGTTCCGCCCACGGCCCGGAAGGCGCGCACCGGTGAGTTCACGCCGCCGGGCGTCACGAGGGACGCGCGGTCGAAAAGCGTCTGTGAGACTGGGGCTTCGTATGAGTACGGCACTGTGGTCCTGACCTGCGAGTAAGTCTGCGAGTACGGAGTGACGGCGTGGGCACCCTGTGAATTACGCCGGGGCGTGGGTCCTCCGCGTCTGCGAAACTGGGGCGTCATAGGGATGGCTCACGGAATCCATGGTGTCAGAGGCCCGGACGTTCTTGCGGACAGGTGTTTCACCGCGAGAGCGTGGGGGAGGTCACTGTCACGATGATCGGGTTGCGCGGCGGGGGTCGTGTTGCCTAAAAAGCAGTCGGGTGGAGATATGCATCGCGGTGGCGAACTGGGTGAGGGGACGGACGATCTGGGTCCGGAGCCTGCCCGGCCGGGGAGGCACCGGCGACGGCGTACGGAACAGCCCCCGCAGTCGACAGGATCCACGGAACCCACGACGGAGGGCGGGAGTGGCCGGTTGGGGGTGACGTACAAGTACTTCGGCGCACCCGACGGCGCCACGGCGGCCCGCGTCCCGATCTCGATGCGCCCGGAGGAGCTGGGCGGCGACGAGCTCGGCATGGGCGGCATGTTCACCAAGATCAAGCCCGAGACCATAGCCGCGATGGTCCTCACGGGCATCCAGGGCATGCCCCTGCACAAGGTGCCCCCGCTGGAGCTGGTCGTCCTTCACCCCGACTACGCGGTGGTGAAGCTGCCCATGACGGTGGTCGACCCGCTGCGCGGCATCGGCGAGGAATCGGTCGGCGCGGCGGCCTTCATCTGGTCCACGGTCCCGGACCGCGGCGGCCCGCGCGACGCCTTCAACGTCTACCAGCTGCTGCACGAGTGGCAGGACTTCTCGGTCCGTCTGCACGAGGCGGGACACCAGCCGTACTGCCTGGTCTGGCCGTAGCCGCAGGGCCGGCCGCTGTGGCGTGCGGCCACCGCCCCTTCGCGAAGGCCGTCCCGCCGGCAGGCGTTTCGCCGCACTTCCCACTCCCATAAGTGCTGAAGTGAGGACAAACGGAACGAAGTGGGCGGGAGCCGCGCCCGCGGGAACCCGCGCGAGGCGCCAGGAAGGACGGACACCGTGAGCAGAGTGCGCATGGCCGGCGAGCCCATGCAGATCGGCGAGGTCGCCGCACGGACGGAACTGTCCCTGCGGACCATCCGCCAGTACGAGGACAGCGGTCTGGTC
The DNA here is from genome assembly GCF_005517195.1 of Streptomyces vilmorinianum. Lineage (NCBI taxonomy): Bacteria > Bacillati > Actinomycetota > Actinomycetes > Kitasatosporales > Streptomycetaceae > Streptomyces > Streptomyces vilmorinianum. The sequence goes on along the minus strand of NZ_CP040244.1, from coordinate 603,844 downwards.
GTCCCGTCGGCATCGTCCCAGGGCGGATTCCCGCTCTACACCGACGCCGACGTGGACCGGCTGATGGTGATCCGCCGGATGAAGCCGCTCGGCTTCACGATCGACGAGACCCGCGACCTCCTCACGGCGGTGGACCGCCTCGCCACGGACCACCCGGGCACGGACGGCGAGCTCTCCCCCGAGGAGCGCTCCACCCTGATCGCACGCGTACGCCACTACGAACGAGCCGCTGCCGAACGCGTCGCCGAACTGCGCGCCCAACTCTCCCGCGCGGAGGAATTCGCGGGCTCCTTGCGGGCACGCCTGGGTGAGGGCGTCCTGGCGTAGGGGACGACCGTCGGGGCAATCACCCCGACCCGACCTGGCGGAGGGACCTGTTGTGGGCAATCGTCCCGCCAGGCCGACCTGACCGAGAGACCTGTTGCGGGCAATCGACCCGCCGGGCGGACCTGACCGAGAGACCTGTTGTGGGCAATCGACCCGCCGGGCCGACCTGACCCAGGGACCTGTTGCGGGCAATCGACCCGCCAGGGGTCCCCCCAGGACGAAGTCCTAGGGGGAGGGTAAGGGTGGGCACAACCCACGGGGGCGGCGCCGCTTTCGAGGCCGTTCAGGCCGGGCGGCCCGGGACCCCGGGCCTGGCAGGCCCCTACAGCTGGAGCTCCTCGGTGAGGGCCGCGAAGAAGCGGGCGTACGCCGCCGGGCTCGGCGGCATCTCCGGGTTCCACGGCGCCACGCGTGCGTGCCCCACGGGCGGGAACACCTCCGGCCCGACGGCGTTGGCGCGGCTGTCGTAGAGCACCAGGTCCGGATTCAGCGCGGCGGCGTGCTCCCAGTCGGCCGTGAGCCAGCTGGCACCGGGCCCCGGCCCGGGGTCGAGCAGGCGGACGCCGAGCTCCTGCAGCCGCGCCAGCTCGGGCCAGGCGTGCGGCCGGGCCAGATGGACCTGGTCGGGGCCGGCGCCGGACAGGGCGAGGACGGTGCGGTCACTCCGCGTGGCGGCGGCCCGGAGGGCGGCCTCGGCGGAGGCGATCGGATCGGCACCAGCACCGGCACCGGCACCGGCACCGGCCATGGAGCCAGGGGCGGCCGCGAGCCCCGCGCCCAGCTCACCGAAGCGCGCGATGATCGCCGGCAGACCGAGCTCGTTGCCGACCGCCAGCGCGGCCAGCGGCACCCCCACCCGGTCGGCGACGGCCTCGTCCAGCGCGTAAGGGCTCTTCCCGTCGTACGTGACGTCGACGATCAGGTCGGGGCGCAGGCTCCTCAGCGCCTCCTCGTCCACGGCGCGCCCCGGCCCCAGGTAGGCCACACCGGCCGCCTCCAGCTCCCCCGCCTTGACCGGGTCGAGCGCCGCCCCGTCGTGCGCGGAGCCGTACACCGCCACGGGCGTCACCCCGAGATCCAGAAGCCCCGCCCCGGCCCGTACGTAGGCCACCACCCGCCCGGGCGGGCGTACGGCCGTCAGCGCCGTACCCCTGTCGTCGGTGAACCCCCACACTCCTGCGGCCCCTGCGTCCGACATGCGGCTGCTCCCTCCCCGGCCGGAATCTGCCTCTCCCGCCACCTTGAAGCGCTTCCCCGGCCCACACAAGAGGGCCTCCCGCCCATCCCCCGGGGCCGGGACTTTCATCCCGGACCCCCTGCCGAAAGTCCCCCATCATCGTGTTAACTGAACAGGTCGGGAGGAAGCAGTAGGAATCGTCAGCGCCGTACGCACGCGCCGCCTGGCAGGGCGCGCCACCGTACCGGCCCTCGCGCCCTGGAGTCAGCATGTCGTCCTTGCCCGGCCAGTTCTCCGACCCTCGTGTGATCACCCTCTTCGGCGTGCTCGCCGCCTCCGCCGCGGTGTGGGTGGCGCAGGGCCTGCGTGCCCGCGCCCGCCGCGCACAGGCCGCCGCCCCGCTGGAACGGGTCTGGCACCCGCAGGAGACCGTGCCGCTCACCCCCGCCGAGGAGTACGCCTTCGGCCAGGTCGTCTCGCGCCTCTCGGTGGGTTCCGCGGGCCGCCTGCGGTGAGCGGGGCCGCCCCCTAGGGTGCGCGGCATGACTGCTTCCGGTCCGCGCCGTGACACCCGCGGCATCGTCGACGCCGCCGAGCTCTTCGCCCACGTCCGGTTCCGCCGCCACGTGCCGGCGACGCCGGAGCTGCGCCCCTACGTGGACAACTACTGGTTCATCGACTGGGACCTGTCCGAGCCGTACGCCTCCCATGTCGTCCCGCATCCCTCCGTGAACGTCGTCTTCCAGCGCTATGGGGAGGACTCCTCCGGAGAGGTCTCCGGGATCGGGCTCGACCTGTTCACGAAGAAGCTCACAGGCGTCGGCCGGGTCTGCGGAGTGAAGTTCCGTCCGGGCGGCTTCCGGCCCTTCGCCCCCGCGCGGCCGGTGTCGGCGTGGACGGGCCGGCGCGTCCCGCTCGACGAGGTGTTCGCGGGCGCGGGGGACGCCTCCGTGGCCGCCGTGCTCACCCCCGAGACCGACCACGCGCGCGTGGCGGCGCTCGACGCCTTCCTGCTGGCCCACGGCCCCGAGCCCGACCCGCAGGCCGTCCAGGCCATGGCGCTGATGGAGCTGGTCCGTACGGACCGTACGATCCGCCGCGTGTCCGAACTGGCCCGCACGCAGGGGCTGTCGAGCCGCTCCCTCCAGCGGCTGTTCTCCCAGTGCGTCGGGGTCGGCCCCAAGTGGGTCATCCTGCGCCACCGCATCCACGACGCCCTGGAGCGCGTCGAGTCCGCCGAGTCAGCCGGGGGCGCCAAGGCTGCCAAGGCGCAGGGCGCCCTGGACTGGGCCGGGCTCGCGGCCGAGCTCGGCTACAGCGATCAGGCCCATCTCGTACGGGACTTCACGGCGACGGTCGGGGTACCGCCGACCGCATACGCCCGCCGGTTGTCCGACCCCTGACCTACAGTGCGGGCATGGACACCCACGCCTCGCCCGTACGCCTGGAGCCTTGGTCCGAGGGGGACTTCGGCCTGCTGCGCGCCATGAACGCGCCGGAGCTCATGGAGCACCTGGGTGGCCCCGAGAGCGAGGAGGCGCTTGCCAAGCGGCACGAGCGGTATGTGCGGCTGAGCGCCGACCGGACGAGCGCGGGGCTGATGTTCCGGATCGTGCTGCTCCCCGAGGAGGTCGCGGTCGGCGGCATCGGCTTCTGGAAGCAGACCTGGGACGGGGAGCCGGTGTACGAAACGGGCTGGACGGTGCTGCCGGGGTTCCAGGGGCGGGGCGTCGCGAGCGCCGCCACGCGTGCGGTGGCGGCGCTGGCGCGGGCCGAGCGTACGTACCGCTTCCTGCACGCCTTTCCGTCGACGGAGAACGGGGCGTCGAACGCGGTGTGCCGCAAGGCCGGCTTCGAGCTGCTCGGTGAGCGTGAGTTCGAGTACCCGCCGGGCCATCCGCTGCGCTGCAACGACTGGCGTCTGGACCTGGAGGGCCTCTAGCCGTCCGAGCTGTCCGAGCTGTCCGAGCTGTCCGAGCCGTCTGCGGTCAGCGGCTTGGTGAAGTGGAAGGCGACGATGTCGAGGCGCTCGCGCAGGTAGAAGCGGTGGGCTCCGGTGCGATGGGTACCGGAGTCCAGGTTGAGCTCGTGGCAGCCGGTCTCCCGCCCGTGCTGCTCCAGGTAGGCCAGGAGCGCGTGGCCGACGCCGGTGGAGCGGGCGGTCTCGGCGGTGACGAGGTCGTCGACGTAGAGCTTGCGGATCGCGCTGGTGTTGTCGATGATCCGCCAGCCGGCGACGCCCACGCAGGTGCCGTCCTCGGCGTAGGCGGCGCTGAAGCGCAGGCCCTGGGGATGGCCGTGGCGGTGGATGTCGCGGAAGAGCTGCGGCGTGAGGTGCGGGCGCAGCTCGCGCAGGACGGGGAGCAGGTCCCCCTCCAGGCGGGGGTCACCGGGCTCGAGGTCGATGATCTTCATGCCGGGACCGTATCTCAGGGTCTTCTCAGGGTTGACGAGCCGGGGCTCCTCGCGGATATTTATCTGCGTGGCACAGATTCTTCTTCACGCACACACTGCGAAGGGACCCCTCTCATGACCGTTCTCGTCACCGGAAGCCGCGGCCGCGTGGGCTCCACCCTCCTCGGGCTGCTCCACAGCGCGGGCATCAAGGCCAGGGCGGCCTCCAAGGACCCCACGGACCTCTCCCCACCAGGCGGCATCGACACCGTCCGCTGCGATCTCGCCGATCCGGCGGACTTCGAGGCCGCGCTCGACGGCGTCGACTCCGTCTTCCTGTACGCCGAGCCCTCGCACATCGACGCCTTCGTCGCGCAGGCCCGGGCGGCCGGCGTCCAGCACGTCGTCCTGCTCTCCTCCAGCTCCGTCCTCGCCCCCGACGCCGCGGAGAATCCGATCGCCGCCTCCCACCTGGCCGTCGAGCGCGCCCTGGCGGCCGCGGCGGACGACGGAGCCTTCGAGGCGACCCATCTCCAGCCGGGCGCCTTCGCGAGCAACGCCCTGCAGTGGTCCTGGGCGATCCGGTCCGCGCGCGCGGTGGAGCTCCCGTACCCCGGGTCCCACGGCGACCCGATCCACGAGAAGGACGTCGCCGAGGCCGCCTTCGCGGTCCTCACCGCGCCGCGGCTGCGCGGCTCCTCGTATCTGCTGACCGGCCCCGAGTCGCTCGACTTCACCGAGCAGCTGGCGATACTCGCGGAGGTGACGGGCCGTGCGACGAGCTGCGCCGCCGTCACCCCCGAGCAGTGGAAGGCCTCGGTCGCCGCCTCCATACCGGAGTCCTTCGCCGACGCCCTGCTCTCCTACTGGGCCTCGCACGACGACCGGCCGGTCCCCCTGACCCGGACCGTCGAGGAGCTGACCGGGCACCCGGCCCGCACCTTCGCCGCGTGGGCCACCGACCATGCGGACGCCTTCCGCCCGTAGCGGCCATGCCGGCCGGGGCGGGCGGTGCAGCCGCGGCGGGCAGGGCCCCGGGCGGCGAATTCCCTGGCCGCGCGGGGCGCCACGGTGACATCCTGTCCCCGTGAACGGACCGGAGATCCAGATCAGCTTCGCCCCCGACCTGCGGCTCTTCGTCTCGGCGGAACGGCGCTCGGGGCGCACGACCGTGGCGACCGACGGCGTCTCGACGCTCGGCCATGTCGTGGAGTCGCTGGGCGTCCCGCTGACCGAGACCGGGCGGCTGCTGGTGGACGGGCAGCCCGTGAAGGTGTCCCACATCCCCGCGGCGGGCGAGACGGTCGAGGTCGAGGGCGTCGAGCGCCCCCAGCCGGTGCCGGGAGCCCCTCTCCGGTTCCTCCTCGACGTCCATCTGGGCACGCTGGCCCGGCGGCTGCGGCTGCTCGGGGTCGACGCGGCGTACGAGAGCGAGGACATCGGCGACGCCGCGCTGGCCGCGCTCTCGGCGAAGGAGCGGCGCGTGATGCTCTCCCGGGACCGCGGGCTGCTGCGCCGCCGGGAGCTGTGGGCCGGCGCCTATGTGTACAGCGACCGGCCCGACGACCAACTCCGTGACGTCCTGGAGCGCTTCGCGCCCACGCTGATGCCCTGGACCCGCTGCACCGCCTGCAACGGGGACCTCACCGACGCCGACAAGGACTCGGTGCGCGAGCGGCTGGAGCGCGGCACGGAGAAGACGTACGACGTCTTCGCGCGGTGCACGGAGTGCGAGCGGGTGTACTGGCGGGGTGCTCACCACGCCCGGCTGGAGGCGATCGTCACCGACGCGCTGCGCGAGTTCGGCGGCGCGGCCGCGCGGTGACCCGAAGGCCCGGTGCGGTCAGCCGAGTTCGCCCGTGCGCAGCCGCTCGACCTGGTCGGCGCTGAGCTCGACGGTCCGGCGCATATGGGCGATGAGCAGGGCGACTTCGGCATCGCTGTACGCGTCGAACATCGTGCCCCAGGCCTCGTTGAGCCGCCGCCAGAACGCGCCCAGCTCCGCCATCCGCTCCGGCACCGCGGTCACGAGGACGCGCCGCCGGTCCTCGGCGTCCCGCTCGCGCGTGACATAGCCGGCCCGCTCCAGCCGGTCGACGAGCCGGGTCGCGGAGCCGGTGGTCAGCCCGGTCAGCTCGGCGATCCGGCCGGTGGTGACGGGGCCGGGCTCCAGGGCGAGCAGGTTCAGGCACTGCACATCGGTCGGGTGGAGCCGCAGACGGTCGGCGACGGCCTGGTTGAACAGCGCGTACGCGGCCATGTAGCGGCGGGCCTCGTCGTACAGCTCGGTCATCAGACCGTCGCGCCGGGCGGAGTTCTTCTGCGGCATGCAGAAATTGTACGAAACAGCGAACCGGCGCTCTACGGCTCCGGGGCCGTCAGGTAGCGCTGGACGGTCGGCCCCAGCCAGGCGACGACCTCCTCGCGGGACATCGCGACCGCGGGCGGCAGTCGCAGCACATAGCGGGCGAGCGCCATGCCGAGGATCTGCGAGGCGACGAGCGCGGCGCGGCGCGGCGCCTCGGCGGGGTCGGGGCAGACGCCGAGGGCGACGGGGCCGAGCTGCGCGGCGAAGATCGCCTGCATCCGCTCGGCGCCCGCGGCGTTGGTGACGCCGACCCGCAGAAGGCCGGTCAGGACGTCGTCGCGCTCCCAGCGGTCGAGGAAGTGCGTGACCAGGACCGCGCCGATGTGGCGGGCGGGCAGGGCGCCGAGTTCGGGAAGGTCCAGTTCGATCTCGGACGCGGCGGCGAACAGGCCCTCCTTGTTGCCGTAGTAGCGCATCACCATCGACGGATCGATTCCGGCGTCGCGGGCGATGGCCCGGATGGTGGCGCGCTCGTAGCCGTCGGAGGCGAATCGCTCGCGGGCGGCTTCGAGGATCGCGGCGCGGGTAGCGTCGGAGCGGCGGGCGGTCTTCATGCCAACAACTGTAGGCCAACAGGTGTTGACACGCCATCGCGGCTACTCCTACATTTGCCAACAAGCGTTGACCAACAGACGTTGGCCAACGGACGTTGTCATGGCACACCTGGAGGCAGCCATGAACCACCTGGACACGGACGTTCTCGTCGTCGGCTCCGGCCCCACCGGAATGCTGCTCGCCGGCGACCTCGCCACCGCCGGCCTGCGGGTCACCGTGGTCGAGCGCCGCCCGCACGGCATCAGCAACATGACCCGCGCCTTCGGCGTCCACGCCCGCACCCTGGAGCAGCTCGACGCCCGCGGCCTCGCCGACGAACTGATCGCCACCGGCACGCCCATCACCGAGCTGCGGCTCTTCCGCCGCCTCACCCTCGACCTGTCCCGCCTCCGCTCCCGCTTCCCGTACCTCCTCATCACCCCCCAGTACGAGGTCGAGCGCCTCCTCGAGCGCCGGGCCCTGTCCGCAGGCGTGGACTTCCGGTACGGGACGGAACTGCGCGGACTGAGCCAGGACACCGACCAGGTCACCGCCGAACTCACCGGCCCCGACGGCACCCCCCTCACCCTCCGCGCCCGCTACCTCGTCGGCACCGACGGCGTGCGCAGCGCCGTGCGGACCGCCCTCGGCCTGCCCTTCCCCGGCGTCTCGGTCATCCGCTCCATCGTCCTCGCCGACGTCCGCCTCGCCGAGAAGCCCGAAGGACTGCTCACGGTCAACGGCACCGGGGACGCCTTCGCCTTCATCGCCCCCTTCGGCGACGGCTGGTACCGGGTCATGGGCTGGAACCGCACCCGCCAGGTCCCCGACAGCGAGCCCGTCGACCTCGACGAGGTCCGCGAGATCGCCCGCCTCGCGCTCGGCACCGACTACGGCATGCACGACGCCCGCTGGATCTCCCGCTTCCACAGCGACGAGCGCCAGGCCCCCGCCTACCGCGTCGGCCGGGTCTTCCTCGCAGGCGACGCCGCCCACGTCCACTCCCCCGCCGGCGGCCAGGGCATGAACACGGGCCTCCAGGACGCCGCCAACCTCTCGTGGAAGCTCGCCGCCGTCCTGCGCGGCGAGGCCCCCGACCCCGAGGCGCTCCTCGACAGCTACCAGTCCGAACGCCACCCCGTCGGCGCCGCCGTACTCCGCAGCAGCGGGACCATCGTCCGGCTCGCCATGGCCCACGGCCCCGTCCTGCGCGCCGTCCGCGCCCTCGCCTCACGCTTCCTGAACACCGTCCGCCCCGCCTCCGCCAAGGCGATGGGCATGATCAGCGGAATCGGCATCACCTACGGCCGCGACGCCCGGCGCGTCCCGGACCTGAACCTTCGGGAAGGCAGGCTCTACGAGCTGCTGCGCGCGGGCGAGTTCGTCCTGATCGCCCCCGAGGGAGCGACCCCGGACCTGCCGGCATCCCCCACCACCCCGACCCGCGTCGTACGGGCCACCTGGACCGACCCCACCCGCCGCTCGGCGCTCCTCGTCCGCCCCGACGGCTACACGTTCCGATGACCGTGCGGTCAGAAGACGTACGGGTCGCCGGTGCTCAGCACCAGGACGCGATGCCGGTCGTTCTTCGGGTTCCCGTCACTGATCCCGTCGGTCCAGATGGTCCCGATGTCGACCGTCAACTCCTCAGGGGAGCCCGCCGTCCGCAGATCGAGCGCCAGCTCCTCGACCGCCCCGGCGGCCCGCAGCTCACCCGTGCGGCAGACCACCACCCGGTCGCTCCCCCACAGACAGGACGGAGGCAGCTCCTGCCCACCCGCCATCGGCTCGGAGAAGGCGAGCCGCACGGTCGCCTGGGACACGTGCGACGGCCCGTGGTTCTCACTGACCAGCCAGACACCCAGCCGCCCCTCCCAGAGGGAGACATGGCCGTGGTGGGCCAGATCGGCCTCCGACCCGACAGCACGGGCCCCCTCACCCGTACCGACCACCACCGCGGCTGCCAACGCCGCCCCGAACAGGGCCTTGCGCATCACACTCATGCCCTGAAGATACCGATTACCGCCCATATATTCTGACCATCCGTCAGTCAGCGTGTCCCCGTGGCACCCTGACCCCATGCTCATCGCCCGCTCCGCCGCTCTCTTCGTCCTCGCCGCCCTCTTCGAGATCGGCGGAGCCTGGCTCGTCTGGCAGGGCGTCCGCGAGCACCGCGGCTGGATCTGGATCGGCGCCGGAGTCGTCGCCCTCGGCCTCTACGGCTTCGTGGCCACCCTCCAGCCCGACGCCGACTTCGGCCGGATCCTCGCCGCCTACGGCGGAGTGTTCGTCGCGGGATCCCTCGCCTGGGGCATGGTCGCCGACGGATACCGACCCGACCGCTGGGACATCGCCGGAGCCCTGATCTGCCTCGCCGGCATGGCCGTGATCATGTACGCCCCACGCACCCGCTGACCACCGCATATCCTGACCACGCGATCGACGTAATCGACCACATGCGCGAGGAGCACGCCATGACCGCCGCCGGTACCCCCATCGCCGTCGTCACCGGAGCGAGCAGCGGTATCGGCGCCGCCACGGCCAAGCAGCTCGCCGCCGCCGGATACCGCGTGGTCCTCACCGCCCGCCGCAAGGACCGCATCGAGGCACTGGCCGCCGAGATCGTCGAGGCCGGCCACCAGGCGACCGCCTACGCCCTCGACGTCACCGACCGCGAAGCCGTCCAGACCTTCGCGACCGCCTTCCGCACGATCGCCGTCCTCGTCAACAACGCGGGCGGCGCCCTCGGCGCGGACCCCGTCGCGACCGGCGACCCCGACGACTGGCGCCAGATGTACGAGGTCAACGTCATCGGCACCCTCAACGTCACCCAGGCTCTGCTCCCCGCCCTGACCGCCAGCGGCGACGGCACGGTCGTCGTCCTCTCCTCCACCGCCGGCCACTCCACCTACGAGGGCGGCGCCGGCTACGTCGCGGCCAAGAACGGCGCCCGCGTCCTCGCCGAGACCCTCCGCCTGGAGATCGTCGGCACCCCGGTCCGCGTCATCGAGATCGCCCCCGGCATGGTGAAGACCGACGAGTTCGCCACCACCCGCTTCCGCGGCGACACCGAGAAGGCCGCCAAGGTCTACGCGGGCGTGGCCGAACCCCTCACCGCCGACGACGTCGCCGACACCATCACCTGGGCCTGCACCCGCCCCCCGCACGTCAACATCGACCTCCTGATCGTCCGCCCCCGCGCCCAGGCCTCCAACACCAAGGTCCACCGCGAGCTGTGAGCGCACGACGACGAGGGGCCGACACCCTGTGCCGGCCCCTCGTCGGTCTGCGTCTCAGCCCTTCACGCAGATGACCTGCTTCAGCTTCGCGACCACCTCGACCAGGTCCCGCTGCTGATCGATGACCTTCTCGATCGGCTTGTACGCGCCCGGAATCTCGTCCACGACGCCGGAGTCCTTACGGCACTCCACGCCCCGCGTCTGCTCCTCCAGGTCCCGCGTCGAGAAGCGCCGCTTCGCCGCAGTCCGGCTCATCCTCCGGCCGGCGCCGTGCGAGGCGGAGTTGAAGGCCTTCTCGTTGCCGAGTCCCTTCACGATGTACGAACCGGTGCCCATCGAGCCCGGGATGATCCCGAAGTCGCCGGAGCCCGCCCGGATCGCACCCTTACGGGTGACGAGCAGGTCCATCCCCTCGTACCGCTCCTCCGCCACGTAGTTGTGGTGGCAGGAGATGACCGGATCGAAGGTCACCTTCGCCTTGCGGAACTCCCGCCGGACGACCTCCTGGAAGAGCGCCATCATGATCGCGCGGTTGTACTTCGCGTACTCCTGCGCCCAGAAGAGATCGTTCCGGTAGGCGGCCATCTGCGGCGTGTCCGCGACGAAGACGGCCAGGTCCCGGTCGACGAGCCCCTGGTTGTGCGGGAGCTTCTGCGCCTCGCCGATGTGGTACTCGGCGAGTTCCTTGCCGATGTTCCGCGACCCGGAGTGCAGCATCAGCCACACAGCTCCGGTCGAATCCAGGCAAAACTCGACAAAATGATTGCCCCCGCCCAGCGTTCCCATCTGCTTTTCGGCACGTTCATGGCGGGATTTGACCGCATCCGCGATCCCGTCGAACCGCGACCAAAGGTCGTCCCACCCCGCCGCCGGAAACTGGAACAGCCGCTTCGGGTCCACCATCTCCCGGTGCATCCCCCGCCCCACCGGAATCGCCTGCTCGATCTTCGAGCGCAGCCGCGAGAGGTCACCCGGCAGGTCGTTCGCCGTCAGCGACGTCCTGACCGCGGACATGCCGCAGCCGATGTCCACCCCGACCGCCGCCGGGCAGACCGCCCCGTGCATCGCGATCACCGAGCCGACCGTCGCGCCCTTGCCGTAGTGCACGTCCGGCATCACGGCCAGGCCCTTGATCCACGGCAGTGTGGCCACGTTCCGGAGCTGCTGCATGGCGCCGCCCTCCACCGTGGAAGGATCGGTCCACATCCGGATGGGCACCTTCGCACCCGGTACCTCTACATACGACATACTTCCTCGATCCCCCAAAAAAGCCTGATAACGCAAAAACCGGCGCCAAGGCCCGTACAGGTGACAACGGACCGGCATCGACGGCAGCGCGTGCGATAGACATTGTGTCTGTCGACCACACCGCGGCGGCAAACAGTTTTCGGGGAAGTCCTCGGGAGAAGGGAGCCTGGCAGCGTGCAGCGACAGGCGTACGTACCCGGTCTGACAGCGCTCGCAGCCGCGCTCGTCCTGGGCCTCACCGGATGCTCCTCCGGGACCGAAACCGGCACCGCCGCCGTCGACTCCAAGGCCGGCGTCGCCGCCCCCGCCGCGCCCCCCGGCCGCTACCGCACGCTCTTCGAGCCCTGCGGCTCGGTCCAGCAGGCCACCCTCAGGGACCTGCTGCCGGGCGTCGCCCAGCTTCCCGACGCGGAACGCGACAGGGCGTACCGCGGCACCGCCGCCGTCACGTACGACAACGACCGCCGTGTCGGGTGCAGCTGGAAGGCCGACGCCCCGGACGTCTCGCACCGGCTGCGTCTCGACATCGAGCGGGTCGTGTCGTACGACCCGGCCGTCAGCGACGACGACCGCGCGCAGCAGGTGTTCTCCGGCAAGCAGGTCGCGGCGGACCTCCCGCAGCCCCCGAAGCCGACCCCGCCGCCCCAGGCCCCCACGAGCACCGGCACCACACCTCCCGCGCAGCCGTCCGGCTCCACCAGCCCTTCCAGCCCCTCCACCGCCACCGGCTCCCCCGACCCGGGCATCCCCACCACCGGTCTGGAGCCCCGTGTCCTGGTCGGCCTCGGGCAGGTCGCGTTCCTCGACGACACCCTCAGCACCGGTGGATCGAACGGCCGGCACCGCACCGTGAGCGTGGTGTTCCGCACATCCAACGTGATCGTGACGGTCGAGTACGCGGAGCAGACGACCGGTTCCGCGGAGGCCCCCGACAGCCGGGAACTGCAGGAAAAGGCCCAGAACCTGGCCCGTCTGCTCGCCGAGCGCCTGGAGGCGTAGCCGGGCGGATCCGCTCCGTGAGCGCGCCGGGACCACGTAACGTGTCGGCGTGCCTCGGCGTACCGTGGCCGCCGGCCGGACCGTACGACTAGCGACTGAAGGAACCATGCACCGATCAGCCCCGCGACTCACTCGCATACTCGCCTGCGCAGCCGTCCCGGTGATGCTCGTCGTCGCCGGCTGCTCCTCGGACTCCGACAGCGGTTCCCCGGACAAGGGCAAGGGTTCGGCGTCCGCCGCCCCCAGCGCCCAGCAGTCGACGAAGACGGTCGAGCCCGCGAAGTTCGCGAAGCTGCCCGACGTCTGCAAGTCGATCTCCGCGAAGACGACCGCGAGCCTGGTGCCCAAGGCGAAGGCGAAGAACGGTACGACGGCCAACTCCAGCGACACCACCAGCCGCGGCGGCTGCTCGTGGAACGGCCTCGACGACAAGGGCGTGAAGGGCTCGCAGTACCGCTGGCTCGACGTCTCCTTCTACCGCTACGAGTCGGACGCCTCCCTGGGCAGCGGCCAGGAGCGCGCCCAGGACAACTTCACCAAGGAGCTCGCCAAGCTGCAGGCGACCGAGGGCGCCAAGAAGCTGCGCACCACGGACGCGCCGGGCGTGGGCGAGCAGTCGAAGGCCGTCGCCTACGAGCTGAAGAAGACGGGCGAGGACTTCAAGTACGCCTCGGTCGTGGCGCGTACGGGCAATGTTCTGGTGCTGCTCACGTACAACGGCGCCGGTTACGCGGGGGCGGCCGCGCCCGCGGACAAGGCGATGATGGAAGGCGCGCTGAAGGCCGCCAAGGAGGCGGTCGCGGCGGTCGCGGCGGCGAACGCGTAACGGTGTAGCGGCAGCGGGTCGCGAACACCCGCATTTGCGCAGGTTTTCGAGGAGTCCGTCCCTCCCCCGGGGGTCGGGCTCCTCGCGCGTGTGCCACGCTGTGCCCGCTAGATGTCGAGATTGACGGGGAGGGGATCGCGGGTGGCCGCGGTGCAGCTGACACGCACGCACAAGATGCTGATCGGTGTGGTCATCGCCGGTGCGGTGATCATCGCCGGGATCGGCTTCGCGGGTTCGTACGCCGCCGTGCGCGAGCTCGCCGTGGAGAAGGGCTTCGGCACCTTCTCGTACTTCTTCCCGATCGGCATCGACGCCGGTATCTGTGTGCTCCTCGCGCTGGACCTGCTGCTGACCTGGATCCGGATCCCGTTCCCGCTGCTGCGTCAGACGGCATGGGTGCTGACCGCGGCGACGATCGCGTTCAACGGCGCGGCCGCCTGGCCGGACCCGCTGGGTGTCGGTATGCACGCGGTGATCCCGGTGCTGTTCGTGGTCGCGGTCGAGGCGGCGCGCCATGCGGTGGGCCGGATCGCCGACATCACGGCGGACAAGCACATGGAGGGCGTGCGGATCACGCGGTGGCTGCTGTCGCCGATTCCGACGTTCCGGTTGTGGCGGCGGATGAAGCTGTGGGAGCTGCGCTCGTACGAGCAGGTCATCAAGCTGGAGCAGGACCGGCTCATATACCAGGCCCGGCTGCAGGCGCGGTTCGGGCGGGCGTGGCGGCGCAAGGCTCCGGTGGAGGCGCTGATGCCGCTGCGGCTGGCGAAGTACGGCGTGCCGCTGGCGGAGACTGCGGCGGCGGGGCTCGCGGCGGCGGGGGTGGAGCCGATGCTGATCCCACCGCAGCCGACGGTCGCCCAGCCGGTCGAGGTCCCGGTGCAGGTCCAGGCCGGGCAGCTCCAGGCCGGGCAGCTCCAGGCCGCGCAGGTCCAGGCCGTACAGGTCCAGCCGCAGCTGCCCCAGGGCCAAGGCCAGGCCCAGGGTCCGGCCCCGGCCCCGGTCCCGGTCGAGGTCGCGCAGGAGGTCCCCGCGAACCACGACAGCCCGTGGTTCGCCGCGCAGCAGCTGCCGCCGGAGGCGTACGAGGGTGACTACGCCCCCGAGTACATGGACGGCCCTGAGCACTTCGAGGAGTACGCCGAGCACCCGGGGTTCCCGGAGCACCCGGAGCACCCCGAATACGCCGAGGAGCACGTCGAGGAGTACGTCGAGCCGGAGCCGCCGGTGGACGAGTTCACCGAGGCTGCCTACAAGGCGATGTGGCACTACGTCGAGGAGCGGCAGGACTTCCCCAACGCCGAGCAGCTCGACATATGGCTCAGCGACACGTACGGCGTGCGGCACCCGCGCAGCGCGTCGCTCCTGCGGGAGCTGACCCCGCGCCTGCGCCACCGCATCGAGCTGGAGATGCAGGAGAACCACATCCCGTAGGCCACGGGACGCGGACAGCGCGAAGGGCCGCCACCCGGCATCGGGTGGCGGCCCTTCGCGCTGTCCGTGCGGCGGCGCTACGCGCCGAGCAGCTTCCGCACCCGCTCGGCCCCGACCGCCAGCAGCAGCGTCGGCAGGCGCGGGCCCGTCTCGCGGCTCACCAGGAGCTTGTAGAGCAGAGCGAAGAACGCGCGCTGGGCGACCTTCAGCTCCGGGGTCGGCTTGGCCTCGGGGTCGAGACCGGCCATGACCTTCGGGACGCCGTAGACGAGCGTGGTCAGGCCGTCCAGGGACCAGTGCGTGTCCAGGCCGTCCAGGAGCATGCGCAGCGATTCGCGGCCCTGGTCGTCGAGGGAGCCGAGGATCTCGGTGTCCGGCTCGTCGCGGACGATGGTGCGCTGGTCGGCCGGGACCTGGGTGGTGATCCAGTTCTCGGCGCGGTCCAGGCGCGGACGGACCTCGTCCAGGGACGTGACCGGGTTCTCCGGGTCGAGCTCGGTCAGGATCCGCAGGGTCTGCTCGTCATGCCCGGCAGTGATGTCCATGACCGAGGCCAGCGTCCGGTACGGCAGCGCGCGCGGGGTGCGCGGCAGCTCACCGGCGGCGGTGCGGGCGGCACGCGCGTACGCGGCCGCGTCGGCCGGCAGCACGGAGCCGTCGGCGACCTTGGCCTCCAGCTTGTCCCACTCGTCGTAGAGCCGCTGGATCTCCTGGTCGAAGGCGATCTTGAAGGACTGGTTCGGCCTGCGGCGCGCGTACAGCCAGCGCAGCAGCGGCGCCTCCATGATCTTCAGCGCGTCCGCCGGGGTGGGCACGCCGCCCTTCGAGGAGGACATCTTGGCCATGCCGCTGATGCCGACGAAGGCGTACATCGGGCCGATCGGCTGCACGCCGTCGAAGATCTCGCGCACGATCTGGCCGCCGACGACGAACGACGAGCCGGGGGAGGAGTGGTCCACGCCCGAGGGCTCGAAGATCACGCCCTCGTACGCCCAGCGCATCGGCCAGTCGACCTTCCAGACCAGCTTGCCGCGGTTGAACTCGCTCAGCTCGACGGTCTCGGAGAAGCCGCAGTCCGTGCAGGTGTAGGCCAGCTCGGTGGTCTCGTCGTCGTACGACGTGACGGTCGTGAGGTCCTTCTCGCACTGCCCGCAGTAGGGCTTGTACGGGAAGTAGCCCCCGGCGCCGCCCGAGCCGTCGTCCTCGCTGGCCGCGCCCGAGCCCTCCTCGGCCTCCAGCTCGGCCTCGTCGACGGGCTTCTGCGACTGCTTCTTCGGCGCCTTCTTCGTCCGGTACTGGTCGAGGATCGCGTCGATGTCACCGCGGTGCTTCATCGCGTGCAGGATCTGCTCGCGGTAGGCGCCCGCCGTGTACTGCTCCGTCTGGCTGATCGGGTCGTACTCGACGCCCAGCTCGGCCAGCGACTCGACCATGGCGGCCTTGAAGTGCTCCGCCCAGTTCGCGTACGGCGAGCCGGCGGGGGCCGGGACCGAGGTCAGCGGCTTGCCGATGTGCTCGGCCCAGGTCGCGTCGACGCCCGCGACGCCGTTGGGCACCTTGCGGTACCGGTCGTAGTCGTCCCACGAGATGAGGTGCCGGACCTCGTACCCGCGCCGCCGGATCTCGTCGGCGACGAGGTGCGGGGTCATGACCTCGCGGAGGTTGCCCAGGTGGATCGGGCCGGAGGGGGAGAGTCCGGAGGCGACGACGACCGGTTTGCCAGGCGCACGTCGCTCCGACTCGGCGATGACCTCGTCCGCGAAACGGGAGACCCAGTCGGTCTCGGTGCTGCTCTGAGCCACGGTCGGTACGTCCTTCTTTCTGGAATCTCTCAAAGCCTTACAGCCCTACGTCAGTCATTGTCCCAGACGAAACGAGCCACTCCGAGGTTGTCCACAGGTGGAGAAAACACGTTGCCCACCCATGGGACACTTGACAAGCGAAATAGCCCTCCTTCACTTCGACAACAGGAACGGAAGCTCATGGCCTCGGTCCCTTCCCTCGCTTCGACCGTGCAGCAGCGTCTCGCGGAAGGTCTCTCGGCAGCCCTGCCGGAGGCCGGTTCCGCCGACCCGCTGCTGCGACGAAGCGACCGGGCCGACTTCCAGGCCAACGGCATCCTGGCCCTCGCCAAGCAGCTCAAGGGCAACCCGCGTGAGCTGGCGACGAAGGTCGTCGACGGCATCCCGGCGAACGACGTGCTGAAGGAGATCGAGGTCTCGGGCCCCGGCTTCCTGAACATCACGGTCACGGACGAGGCGATCATCAAGACCCTCGCCGCCCGCGCCGCCGACGACCGCCTCGGCGTGCCGCTCGCGCGGAACGCCGGCACGACGGTGATCGACTACGCGCAGCCGAACGTGGCCAAGGAGATGCACGTCGGCCACCTCCGCTCCGCCGTGATCGGCGCCGCGATGGTCGAGATCCTGGAGTTCACGGGCGAGAAGGTGGTCCGCCGCCACCACATCGGCGACTGGGGCACCCAGTTCGGCATGCTCATCCAGTACCTGATGGAGCACCCGCACGAGCTGGACCACAAGTCGGAGGAGGAGGTCTCCGGCGAGGAGGCCATGTCGAACCTCAACCGGCTCTACAAGGCCTCGCGCGCGCTCTTCGACTCCGACGAGGAGTTCAAGACCCGTGCACGGGCGCGTGTCGTCGACCTGCAGGCGGGCGACGAGCAGACGCTGGCCATGTGGCAGCGGTTCGTGGACGAGTCGAAGATCTACTTCTACTCGGTCTTCGACAAGCTCGACATGGACATCCAGGACCCCGACGTCGTCGGCGAGTCCGGCTACAACGACGTGCTGGTGGAGACCTGCCGGATCCTCGAGGAGTCGGGCGTCGCGGTGCGCTCCGAGGGCGCGCTGTGCGTCTTCTTCGACGACGTCAAGGGCCCGGACGGCAACCCGACGCCGCTGATCGTCCAGAAGTCCGACGGCGGCTTCGGCTACGCGGCCACCGACCTGTCCGCGATCCGTGACCGCGTGCGGAACCTGAAGGCGACGACCCTGCTGTACGTGGTCGACGCCCGCCAGTCCCTGCACTTCAAGATGGTCTTCGAGACGGCCCGCCGGGCCGGCTGGCTGAACGACGAGGTCAAGGCCGTCCAGCTGGCCTTCGGCACGGTGCTCGGCAAGGACGGCAAGCCGTTCAAGACCCGTGAGGGCGAGACGGTCCGGCTGGTGGACCTGCTGGACGAGGCGATCGACCGGGCCGCGTCCGTGGTCCGCGAGAAGGCGCGTGACCTGACCGAGGACGAGATCGCCGAGCGGGGTGCCCAGGTGGGTATCGGCGCGGTGAAGTACGCGGACCTGTCGACGTCGGCGGCGCGGGACTACAAGTTCGACCTGGACCAGATGGTGTCGCTGAACGGCGACACGTCGGTGTACCTCCAGTACGCGTACGCGCGCATCAAGTCGATCTTCGGCAAGGCGGGTGACCGCACGCCGGTCGCCCACCCCGAGCTGGAGCTGGCCCCGGCGGAGCGCGCACTCGGCCTCCACCTGGACCAGTTCGGCGAAACCGTGGCCGAGGCCGCTGCCGAGTACGCCCCGCACAAGCTGGCCGCGTATCTGTACCAGCTCGCCTCGCTGTACACGACGTTCTACGACCAGTGCCCGGTCATCAAGCCGGAGCCGCCGAAGGAGATCGCGGAGAACCGCCTCTTCATCTGCGACCTCACGGCCCGGACGCTCCACCAGGGCATGGCCCTGCTGGGCATCCGGACGCCCGAGCGTCTCTGACACGTCCGGCAGGCAGCCAGGCATATGGCCGAAGGCCCCGGCACCGTCTCGTACGGTGCCGGGGCCTTCGCCGTATGACCGGGTTCCCCGTCAGGACAGCCACGCGCCCCTGCCGGGGTGGTAGCTGTACGTCTTCTTCCCCTCGGTCGCGCTCGTACGGAACGGCTTGCCCCCGTCGTCGACGCGGACCGTCCCGCGCCGCTCGCCGCTGCTCCACTCCACCTCCAGGTACCAGGCGGCGACGTGCTCCTCGGTATGCACGTGGAGGTTGAGGACCTGGGGGTCGCTGGTGGAGACCTTGTACGGGAAGTCCTTGGCCGGGACGACCCCGTCGCCGTCGATGCCCGCGACCGGCTTCGCGAAGGGGCGCGGCGCATCGAGGTCGATGTCGAAGGTCTGCGGGACGAGACCGCTGCCGCAGCCGTCGCCCATCGCGTACGCGTCCCGGTCCAGGGGCGCGCCGCGCTCCACCACCCGTACGCGCACGGCGCCGAGGACCACGGCCTCGTCGGTGCGGCCGGTCACGGTGAGCTGGAGCTCCGTCTGGCCTCCGTCGACACCGCCGAGCTCGCGCGCCCAGCCTCGGGTGTCCTGCGGGGCGGGCGGGGCCGGGACCTGGCCGGGCTCCTGGTCGAGGGCGTAGAACTCGCCGCAGGCCCCTGCCCAGTTGTACGAGCTGATGCCGACGCTCACGGGGGGCGGGGTGGTGGTCCCTGCCGCGTTGTCGCCGGTCCGTTCGTCCGGGCTGCCGACGGCGTACGCGACGGGCACGGCGAGCGCGACGACGGCGGTCGCGGCCAGAGCCATGCGCAGGCGCTTGCGGGAGCGGGGAGCGGGAGCGCCGGGCGCGGGCCGCGGCGACTCACCGGTGATCACGGTCTCGGGGTCCGCCTCGGGGTCCGCCTCGGGGTCCGCCTCTGGCTCCGGCTCCGGCTCTGGCTCCGGCTCCTGAACAGCCGGTGTGGCCTTCCCCCGTCGGCGGGCCTCGTCGGCCAGGATCCAACTGCGGTGCAGCCGGATCAGTTCGTCGCGGGAGGCCCCGCACAGCCGGCCCAGCCGTTCCACGGGGGCGAACTCGGTCGGCACGGCGTCGCCGTTGCTGTACCGGTGCAGTGTCGACGTGCTGACGTGGAGCTTCTTCGCCAACGCGCCGTAGCTGAGCCCGGATCGCTCCTTCAGCCCGCGCACCAGCTCTGCGAAATCGTCCGTCCCTGCCGCCACGCGCCCGCTCCCCCTCGCCTCGCCGTCCCAGGAACGCGTTCCAGGGGAAGACCATCCCCCCAGGTCACAGCAAGCGCGAGCGTTCCGGCTTCCCTCATTGTCCCCTGGGGATTGCGGTGCGATCAGCCGGCCCCGCAGGGTGTGACCCATGTCGAGCAGCCGCGTCACCGACGCTGCGGCCCTGGCGGTGCTGATCGCCTGTGCCGCGATCGTGATCGACCTGATCAACGGTCAGTGAGGAATCCAGGGGAGATCGTCACCGCGGCCGTCACGACCGCCCCTGCTCGTGGGGCGGCGTGACGGTGGCGGCGAAGGGGCGGGCCGGAGGGTCAGCGGATCGGCCGGGATGTCCTGCCTGACACCTCGTCGATCTCCGTGTGTGCCTTCTGGAGCAGCTGCGAGGCGAGATCCATGAGCGCGCGTGCGCCCGCGATCTCCTCGCCCACCCGCAGCTGTTCCGGGTCGGACGGGTGCCGGTGGGCGTTGCCCTGGGCCCGGAACTCGGTGCCGTCACCGAGCCGCACCATGGCGGCCGCCCTCGTCCGGTCGCCGTCCTCCTGGAATTCCATCTCGATGTGCCATCCGACGAGCGTGTGCATCATGAGGACCACCTCCTGAGGTACTTCCAGGGTGCGCCGCCCGGCCCCTCCTCACCAATCGGTGCGTAGCTCGCGCAGGGTGCTCACGGTCCGTTAATTCGCTTGCGCGGTCGGTATCGACGACCCAAACTGTTAGTCATGACTAACGAATTAAGGGAAACGGGGATCGTGGAGTCCGGCGGCCTCCCCTCCTTCGGCCGCCCGGACGCCGGTCTCGTCCTGATCTCCGAATGGCAGACGGAGGACGCCGAGCGGCAGCGGATCGTGATGGACGGTGTCATCGACACCTGGGCGCGGGCCCGGCTGCCGGAGGCCTTCCTCGCCCGCCACTGCCTGGCGGGCTCCGACGGGCGCACGATCCTCAACATCGCCCAGTGGACGGACGCGGCGGCCCACCTGGCCTTCACCGCCGACCCCGCCAACCAGCGGGCGATCGCCGACTCCGTCCACGCCCTCATCACGGTGGGCCCGCCCGGCCGCTACACCTACGACCGCACGGTGGTGCTCCGCGAGACCCTCCCGGGCCGCCCCATACGCAGCCTCAGCACCTCCACCCCCTCCGAGGCCGGCGAGGCCGGCGTCGCCCGGCACTTCCACCGCAGCGAGGACGGCAAGCGCGTCCACGTCCTCACGGCCCACGAAGACGAAGGGGACGGAACCGCCCTGCGGTTCCGTCCCTGTCGAGGAGTCGTCAGACCCCGCGGCTGAGCTTCTGGGCGACCTCGGTGGCCCAGTAGGTGAGGACCATCTGCGCACCCGCGCGCCTGATCCCGGTCAGCGTCTCGAAGATGGCCTTGTCGCGGTCGATCCAGCCCTTCTCGGCCGCGGCCTCGACCATCGCGTACTCACCACTGATCTGGTACGCGGCGACCGGCACGTCCACGGCGTCGGCGACCTTCGCGAGCACGTCCAGGTAGGGACCCGCGGGCTTCACCATCACCATGTCGGCGCCCTCCTCCAGGTCCAGCGCCAGCTCCCGCAGCGACTCGCGGATGTTGGCCGGGTCCTGCTGGTACGTCTTGCGGTCACCCTGCAGAGACGAGGCGACGGCCTCGCGGAAGGGGCCGTAGAAGGCGGAGGAGTACTTCGCGGTGTACGCGAGGATCGACACGTCCTCCTTGCCGATGGTGTCCAGCGCGTCGCGGATCACCCCGACCTGGCCGTCCATCATCCCGGACGGCCCCACGACGTGGACGCCGGCGTCGGCCTGGACCTGCGCCATCTCGGCGTACCGTTCCAGCGTGGCGTCGTTGTCGACGCGCCCGTTCTCGTCCAGGACCCCGCAGTGCCCGTGGTCGGTGTACTCGTCGAGACAGAGGTCGGACATGATCACCAGATCGTCGCCGACCTCGGCCTTCACGTCCCTGATCGCGACCTGCAGGATCCCGTCCGGATCCGTGCCGGCCGTACCGGCCGCGTCCTTCTTCTCGTCCTGCGGCACGCCGAACAGCATGATCCCGGAGACCCCGGCCTCCAGCGCCTCCACGGCGGCCTTGCGCAGGGTGTCCCGCGAGTGCTGCACCACGCCGGGCATCGCGGCGATCGGCACGGGCTCGCCGATGCCCTCCCGCACGAACGCGGGAAGGATCAGATCGGCCGGGCTCAGCCGCGTCTCGGCCACCATCCGCCGCATGGCAGGAGTCGTCCGCAGCCGCCGCGGCCGCGCCCCGGGAAAGGTTCCGTACGAGTTCATACGCCCGAGGCTACGCCCGCGGGAATCCCCCTTTTACCGACACCTTGCCGGACCCCGGCGCCCTTGCGGGCGCGTCCGCTCCAGGTGCCCCTACCGCACCGGGGTGCGGGACCCCGACAAGGCCCCGCACCCCGAGCTGCCGACTACGTCGTCCGCCGCCGCCGCGCGCCCGGCCGCCGCTCGCTCGGCCGCGTCACCGGATCGCCCGCCTCCAGCGCCGCCGCCCGCCGCCGCAGACCGAAGTCCGCCAGCGCCTCCGCCAGCTTGTGCACCGACGGCTCAGGCGACAGCACGTCGACCCGCAGCCCGTGCTCCTCCGCCGTCTTCGCGGTCGCAGGACCGATACAGGCGATGACCGTCACGTTGTGCGGCTTCCCGGCGATCCCGACCAGATTCCGCACGGTCGACGACGACGTGAACAGCACCGCGTCGAAGCCACCGCCCTTGATCGCCTCGCGCGTGTCCGCCGGCGGCGGCGACGCCCGCACCGTCCGGTAGGCGGTCACGTCGTCGACCTCCCACCCGAGCTCGATGAGCCCCGCGACCAGCGTCTCCGTCGCGATATCGGCCCGCGGCAGGAAGACGCGGTCGATCGGGTCGAAGACCGGGTCGTACGGCGGCCAGTCCTCCAGGAGCCCCGCCGCCGACTGCTCACCGCTCGGCACCAGGTCCGGCTTCACACCGAAGTCCACGAGCGCCGCGGCCGTCTGCTCGCCGACCGCCGCCACCTTGATCCCGGCGAAGGCCCGCGCGTCGAGCCCGTACTCCTCGAACTTCTCCCGCACCGCCTTCACCGCGTTGACCGACGTGAAGGCGATCCACTCGTAGCGGCCGGTCACCAGACCCTTGACCGCACGCTCCATCTGCTGCGGCGTCCGCGGCGGCTCGACGGCGATCGTCGGCACCTCGTGCGGCACCGCACCATACGAACGCAACTGGTCGGAGAGCGACGCGGCCTGTTCCTTCGTACGCGGCACGAGCACCCGCCACCCGAAGAGCGGCTTCGACTCGAACCACGCCAGCTGGTCCCGCTGCGCCGGGGCGCTGCGCTCGCCGACCACGGCTATCACGTGCCGGTGTCCCTCGGGCGAGGGGAGCACCTTGCCCTGCTTGAAGACCTGGGCGATCGTGCCGAGCGTCGCGGTCCAGGTCCGCTGCCGGGTCGTCGTGCCGCCGATGGTCACGGTGAGCGGGGTGTCCGGCTTACGGCCTGCCGCCACCAGCTCTCCGGCCGCCGCCGCCACCGCGTCCAGCGAGGTGGACACGACCACGGTGCCGTCCGAGGCACCGACCTCGGCCCAGCACCGGTCGTCGGCGGTACGGGCGTCCACGAACCGCACATCGGTGCCCTGCGCGTCGCGCAGCGGGACACCGGCGTACGCGGGTACGCCCACCGCGGTGGCGACACCGGGCACGACCTCGAAGGGGATGCCCTCGGCGGCGCAGGCCAGCATCTCCTGACCTGCGTTCCCGTCGAGGCCGGGGTCGCCGGTCACCGCACGGACGACCCGCTTGCCGCCCCGCGCGGCCTCCATGACAAGATTGGTCGCATCCCTCAACACGGGGACACCGGCGGTTGTTGACGCCTCGTCAACAACCGTCAGCTCAGGCGTGCTCACGCCCGCGCGCGCATGGCAGCGGACTACTTCGAGCACCTCCGGCTCGGCGATCAGGACGTCCGCGCCGGAGAGGGCTTCGACGGCCCGGAGTGTCAGCAGTCCGGGGTCGCCTGGTCCGGCGCCGAGGAAGGTGACGCTTCCATGACCGGAGAAGGCCGGGGACGCGGGGCTGGTGGTCGGGCTGGTGGGGCTCAAAGTGCTCGCTCCCCCATAAGACCGGCCGCACCCTTGGCGAGCATCTCGTCCGCGAGTTCGCGTCCGAGCGCCATCGCCTCGTCGTACGACGCGGGTACGGGACCGGTGGTGGACAGCTGCACCAGCGTCGAGCCGTCGGTGGTACCGACGACGCCGCGCAGGCGCATTTCAGTGACAATCTGCCCGCGGCCGGAATCCTCGGCCAGCAGGTCGGCCAGCGCACCCACGGGTGCGGAGCAGCCGGCCTCCAGGGCGGCGAGCAGGGAGCGCTCGGCGGTCACGGCGGCCCGGGTGTGCGGGTCGTCGAGCTCGGCGAGCGCGGCGACGAGGTCGGCATTGGACGCCGCGCACTCGATCGCCAGTGCCCCCTGGCCGGGGGCGGGCAGGACGGAGTCGACCGACAGGAAGTCGAGCGACAGGGAGCCGGTGAGCTCCTCCGTCCCGCCGATGCGGTTGAGACCGGCCGCGGCGAGAACCACCGCGTCCAGCTCGCCCTTGTGCACGTATCCGACGCGGGTGTCGATGTTCCCGCGGATCGGCACGGTCTCGATGGTCAGCCCGTGGCTGCGCGCGTAGGCGTTCAGCTGGGCCATCCGGCGCGGCGAACCGGTGCCGATCCGGGCGCCCTGCGGAAGCCGCTCGAGCGTCAGCCCGGCACGGGCCACCAGCACGTCGCGCGGGTCCTCGCGGCGCGGGATCGCGGCCAGGGCCAAATCCTCCGGCTGCGCGGTCGGCAGGTCCTTCAGCGAGTGGACGGCGAAGTCCACCTCGCCCGCCAGGAGCGCGTCGCGCAGCGCGGTGACGAAGACTCCCGTACCGCCGATCTGCGCGAGGTGCTCACGGGAGACGTCCCCGTACGTCGTGATCTCCACGAGCTCGACGGGCCGGCCGGTCAACTGCCGGACGGCATCGGCCACATGCCCGGACTGGGCCATGGCGAGCTTGC
Organism: Streptomyces vilmorinianum; assembly: GCF_005517195.1. Classification (NCBI taxonomy): domain Bacteria; kingdom Bacillati; phylum Actinomycetota; class Actinomycetes; order Kitasatosporales; family Streptomycetaceae; genus Streptomyces; species Streptomyces vilmorinianum. Next base: position 579,279 of record NZ_CP040244.1, on the reverse strand, counting down.
TGCGCCTGGTCCCGAGCCTCAGTGCCCTCTGGGCCCTCTCGGTCATACTCGCCCTCGGTTCTTGACGTCGGCGTCATTCAGGTCGGCCCGGGAGACGGAGGCGACCGTCTCCGGGTCGAGGTCGAAGAGTGTCCGCAGCGCGTCGGCGTACCCGGCGCCGCCGGGCTCGCTGGCCAGCTGCTTGACCCGCACGGTCGGCGCGTGCAGGAGCTTGTCGACCACCCGGCGCACGGTCTGGGTGATCTCCGCGCGCTGCTTGTCGTCGAGGTCGGGCAGCCGGCCCTCGAGCCGGGCCACCTCGCCCGCGACCACGTCGGCGGCCATGGTGCGCAGGGCGACCACGGTCGGGGTGATGTGCGCGGCGCGCTGGGCGGCGCCGAAGGCGGCCACCTCGTCGGAGACGAGGGCGCGCACCTGGTCGACGTCGGCGGCCATCGGGGCGTCGGCGGAGGCCTCCGCCAGCGACTCGATGTCGACGAGCCGGACACCCGGCATGCGGTGGGCGGCGGCGTCGATGTCGCGGGGCATGGCGAGGTCGAGCAGCGCGAGCGGGGCCGTGCGGTCCTTCATCGCGGTCTCGACGGCCTCGCCGGTCAGGACGAGTCCGGTGGCGCCGGTGCAGGAGATGACGACGTCGGCACGTGTCAGTTCGTCGCCGACGGCAACCATCTCGACCGCGCGCGCGGCCACTCCCGTACCTCCCCCGGAGCTGCCCCCGGGCTCGGTGAGGATCTCCACGAGCCGCTCGGCGCGGGCGGACGTACGGTTGGCGATCACGATCTCGGCGACGCCGGCGCGCGCGAGCGTGGCGGCGGCCAGCGAGGACATCGAGCCGGCGCCGATGACCAGGGCGCGCTTGCCGGCCGACCAGGCGTTCACGTCCGTACCGTCGGCGAGCTGCTGGAGCCCGAAGGTGACGAGCGACTGCCCGGCCCGGTCGATGCCGGTCTCGCTGTGGGCGCGCTTGCCGACCCGCAGCGCCTGCTGGAACAGGTCGTTGAGGAGCCGGCCGGCGGTGTGCAGCTCCTGGCCGAGCGCGAGGGCGTCCTTGATCTGGCCGAGGATCTGGCCCTCGCCGACGACCATGGAGTCGAGCCCACAGGCCACCGAGAAGAGGTGGTGGACGGCCCGGTCCTCGTAGTGCACGTAGAGATAAGGGGTCAGCTCTTCGAGGCCGACGCCGCTGTGCTGGGCGAGCAGCGTGGACAACTCGGCGACACCGGCGTGGAACTTGTCCACGTCGGCGTAGAGCTCGATGCGGTTGCAGGTGGCCAGGACCGCGCCCTCGGCGGCCGGTTCGGCGGCGAGGGTGTCCTGCAGCAGCTTGGCCTGCGTGTCCGCGGCGAGCGAGGCCCGCTCGAGGACGCTGACCGGGGCGCTGCGGTGGCTGAGACCGACGACGAGGAGACTCATGCCGGCATCACGGCGGGGACGTCCCCGTCGGGTCCCTTGCGGCCCGCGCCCTTGCGCTGGGGTTCGCCGGCTCCGGCACCGAGGGCCGTGGGCGGCGTCGGCACAGCGGCGGCAGCGGCAGCGGCAGCGGTGGTCTCGGACTCCGCCTCCTCGCCGGCCTTGCGCTGCTCGTGGAAGGCGAGGATCTGCAGCTCGATGGAGAGGTCGACCTTGCGCACGTCCACGCCGTCGGGAACGGAGAGCACGGTCGGGGCGAAGTTCAGGATGGAGGTGACCCCGGCGGCCACGAGCCGGTCGCAGACCTGCTGGGCGACGCCGGCCGGGGTCGCGATGACACCGATGGAGACGCCGTCCTCGCTGATGATCTTCTCGAGGTCGTCGCTGTGCTGGACGGGGATCCCGGCGACCGGCTTGCCGGTCATGGCGGGGTCGGCGTCGATCAGCGCGGCGACGCGGAAGCCACGGGAGGCGAACCCGCCGTAGCCGGCGAGCGCGGCGCCGAGGTTACCGATACCGACGATGACGACGGGCCAGTCCTGGGTCAGGCCGAGCTCGCGGGAGATCTGGTAGACGAGGTACTCGACGTCGTAGCCGACGCCTCGCGTCCCGTACGAGCCGAGGTAGCTGAAGTCCTTGCGCAGCTTCGCGGAGTTGACCCCCGCGGCGGCTGCGAGCTCCTCGGAGGAAACCGTGGGTACGGACCGCTCCGACAGTGCGGTGAGCGCACGCAGATACAGCGGAAGCCGGGCGACGGTGGCCTCGGGAATTCCTCGGCTGCGGGTCGCCGGTCGGTGAGTTCGGCCAGTTGCCACGATGCTCCTGCGGGATGAGCGGGGCTGCAGGCGGCCATATGTCCCGTGACCGCCCCGTCGAATGCAGGCTATGTCTTTGTGAACGCGTGCACAAAGATGGTGTCCGTTTTGTCCGGCCAAAGTGACCGGGGTCACGCGGCCGGTTCGCGCCATGACGGAACCATGGAGCGCGTCAGCCCGTTGAGTATCCGAAGGGGGCAAAACCGCACACTCTCCTCACGATCACGCCCCCGAAACCCAACAAAACGTCCACGATGGTAACCGTCTTCCGGTCAGCCACCCAGTTCACGGCGGAGCCGGCCGGCGTCCACGCGCCAGAAGGTGTGCTGCTCGCCGTCGACCAGGACCACGGGGATCTGCTCCCAGTACTCGCGGTGGAGCTCCTCGTCCTGAGTGATGTCCTTCTCCTCCCAGCTCGCTCCGGTCTCGGCGCAGACGGCCTCGATCACGGCCCGGGCGTCGTCGCACAGATGACAGCCCGGCTTGCCGATCAGCGTCACGGTCCGCGAGGAGGCGACGGGAGCGGCGGGGGTGTCCTTCTTCTTCGTCCGTCCAAACATGCCGTCCATTCTGCGCCGCGCCGGAGCGTGCCCCGCGCCCCGTGCCTCCAGCTTGCTCCCTCATTGTCCGTTTAACAGGAGAGTCGCGGAGTGTTCACGCCTCGGCATCCCGAGACGTCGGGAAGTACCGAACAGACTGGCTATGCTCACGACATGGCCGCAATGGGATGGCTCACCCCCCGTAGGCGCTCCGCCACCGCGCGCAGCGTTCTGGCAGGCGAGGCCGCCGCGGAGGCGGCGCGCAAGACCTCGCAACAGCTCGAACTGGAGCGGGAGACAGCGGCGCGGGCCGAGCCCGCCGAGCCCGAGTTCCCGGTCGTCGGGGACGCCGAGGCCGCCGCCTTCTTCGACCTCGACAACACCGTCATGCAGGGCGCCGCGATCTTCCACTTCGGCCGCGGCCTGTACAAGCGGAAGTTCTTCCAGCGCCGTGAACTGGCCCGCTTCGCCTGGCAGCAGGCGTGGTTCCGGCTGGCCGGCGTCGAGGACCCGGAGCACATGCAGGACGCCCGCGACAGCGCCCTGTCCATCGTCAAGGGTCACCGCGTCTCCGAGCTGATGTCGATCGGCGAGGAGATCTACGACGAGTACATGGCCGACCGCATCTGGCCCGGCACCCGCGCGCTCGCCCAGGCCCACCTCGACGCCGGGCAGAAGGTCTGGCTCGTCACGGCCGCCCCCGTCGAGACGGCCACGATCATCGCCCGCCGCCTCGGCCTGACCGGCGCGCTCGGCACCGTCGCCGAGTCGATCGACGGCGTCTATACGGGCAAGCTGGTCGGCGAGCCCCTGCACGGCCCGGCCAAGGCGGAGGCCGTACGCGCGCTGGCCGCCGCCGAGGGCCTGGACCTCAACCGCTGCGCCGCCTACAGCGACTCCCACAACGACATCCCGATGCTCTCGCTGGTCGGTCACCCGTACGCCATCAACCCGGACACCAAGCTGCGCAAGCACGCCAGGGCGCGCGAATGGCGACTGCGGGACTACCGGACGGGCCGCAAGGCGGCCAAGGTCGGCATCCCGGCCGCCGCGGGCGTCGGCGCGCTGGCGGGCGGCACGGCCGCCGCGGTCGCCCTGCACCGCCGCCGCCGCTGACCCCGTGGCGCGCCCGGCGCGCCGCCGGCCTGCCGATACGTTTCGGCTGCGATCATCTGCGACAACCCGGGACCGACCCCACTCACCCGTACGTGGTCGAACAACGCCGTACAGGTCGACCGACGGGCATTCCCTCCTCCCTACCCGACAGCGGCCCGGATCACTCCCCCGTTGCGCACTCGAGCACAACAGCACCTGCGCGCAGTCACACTCGGAAGCAATCCGATCAACAACCGGTCACCAAGTGCGAACGATCACGTCCACAAGCGGTAACAGATGCGACGGAATCGATGATTTGAGCAACTGGGTGTAGCGCTGCCTGTACGAAGCGTTATTCTCCTCAGACGCACAACGGAACCCACACGTCGCCACGACGAGTGAACGGTCCCGCACTGCACGTGATGGAAGCTCTGCCTCTGGGAGTCCCGTGTACCCACACGTCGGGGTTGACGCCTCGGGCCTGGCTACGCTGCGCGCAACGGTCCTCGACCACTTGCGCGGCTTCGTCCCCACCGCGTACGCCGGCCCTGTCCCCGCCTTTGCCTTCGCCGCACCGGCACCCGCCGGTCCTTGCTATGCCCTCGCCGAGAGCGGAGCCGCTGTCGGCAGACGGGGCAGCCGCGGCGGCACCGGAACCTCGACCGCCGCCCGCCGCCCCACCGCCGACAGCGACAGCGCGCGCATGATGGACCTCGTCGAGCGCGCCCAGGCCGGTGAGGCCGAGGCCTTCGGCCGCCTGTACGACCAGTACAGCGACACCGTCTACCGCTACATCTACTACCGCGTCGGCGGGAAGGCGACCGCGGAGGACCTCACCAGCGAGACGTTCCTGCGCGCCCTGCGCCGGATCTCCACCTTCACCTGGCAGGGCCGCGACTTCGGTGCCTGGCTGGTCACCATCGCCCGCAACCTGGTAGCCGACCACTTCAAGTCGAGCCGCTTCCGCCTCGAAGTGACCACGGGCGAGATGCTCGACGCCAACGAGGTCGAACGCAGCCCGGAGGACTCCGTCCTGGAGTCCCTCTCCAACGCCGCCCTCCTCGACGCCGTCCGCCGCCTCAACCCCCAGCAGCAGGAGTGCGTGACCCTGCGCTTCCTGCAGGGCCTCTCGGTCGCCGAGACGGCCCGGGTCATGGGCAAGAACGAGGGTGCGATCAAGACCCTCCAGTACCGGGCCGTGCGCACCCTCGCGCGCCTGCTCCCGGACGACGCCCGCTGACCACTTCGCGCCCCCCACACGCGCCCCCGCACGCCGCGCCGCGCCCCATCCCCCGCATCACCCCCCACGCCCCCCGACCCCTGCCCAACTCACAGTCGGTGACGCCTCGATGACGCACTGGTCCGATCATCTTTCGCGCGTAACCCAAGTGCCGCGCCGCTCGTTGTGCGGAATGCAGGCTCCCTGTGGTCACGCCGTGCCCGCAGCCACTCACTCGTTCGTGTGGATGCGTTCAAGGTGTGCAACCTTCCGGACACCCCGGGGAGTCGACCGTCATGACGAGAGGAGGTGCCGCCAGTGATCGCGAACGTATCGGCGCACCGGCGGGCGAACGCCTTCGCCCAGGCCCTGGAGGATCGGGCGTCCGAGGGCGCGGCGGCCGAGCAGCCCGAGGCATCGGCCGAACCGGCCGAGCAAGGGCGGCTGTTGGCGCTGGCGAACGGTCTCGGCGAGCTGCCGAAACCGGAGATGGACCCCGAGGTCAAGGTGGTGCAACGAGCCCAGCTCGTCGCCGCCATGGAAGCGATGCTCGCGGAGGGGAGCGCAGCCGCGGGCCCTACGGTGCCGGAGCAGCGGACATCGAGCGGACGGGGAACCCACCGGGCCTCCCCGCTCCGGAAATTGCGCCCCCGCTCCCGCTGGTCGAAGGGCATCGCCGCGGGGGGCCTCACGGTCGGTGTGGCCGCGGGCGCTTTCAGCGGTGTGGCCGCTGCGAGTTCCGACGCCCTTCCCGGTGACTCGCTCTACGGGCTGAAGCGCGGCATGGAAGACATCAAGCTCGGAATGGCCGACGACGACGCCGACCGGGGCGGGATCTACCTGGACCAGGCGTCGACCCGGCTCAGCGAGGCCCGCAGGCTCATGGAGCGCGGCCGCGCCGGCGACCTCGACCACGAGTCGCTCAGCGAGATCCGCCGCGTCCTCGGCGGCATGAAGCACGACGCCTCCGAGGGCCACCGGCTGCTGCGCCAGGCGTACGAACGGGACGGCGAGATCGGCCCGATGGCCCGGCTGAACTCCTTCGCCCAAGCCCACCGCGGCACCTGGAAGGGCCTGCGCGACCGGCTGCCCGTCCAGCTCACCGACGTCGGCAACGAGGTGAACGACGTCTTCGTCGCCATAGACGAAGAGGTCGAGCCGCTCCAGGGGATGCTCCCCCGCACCCCGGAGAAGGGCGCCGTCGGCACCAACAGCCCCGGCTCCCCGCAGGACACCCCGCGTACGCAGACCCAGCGCCCGCCGTCCTCCCCCGCAGCCCCCTCCACGGGCGGCGAAGGCTCCACCCGGCCCCAGCCCTCAGGCTCCGGCTCGGGCACGGGCTCCCCGGAGAACGACGGCCTGCTGGGCGGGAACACGGGCGGACTGCTCGACACCCCGCCGACCGGCACACTCCCCAGCCCGTCGACCGACCAGTCGGCACCCCCGATGCCGGACGTCACCCTTCCGCCCCTGCTGCCGGGCCTGCTCCCCGGCCTGGGCATCGACAGCGAGGACACCCGCTAGGACGACGACGATGGGGCGCCCCTCCAAGGATCCAGGGAGGGGCGCCCCATCGTCGTACCGTCACTCAGACGGACACGGCCGGAAGAACAGGGTCAGAGGAACACGATCAGAAGAACACCGACCTGCGCTGCACCAGCAGCTTGTACAGCGTGTGCTGGATCTGCTCGCGGACCTGGTCCGTCAGGTTGAACATCAGCATCGGGTCCTCCACCGCCTCCGGCGGATAGTCGTCCGTCGCGATCGGCTCACCGAACTGGATCGTCCACTTCGTCGGCAGCGGCAGCGCGCCCAGCGGCCCCAACCAGGGAAACGTCGGCGTGATCGGGAAGTACGGAATGCCCAGCACCCGCGCCAGCGTCTTCGCGTTGCCGATCATCGGGTAGATCTCCTCCGCGCCCACGATCGAACACGGCACGATCGGCACCCCGGCCCGCAGCGCCGTCGAGACGAAGCCACCCCGGCCGAAGCGCTGCAGCTTGTACCGCTCGCTGAACGGCTTCCCGATGCCCTTGAACCCCTCCGGCATCACGCCCACGATCTCCCCGGCCCGCAGCAGCCGCTCCGCGTCCTCGGAGCAGGCCAGCGTGTGTCCGGCCTTGCGGGCCAGCTCGTTGACCACCGGCAGCATGAAGACCAGATCGGCGGCGAGCAGCCGCAGATGGCGGCCGGCCGGGTGATGGTCGTGGACGGCGACCTGCATCATCAGGCCGTCCAGCGGCAGCGTCCCGGAGTGGTTCGCGACGACCAACGCGCCGCCCTCGGCGGGGATGTTCTCCACGCCCTTCACTTCCACCCGGAAGTACTTCTCGGCAAGCGGCCGCACCAACGACATCAGGACCTGGTCGGTGAGCTCCTTGTCGTAACCGAACTCGTCGACCTCGTACTCGCCGGTCACCCGCCGCCGCAGAAAGGCCAGCCCACCCGCGAGCCGCCGCTCCCACCCGCTCCGGCGCCCCGGCACGGCCTCGGCGTCGACGCCCTCCGGCTCCACCGCCGCCTGGGCGGCCTGCGCGGCCTGCGGGACCTCCTCGGGCCCGTGCCGCCCCTGTCGGCCCCGAACGTCCGGCTCGCCCTGCTGGCCCTGCTGCTGGCCCGGCAGAGCGCGTACGGCGGCATCCCTGGCCGCCCTGGCGGGCCGGCGCCGCGCCCGTGAGCGGTCGTCGTCGAACGGAATGACCTTGGCGTCCGCCATCGTTACCTGGGCTCCTTCTGATCCAGCCGGGCCGCGACCCGGTCCACGGCCCCCGCGAGCGTCTCCGGCGGAAGCAGCCCCGGCCCGCGGCTGCGGGCGAAGTCCGCGAAGGTCTCGGCCGTCGTGAACCGAGGGGTGAAACCGAGCGTCTCGCGCATCTGGACCGTGGAGACGACCCGGCCGTGCGTGAGGAGCCGGATCTGCTCGGGCGCGAAGTCGGTGACACCGACCGTCCGCAGCGCCGAGCCGACCCACGTCACCGCGGGCAGCAGCACCGGCACCGTCGGCCGCCCCAGCCGCCGCGCGCACTGCGACAGCAGCAGCACCCCGTCCCCGGCCACGTTGAACGTGCCGCTGTTCAGGGTCGCCCGGCGCGGCTCGTTCGAGGCGAGGTGCAGGACCTCGATGACGTCGTCCTCATGGACGAACTGCAGCCTCGGGTCGTATCCGAAGACGGTCGGCAGGACGGGCAGTGACAGATACTCGGCCAGCGGGGAGTCCACCCGCGGCCCGAGGATGTTCGCGAACCGCAGCACGCACACCGCGACATCCGGCCGGCGCCGCGCGAAGCCCCGTACGTACCCCTCGACCTCGACGGCGTCCTTGGCGAAGCCACCGCTCGGCAGCGACTTGGCCGGGGTCGTCTCGGTGAAGACGGCCGGGTCGCGGGGCGCGGAGCCGTAGACACTCGTACTGGACTTGATCACGAGCCGTCCGACCCGCGGCGACTTCTGGCAGGCGCCCAGCAGCTGCATGGTGCCGATGACGTTGGTCTCCTTGACCGACGTCCGGCCCCCGGCGCCGAGGGCCGTTCCGGTGACGTCCATATGGACGACCGTGTCCACCTCGTGTTCCGCGAGCACCTTCGCGATGGTCGGCTGGCGGATGTCCGCCCGGACGAAGTCGGCTCCGCCGAGGTCGTGCGCCGGCGCCACCGCGTCGACGGCGACCACCCGGTCCACCTCCGGGTCCCGCTGGGCGCGCCGTACGAAACGGCCGCCCAGATGCCGGGCCGCACCGGTGACGAGCACGACCTTGCCCAAGATCAGCGCCTTCCGTCGATCCCTCCCCCGGGTTCTCCCCGGAGGGTCTGTGCGCCACCGTAGCGCCTCGTTGTTGCGCTGCGATGACTGCCGTGGGCAACCGGGTGGAACCGGCCGAAAAAAGCGTGGCCCCCCACCGATTTCGGTGGGGGGCCACGCTCGACGCACAAACAGCCGTCGTTACAGCCGTCGCTTACTTCTTGTTGCGACGCTGAACGCGGGTGCGCTTGAGCAGCTTGCGGTGCTTCTTCTTGGCCATCCGCTTGCGCCGCTTCTTGATAACAGAGCCCACGACTACCCTCGCTCACTTCTCTTTACTCGGTGCGGGGCGTCTGGGCCCACACGACCTACGAGGGCTTAGCCTACCGCCCATAGCACCGCGCTTGTAATCCGAGGGGCGGACGAGCTCCCGGCCGCGCGCTCGCTACGCGGTCTCCACCCCCACGAAAGACTCCCTGAGGTACTCGTGAACCGCCTGTTCCGGGACCCGGAAGGACCTGCCCACCCGGATCGCCGGCAGATGACCGCTGTGCACCAAGCGGTACACGGTCATCTTCGACACTCGCATCACCGAGGCGACTTCCGCCACGGTCAGAAACTTGACCTCGTTGAGAGGTCGATCGCCAGCAGCCATGACCCACCTGTACCTTCCGCACACGACGCCCACCGGCTTCCCCTCCGGTGACCCTGCGTCGCTGTGCGCTCACGCTCCAGACTAGGGGCGTGTGGTACGAGTGGGGAAGAGGAGCAGCCATCGGCCGTTTACCGTGACAGACACGCTCGATTGAGTACATAGCGAGTAAGCGGGCGGTAGTAATCCGACCGCACGGCATCATCAAGCGGAACGGCCACGGAGACCTGCCCCTCCGCCTCTCCGACAAACAGCGCGGGATCGTCCGTATCGGCGAGACCGATGGCCTCGAAACCCAGCTGACCTGCACCGCAGACCCATCCGTGGTCCCCCACGACGAGCTCGGGCAGCGGCCATCCGGCCTCCACCGCACCCTCGAGAGCAGCCCTAACCGGCAGCGGTGAGTGGCTGTGCGCCCCCGTCTCGCGCCCGGCTCCCGGCAGACCGGGTTCTCGCACCAGCGCGACGCCTCGTACGTAGTCGAGGATGTACGTGCGTAGACCGAACCGGGTCGTTATGTCGACACATCTCCCCTGCGCGGGTGTGAGAACAAGACATCCCACCGCCGACAAAGCGTCTGCAAGCTCTGCGTAGAACCCGAGCAGTCTGTGCGGATGACCGGTCCCGATCAGCACCGGAGCCCGCCGCCCCGCCACCTCACCCAGCCGCGCCGCGAACGCGTTCAGGCCGCTCAACGTCCGCTCCGGATCGATGACATCGGGCCCCGACCGGTGCGACGGGTCCCCTGACACCCCGCATTTGTCGGCCATGAGGCGCAGCAAGTCTCCCTCGCCCCAGCCCCATTGAGGGTCGAGACCCAGCATCACCCGCGGATCCCGCGCCGCGAAGAGCCGGTAACTGCGCAGGCTCTCCTCCCGCGAGGTCGCCACCGTCCCCGCCAACCCCGCCGCCAACAAATGCGCCCGCAACGCCCCGGTACTCAGCACCCTCTCGATGCTGCCCGAGCCAGGCTGACGGCGGACCAAAACCCCTGGGAGACCCCACCGTTGGCGTAACCACGGAACAAGCTCTCAGGCGAGCAGACCTCTGAGCGGAAACGCCGCCCGACGCGTCGCCAGCACCGCCTGGTCGAGCCGGTCCGCCGGGTCGTAGCCCTCCTCCCAGTCGCGCCAGCCCACCGGCCACCGCCCGTCCGTCATCCGCGCCGGCCCCAACTGCCGCGTCCGCGCGTACACCAGGTCCCGCCACGACGAGGGAATCACCGACTCGGGATCGATCTCCGCATGCGCCGCGATCCCCACCAGATGCGTCCACGACCGCGGCACCACATCCACCACCGCGTACCCGCCGCCGCCCAGCGCGACCCACCTGCCGCCGTCCACGTGCGCGTGCGCGAGCTCATGACACGCCACCTGCACCGCCCGCTGCGCGTCCAGCGACACCGCCAGGTGCGCCAGCGGATCCTCGAAATGCGTGTCGGCACCGTGCTGGGTCACCAGCACCTGCGGCCGGAAGTCCGCGATCAGCTCGGGCACCGTGGCATGGAACGCCCGCAGCCACCCCGCGTCCCCCGTCCCCGCCGGCAGCGCCACGTTCACCGCGGAACCCTGGCCCGCGCCCGCCGCACCCGTCTCCTCCGGCCACCCCGTCTGCGGGAACAGCGTCCGCGGATGCTCGTGCAGCGAGATCGTCAGAACCCGCGGGTCCTCCCAGAACGCCGCCTGCACCCCGTCCCCGTGGTGCACGTCCACATCCACGTACGCGACCCGCTCCGCGCCCAGCTCGAGCAGGCGCGCGATGGCCAGCGACGCGTCGTTGTAGATGCAGAAGCCCGACGCGGACCCGGGCATCGCGTGATGCAGCCCGCCCGCGAAGTTCACCGCGTGCGCGGCCTCCCCGCGCCACACCGCCTCGGCCGCGCCCACCGACTGGCCGGCGATCAGCGCGGACACCTCGTGCATCCCGGCGAAGGCCGGATCGTCGACCGTCCCGAGCCCGTACGACTGGTCCGCGCGGCGCGGATCGGCCGAGGCCGCCCGTACCGCCGCCACATAGTCCTCGCGGTGCACCAGACGCAGCGTCGAGTCCCCGGCCGGCTTGGCCGCCACCACGTCCACGGCCCGGTCGAGCCCGTACGCCCGCACCAACCCCATGGTCAGCGCGAGCCGCACCGGGTCCATCGGATGCTCGGACCCGAAGTCGTACTGCGTAACAGCTTCATCCCACATCAACAGTGCGCGGCCGCTCATGCCCGCCACCGTATCGGGCCTGTTGAGAACCGAACGACGTGGCGTACGCCACCGTCACCAGGACCAACACCATCGGCACGAGCATCGCTCCCCGATAGCTCCACGCGTCGCCGAGCGCCCCGACGAGCGGGGAGCCGATCAGGAACCCCACGTAGTTGAAGACATTGAGCCGGGCGACGGCAGCGTCGCTCGCGCCCGGACCGTGACTCTCGAAAGCCTGCCTCCCGGCCGCGGCGAACGTCTGCGGCACGATCACACTCAGCCCCAGGCCGAGCACCGTGAACCCGGCCATCCCCACCCACGCCCCCGGCGCCGCCGCGACGACCGCGAACCCGAGCGCCGCCAGCACCGCCCCGCACCGCACGACCATGGCGGCCCCCAGCCGCCGCACCCCGAAGTCCCCGACGGCCCGCCCGAGCAGCGTGGTGACCATGTACGCGTTGTACGGCACGGTCGCCAGCTCCTCCGAGCTGCCCAGCACGTCCTGCAGATACTTCGCCGACCAGTTCGACACCGTCGAGTCGCCGATGTACGCGAAGCTCATGACGAGACAGAAGGGCAGCAGCAGCTTGAAGGCGACTCCGCCACCGCCCGCCGTGACCCGCTCTTCCACCGCCGGCCCCGGCTCCCTGTCCACGTACCACCGGCTTCCGACGAACGCGACGGGCAGCAGGACGGCCACCACCGGCAGATACGAGACGAACAGCGGCAGATGCCAGTGCGCCCCCGCCCACGCCAGCGACGCCCCCGTGATCCCGCCCAGGCTGTACGCGGCGTGGAACCCGAGCATGATGCTCCGCCCGTACGCCCGCTGAAGGTTCACCCCGAGCATGTTCATGGAGGCGTCCAGCGCGCCGACCGCGAGCCCGAAGACCCCGAGGGCGACGGCGACCTGCCACATCTGCGTCCCCGCCCCGACCCCGAGCAGCGCCAGGAGGACGAACGGCTGCGACCACCGCAGCACCGCCCCGGGCCCCACCCGCGCCACGACCTTCTCGGAGACCACACTGGCCACACCGGCCAGGATCGGAACGGCGGCCAGGAAGACGGGCAGCAGCCCGTCGGAGATCCCGTAGCGGTCCTGGATCGCCGGTATTCGGGTCACAAGGAGCGCGAACGTCACTCCCTGGACGAAGAAACTGACCGCCAGGGATCCCCGCCCACGCCGCAACCGCGCATCCGTCATGGCGGCACAGCGTAGGCCCCGGCCCTACCCATGGGTAGATGGATCACACGCCCAAATCTGCGCCTCTCAGCGCAGCAGCCCCAGGAGCTCCCCCATCTCGGCGAAGTAGCCGGTGGCCCCTGCCAGTCGCTCCCGGGGCGTCATCGCCGTGAACCCGTACACGTCCATCCCGGCGGCCAGGGCGGCCTGGACACCCAGGCGACTGTCCTCGACGACGACGCACCGCTCGGGCGCGACCCCCATCCGCGCGGCGGCGTGCAGAAACAGATCGGGGGCCGGCTTCCCGCGTCCCACGTCCTCGGCGCTGAAGATGTTCTCGTCCCGGAACCAGGAGTCGAGCCCGGTCGTGCGGTGCCCGACCCGAATCCGCTCGTGGGACCCGGAGGACGCCACGCAGTACGGAATGTCGTCGTCGACGAGCTGCTTGAGCACGTCCCGCACCCCGGCGACAGCCTCCAACTCCCGCTCGAAGGCGGCGAAGACACGCGCGTGAAAGGCCTCGTCGAAGTCCGCCGGCAGCCGCTCCCCGGTCCGCTCCCCGATCAGATCGTGTACGCGGTGGATCGCCGCGCCCATGTAGTCGCGCAGGGAGTCCTCGTACGAGGTGGGGTGCCCGAGCTCGGTCAGGTAGCCGGCCAGGATGGTGTTGGAGATCGGCTCACTGTCGACGAGGACCCCGTCATTGTCGAAGACGACCAGTTCGTAGCGCATGCCCACACGATAAACGCCCCTGAACGCAGAAAAGCCCCGCACCAGAAGGTGCGGGGCTTTCCCACAATGATTGTTCGGCGGCGTCCTACTCTCCCACAGGGTCCCCCCTGCAGTACCATCGGCGCTGAAAGGCTTAGCTTCCGGGTTCGGAATGTAACCGGGCGTTTCCCTAACGCTATGACCACCGAAACTCTATGAAGTTGAACCGCCGCACCCCGCAGGGGGCGTGTTCGTTACTTCAGAACTAACACAGTGGACGCGAGCAACTGAGGACAAGCCCTCGGCCTATTAGTACCGGTCAGCTCCACCCATTACTGGGCTTCCACATCCGGCCTATCAACCCAGTCGTCTACTGGGAGCCTTACCCTCTCAAGGAGGTGGGAATACTCATCTCGAAGCAGGCTTCCCGCTTAGATGCTTTCAGCGGTTATCCCTCCCGAACGTAGCCAACCAGCCATGCCCTTGGCAGGACAACTGGCACACCAGAGGTTCGTCCGTCCCGGTCCTCTCGTACTAGGGACAGCCCTTCTCAATATTCCTACGCGCACAGCGGATAGGGACCGAACTGTCTCACGACGTTCTAAACCCAGCTCGCGTACCGCTTTAATGGGCGAACAGCCCAACCCTTGGGACCGACTCCAGCCCCAGGATGCGACGAGCCGACATCGAGGTGCCAAACCATCCCGTCGATATGGACTCTTGGGGAAGATCAGCCTGTTATCCCCGGGGTACCTTTTATCCGTTGAGCGACGGCGCTTCCACAAGCCACCGCCGGATCACTAGTCCCGACTTTCGTCCCTGCTCGACCCGTCGGTCTCACAGTCAAGCTCCCTTGTGCACTTACACTCAACACCTGATTGCCAACCAGGCTGAGGGAACCTTTGGGCGCCTCCGTTACCCTTTGGGAGGCAACCGCCCCAGTTAAACTACCCATCAGACACTGTCCCTGATCCGGATCACGGACCGAGGTTAGACATCCAGCACGACCAGAGTGGTATTTCAACGGCGACTCCACCATGACTGGCGTCACGGCTTCAAAGTCTCCCACCTATCCTACACAAGCCGAACCGAACACCAATATCAAACTGTAGTAAAGGTCCCGGGGTCTTTCCGTCCTGCTGCGCGAAACGAGCATCTTTACTCGTAGTGCAATTTCACCGGGCCTATGGTTGAGACAGTCGAGAAGTCGTTACGCCATTCGTGCAGGTCGGAACTTACCCGACAAGGAATTTCGCTACCTTAGGATGGTTATAGTTACCACCGCCGTTTACTGGCGCTTAAGTTCTCAGCTTCGCCCTGTCGAAACAGAGCTAACCGGTCCCCTTAACGTTCCAGCACCGGGCAGGCGTCAGTCCGTATACATCGCCTTACGGCTTCGCACGGACCTGTGTTTTTAGTAAACAGTCGCTTCTCGCTGGTCTCTGCGGCCACCCCCAGCTCACGGAGTAAATCCGATCACCAGTGATGGCCCCCCTTCTCCCGAAGTTACGGGGGCATTTTGCCGAGTTCCTTAACCATAGTTCACCCGAACGCCTCGGTATTCTCTACCTGACCACCTGAGTCGGTTTAGGGTACGGGCCGCCATGAAACTCGCTAGAGGCTTTTCTCGACAGCATAGGATCATCCACTTCACCACAATCGGCTCGGCATCAGGTCTCAGGCTATGTGCTGTCCGGATTTGCCTAGACAGCGCCCTACACCCTTACCCCGGGACAACCACCGCCCGGGCTGGACTACCTTCCTGCGTCACCCCATCGCTTACCTACTACCACCTTGGGTCAGCGGCTCCACCACTCCCCTTTGCCCGAAGGCTCCGGGGCGGCTTCACGGCCTTAGCATTAATGGGCTCGATATTGGGCGTTTCAAAGCGGGTACCGGAATATCAACCGGTTGTCCATCGACTACGCCTGTCGGCCTCGCCTTAGGTCCCGACTTACCCTGGGCAGATCAGCTTGACCCAGGAACCCTTAGTCAATCGGCGCACACGTTTCTCACGTGTGTATCGCTACTCATGCCTGCATTCTCACTCGTGAACCGTCCACAACTCGCTTCCGCGGCTGCTTCACCCGGCACACGACGCTCCCCTACCCATCACAGTCCCCGTTGGGGGTATGTACTGCAATGACACGACTTCGGCGGTACGCTTGAGCCCCGCTACATTGTCGGCGCGGAATCACTTGACCAGTGAGCTATTACGCACTCTTTCAAGGGTGGCTGCTTCTAAGCCAACCTCCTGGTTGTCTCTGCGACTCCACATCCTTTCCCACTTAGCGTACGCTTAGGGGCCTTAGTCGATGCTCTGGGCTGTTTCCCTCTCGACCATGGAGCTTATCCCCCACAGTCTCACTGCCGCGCTCTCACTTACCGGCATTCGGAGTTTGGCTAAGGTCAGTAACCCGGTAGGGCCCATCGCCTATCCAGTGCTCTACCTCCGGCAAGAAACACACGACGCTGCACCTAAATGCATTTCGGGGAGAACCAGCTATCACGGAGTTTGATTGGCCTTTCACCCCTAACCACAGGTCATCCCCCAGGTTTTCAACCCTGGTGGGTTCGGTCCTCCACGAAGTCTTACCTCCGCTTCAACCTGCCCATGGCTAGATCACTCCGCTTCGGGTCTTGAGCGTGCTACTGAATCGCCCTATTCGGACTCGCTTTCGCTACGGCTTCCCCACACGGGTTAACCTCGCAACACACCGCAAACTCGCAGGCTCATTCTTCAAAAGGCACGCAGTCACGACCCACATCCGAAGATGTGAGCGACGCTCCCACGGCTTGTAGGCACACGGTTTCAGGTACTATTTCACTCCGCTCCCGCGGTACTTTTCACCATTCCCTCACGGTACTATCCGCTATCGGTCACCAGGGAATATTTAGGCTTAGCGGGTGGTCCCGCCAGATTCACACGGGATTTCTCGGGCCCCGTGCTACTTGGGTGTCTCTCAAACGAGCCGTTGATGTTTCAGCTACGGGGGTCTTACCCTCTACGCCGGACCTTTCGCATGTCCTTCGCCTACATCAACGGTTTCTGACTCGTCTCACAGCCGGCAGACTGTGAAAGAGAGATCCCACAACCCCGTATGCGCAACCCCTGCCGGGTATCACACGCATACGGTTTGGCCTCATCCGGTTTCGCTCGCCACTACTCCCGGAATCACGGTTGTTTTCTCTTCCTGAGGGTACTGAGATGTTTCACTTCCCCTC